>JAZSLQ010000090.1:0-7023 GCA_045535455.1 Kiritimatiellia bacterium | reverse complement strand
TCTGCGGCGAGCACGGCGGCGACCCGTCGTCCGTCGAGTTCTGCCACAAGATCGGCCTCAACTACGTCAGCTGCTCGCCGTTCCGCGTGCCGATCGCGCGCCTTGCGGCGGCTCAGGCCGCGCTCAGGGGCTAAGGGCCTATGAACGTTGTCGCTACCGAGATACCAGGCGTGGTGATCGTCGAGCCCCAGGTGTTCGGCGACAGCCGCGGCTGGTTCTCGGAGCAGTACAACGCAGAGCGATATAAAGCCGCTGGAATCGACGCCGACTTCGTTCAGGACAACGAGTCGTTCTCGTCGAAGGGCGTTGTGCGCGGCCTGCATTGGCAGGCCGCGCCGCACACCCAGGCGAAGCTCGTCAGGGTCGTGTGCGGCGCGGTGTGGGATGTTGCAGTTGACATACGCAAGGGCTCCCCGACTTTCGGTCGCCATGTCGCAGTGACGCTTTCGGCCGAGAACCGCAGGCAGCTCTATATCCCGCGCGGCTTCGCGCATGGGTTTATCGTCCTTGAGGACGATACCCTCTTCAGCTACAAGTGCGACCGTCTCTACTGCAAGGAGGCCGACAGGGGGATGCTGTTCAGCGACCCTGCGCTTGGTATAGAGTGGCCCGATCTCGGCATCGAGCTAAAGCTTTCTGAGAAGGATGTGAAGAATCCTTTTCTCAAGGACATTGAACCGTGGGAGGAAAAGTGATGGCAAGGAAGGGAATCATACTCGCTGGCGGCGCGGGAACGCGTCTCCATCCGCTTACGCGCGTCGTGTCGAAGCAGCTTCTGCCCGTCTACGACAAGCCGATGGTATTCTATCCGCTGTCGACCTTGATGCTCGCGGGAATACGCGAGGTGCTCATCATTTCGACGCCGACTGACCTCCCTAATTTCGAGCGTCTTCTTGGTGACGGTTCGGACCTTGGCATGAAGTTCTCCTACAAGGTGCAGGAAGTGCCGAACGGTCTCGCGCAGGCGTTTGTGCTTGGTGCGGAGTTTCTTGGAGAAGATGACGCCTGCCTTGTGCTGGGCGACAACATCTTCTACGGCGCCGATTTGCCGCGTCTTCTCAAGGTTGCCGCCGACCGCAAGGAGCCGACCGTGTTCGGCTATCGCGTTTCTGATCCAGAGCGCTACGGCGTCGTTGAGTTCGATGCCGAAGGACATGCGGTCTCGCTCGAGGAGAAGCCGGCGAAGCCGAAGTCCAACTATGCTGTCGTCGGGCTCTATTTCTATCCCAACGACGTAGTGAAGAAGGCCGCGGCGCTCAAGCCGTCCGCGCGCGGCGAATACGAGATCACAGACCTTAACCGCCAGTATCTCGAGGAAGGACGGCTTTCTGTCGAGACGATGGGTCGCGGCTTCGCATGGCTAGATACGGGCACACACCAGTCGCTCGCGGACGCAACGAATTTCGTGCGTGCGCTCATCGAGCGCCAGGGACTGCAGATTTCCTGCATCGAGGAGATTGCGTGGTCGCGCGGCTGGATTGACGACGCACAGCTCAAGAAGCTCGCCGACGCGTACGGGAAGTCCACTTACGGCGCATACTTGCGAAATCTCGCAAGGGCATCTTCTGGGAATTGACACATGGAATTTGAGAACACCATAGGGCTTGAGACACATGTCCAGCTTAAGACGCGGACGAAGATGTTCTGCGGTTGCCTTTTGAAGACCGGCTGCGAGCCGAACACGAACGTATGCCCCGTGTGCCTTGGTTATCCTGGGGCGCTTCCAGTGATGAACAAAGAAGCCGTAAAACTCACCGTAATGAGCGGGATGATGCTCGGCTGCGAGGTTAACCGCCATGCGACGTTCGACCGCAAGAACTACTTCTATCCAGACATGGCGAAGGACTACCAGATTTCCGAGAACGGCAGTCCACTCTGCATCGGCGGCGGCGTCGAGATCACGCGCGCCGACGGCACGAAGAAGTTCATTCGCATAAACCACATCCATCTCGAGGAAGACGCGGCAAAGATCAACCACTATGCGACGACATCGGGCGTTGACTTCAACCGTGGTGGAACTCCCCTTATGGAGATTGTCTCCGAGCCAGACATGGAGTCTGCCGATGACGCAATTGCCTATCTGACTGCGCTAAAGGAAATGCTTATCTACGCTGGCGTCAGCGACTGCAACCTCGAAGAGGGCAACATGCGCTCGGACGTCAATATCTCAATCAGGCCCGTCGGAGAGAAGAAGCTCGGGACGAAGGTCGAGATAAAGAACATGAACTCTTTCAGCGGCATACACGCCGCGCTCGTCCACGAGGCGAGGCGCCAGAGGGAGTGCATGGCACATTCGATCCCAATCGTGCAGGAGACGCGCAGGTGGGATCCCGAGGCGATGGAGACTGCCTCGATGCGCTCCAAGGAAAATGCGCACGACTACCGCTATTTCCCAGAACCCGACCTAGTGCCCGTCGAACTTGACGAGGCGACGATAGAGGAGTGGCGCAAGCTCCTCCCCGAGAAGCCCGAGGCGAGGCGCGCTCGCATGGTGGAGGAATACGGCATTGCGGAATACGACGCCGAGGTCCTTTCGCAGCACAAGGAGAACGCCGACTGGTACGAGGCCGCAGCTAAGGGGCTCGACAAGAAGACGGCGAAGGCGCTTTGCAATCTCTTCATGGGCGACGTAATGGCCCTTATGAACGCCAGCGGGAAGTCCATTGGCGAGTGCGCGATGACGCCTGCCGCGCTTGCTTCGCTCGTGAAACTCTCTGTCGCCGGGACGATCAACGGCCCTACGCTCAAGGAACTTCTCCCTGAGATATTCGAGAAGGGCGGCGACCCCGAGCAGATCGTGAAAGAACGCGGGCTTGGCGCCGTTAGCGACACTGCCGCGCTCGAGGCGTTCGTTGACCAGGCGATTGCCGCGAACCCTGGGCCCGTGCTGGACTTCAAGAATGGCAAGAAGGCGGCGGCCGGCTTTTTCGTCGGGCAGGTCATGAAGCTCTCGAAGGGCAAGGCCGACCCGAAGATTGTTGGCGGAATTGTCGCGAAGAAGCTTTCGGCGCTTGCGCTTTCGCTCGTCGCGGCGATGCTTGTGATGCTCGTCGGCTGCACGTCGTTCAAGCCACAGCAAGTGTGCATGTTCACCGACAGTGAGGGCAACATAGTGGCTGTCGAGTACGGTCAGTCAAAGAAGGACCATGTATCGAAGTTCACGGCCCCGAACGGCAAAGTGCTGGACATGAAGACGAAGCTTGGCGTTCGCGTGACGCTGCCGGACGGGGATGACTTTCTCGCCTGGGAGTGCATGAATACGCTTCCGGTGGGGACCATGTATCGCACTGACAACGAGAAATGGCTGTACCACGCCAACGGCATTTCGTGCCGAGTGTTCACGAAGGCCGTGAACCCGAGCACAGGGCAGGACGACTACCTCGAAGTTTTCGAGGGCATCATCTGCGAGGGTCCGAAAGACGACGGGAAATAGCGGCGCGATGAATCCCCTCGACAACATACGCATCGTTCTTGTCGGTACGCTCTACACTGGCAACGTCGGCTCAAGCTGCCGCGCCATGGCGAACATGGGGATTCGCCATCTTCGCCTCGCTGCGCCGAATCTCCAGAATTCTTGGGATGAGGGCGAGAGGATGGCCGTCCACGCGACTGACATAATGAACGCTCGCGAGGAGTTTGCGACGTTCGAGGAAGCGGTTGCTGACTGCGTGGCTGTCGTCGGCACGACTGCCCGTGAGGGACTTTACCGCCAGCACGTCAAGGCGCCGCGCGACTGTGCGGCAGACATTCTCTCGATTGCGGAGACTGGGCCTGTCGCAGTTGTCTTTGGGCGCGAAGACAAGGGGCTTCTCAACGAAGAGGTCGCGCAGTGTACGCACCTTATCAGGATTCCCGTCGACGAGGGATACACTTCGATAAATCTTTCGCAGGCGGTGCTTATCACTTGTTACGAGCTTTTCACCGCTACGGGCCGGTATGTCCCGCCGCACGAAAAGGCGCCGCCCGCGCCACAGGCGCAGAAGATGCAGCTGATGAAGAACTGGTCTGCGATGTTGCAGGAGATAGGCTTCATGAAGAGCGAGCAGGAGAGCCATTTCATGCAGGGGTTTCATCGCGTTTTTTCCCGCGGGGTCGTGACCAAGGACGATGCCGCACTCATGCTGGGAGTGGCCAGGCAGGCGATTTGGGCCAAGAAGAATTCAAATGGATAGGCTTTGCTATCTATTCAAGCGTCTATTGATGATGGTGCCGACTTTTCTCGGCATAACCTTGGTATGTTTTTCACTTACGCGCTTTCTTCCCGGCGGACCGGTGGAGATGCGGATCATGCGGATGAAGGGCATGTCGGCCGAGGTTGCTTCCGGTGAAGGCCGGTCCGCGGCCGGAGCGGCGAAGATTTCCGAGGAATACCGCAAAAGTCTGGAGGCGCAATTCGGGTTCGACAAGCCGCTCCTAAAGCAATATTGGCATTGGTTGGTGGAGAAAAAGATGGGGATGGATCTTCCGTCTTACGATTATCCCGATAAAACCGCGTGGCAGCTGATACGCTCGCGCATTCCGGTGTCGCTTTGGTTCGGCCTTGCTTCGTTTCTGCTTACGTATCTGATTTGCATACCTCTTGGCATAGCAAAGGCTCTCAAGCATCGACAGGCGTTTGACGCTGTTTCCTCGCTGGTGGTCTTCGCCGCGTATGCGATTCCGTCGTTTGCGTTGGCCATGCTGCTCAAGACGCTTTTCTGCGGAACCGTCGATGGCCTGTGGAGTTTTTTCCCGCTTGGAGGAATCTCCGGCGATTTCGATTTTGAGCCTACGCTCTGGGAGCGTTTCGTGGATCGGGCGTGGCACATGGCCATGCCGGTGGCCTGCTATGTGGCCGGGTCGTTCGCGATGCTTACCTTGCTGATGAAAAATTCGCTCCTCGATCAGATATCAGCCGATTATGTGCGAACGGTCATAGCCAAAGGCGGAACCCGCCGGAGGGCGATTTGGGGGCATGCGCTGCGCAATGCGCTTATTCCGGTGGCAACGGGTTTTGGATCTGTCATATCGTTTCTTTTCGCCGGTTCGATCATAGTCGAGACCATCTTCGAGATTCCCGGCATGGGCAGGCTTTCCTGGGATGCTCTCAACGGCCGGGATTATTCGGTGTTTCTCGCATTGCTTTCGCTTACTGCTTCATTTCAGCTTTTAGGCAATCTTATCAGCGATATTTTGTACATGCTCATCGACCCAAGGATCGATTTCTCGAAAAAATGATTTTTTCTCCATTGACCGTCAAACGATTCCGCAATTTCCGCCGCAACCGGCGTGCGTGGTGGTCGTTGCTGCTGTTCGGGGCGATTTTCCTGTTTTGCATGATGGCGGATTTTGTTTGTCCGTGTGATCCGATGGCGGTGGTCGATGTCTCATCGCTTGAAAAGTATCGCGAGCCGGAAATCAGGCGCACGTATGAAATAAAGACTGCAAGGTTCAATCTGCTCGATTCCGGAGAGATAGAATGTTTTGAGGGGCCTGCCGAGGTGCTTGCCGAAGCGAAGGCGCTCTCGGGTGGAAAACTTGAGTTTAATGGCTATAAAACGAAGATCAAGCGGATGAGTGGATATCGAAGGGTGTTCTTGGAGCCGCTTTCGCCTCCCGAGGTCACGGTGACAGAGCTGCCTCCGCCGGAGATATCGTTTCCGTTCAGGCCGGTAAAAGAGCATCCTTTCGGAATCGACGCCGGCGGGCGCGATGTCTATTCCAGGGTCGTCCATGGAATGCGCATTGCTCTTTTGTTCGGACTTATGCTTGCGCTCTGGGCGATGGCGACCGGACTTGCCATCGGTGCGATTGAAGGGTATTTTGGCGGAAAGATCGATATTCTGCTGCAGCGTTTTACTGAAATATGGGCGGCGATGCCGTTTCTCTATGTCATGATATTCATCGGCTCTACGCTTGGCAGATCCTTTGCGGTGCTGCTGGTCTGCTATGCGGCGTTTAATTGGATAACGGTCTCGTATTATATGCGCTCCGAGTTTCTTCGCTTGCGTTCGCGGATGTTCGTGGAGGCCGCCAAGGCGCAGGGGTTTTCGGCGGTCAGAATAATTTTTCTGCATATTCTTCCCAACGCCATGACACCGCTGATAACGCTTTTCCCGTTTTTGTTGATGGGCGCGATAGGTTCTCTCGCAGCGCTTGATTTTCTTGGTTTCGGCCTTCCTCCGATGACGCCGAGCTGCGGGGAGCTGATGCAGGAGGCCCAGCAACATCGCGGGGCGTGGTGGCTGGTGTTTTTCCCTGCCAGTGCACTTTTTTCGGTTATGCTGCTGGCGGTGCTGATCGGTGAGGGGTTGCGGGATGCATTCGACCCGCGACAGAAATCAAGACTGGAATAAGGGTATGGCGGCTGAATTGACACCGATGATGAGGCAGTATATGGCGATCAAGCGCGAGGTCCCTCCCGGCGCGATTGTCATGTTCCGGCTTGGCGATTTTTACGAGATGTTCGGAGAAGACGCGGTTGTGGCCTCTCCCATCCTGGGGACGACGCTTACCCATCGCGGCGATCAGCCGATGTGCGGCGTTCCGTATCATGCGCTAAATTCATATCTTGCCAAATTGATTCGCGCCGGCAAGACTGCGGCGCTTTGCGAGCAGGTGGAAGATCCCAAGACGGCAAAGGGGCTGGTGCGGCGAGAAATCTCGCGCATAGTCACTCCCGGGACTGTGACCGAAGATGGTCTGGTGGATGAGAATTCGAGCAATTACATCGCTTCCGTGTACGGGCTGGGGATGGCGCTTCTGGATTTGACGACAGGGCAGTTTCTCGTTGGCGGATTCGCATCGGAGGCCAAACTCTCCGAGGCGGTCGAGATTCGCAATCCTGCGGAGATATTGCGACCGGACGAATCGAATCGCTGGACGTTTTCGGGCGATGCCGCGTTGGATACGCTGACCAGGCATTTCAAGGTTCTTTCGTTGGACGGATTCGGGTTGCAGGCTGGTTCAGACGAGGTGTCGGCGGCGGGAGCGCTGCTTTATTATGTCGGTACGACGCTTCATCATTCTATCGATCACGTGCGG
>JAZSLQ010000043.1:0-5334 GCA_045535455.1 Kiritimatiellia bacterium | reverse complement strand
GATACTGCATCGTCGGGAAGCGCAATCAGGCGGTTCTCATCTCCATGGAAGACTGGAACGCGATTCAGGAATCTCTCTACCTCAACAGCTTCCCCGGGCTTGCGGACTCGATTGTAGACGGCATGAAAACGCCGGTTTCCGAATGCTCCACGGAACTCAAGTGGTGAGCTGGACGCTCGTATACACGAAGCAGGCGCAGAAGGACGCAAAGAAAATCGCGTCTTCCGGCCTTCGGCCCAACGTCGAGCGGCTCCTGGGCATTCTCGCCATAGACCCCTTCCGAACTCCGCCGCCCTACGAAACACTGGTCGGGAACCTCAAAGGCGCCATATCCCGTAGAATCAACATCCAGCATCGCCTCGTCTACCAGGTTCTACAGCAAGAACACATGGTCAAGGTTCTTCGCATGTGGACCCATTACGAATAACGCCGCAAGAATGCGGGTTATAGCGGACATCACGGCACGAATGCCGACGGAGGGACGACGGCAATCGCGGAATTGTCGTAGTGGTTGGGATTGCGCGTAAAGAGCTGTGTGCATTTCGCCCTGAGCGCGCATTGAAGCTGTATGTCGTCTTCGAAGTCCTTGTCGTGGAAGTCTACGGCCAGCCGCAGAATGTCCGCATCAACCGACACGACCTTGAATATCTGCATAAGTATCTTGACGGCGATCATTGCCGTCGTCTCGCTCTTGAGGCGGCGCATCACATAATGGACATTGTTGAGCGAAATCGCCGCGATGTAGGCCTCCACCTTGCCAAGTTCGGCGGTCGCCCATATCTTCAGCGCGTCATAGTAGAAGCCCTCACGCTCAAGAAGAACATCCAGAAGGACGTTTGTATCGACGAAGATACGCTTCTTCATGCCTCACCATACTTTCCAGCAAGTTCAGCGGCAAGCTCGCCACGGTAGTCCCAATCTGCGGGAACGCTTCCCCTGGCCAGGCCCAGCGCCTTCTTGGTCAGCGGCGGGAGATCATGCCAATCGGCATCCTTCTGCTGCTCCATGATGCACACGAAAGAGACGAACAGCTTGGAAATGCTGGTATTCCGCGCTTCCGCCAGCCTGCGGGCACGTTCCACCACGCTTTCATCCATGCTCAATGCGAGTCTTGTCGCCGCCATCAGCCCTCCTTATGCACATTGTTTTTGAAAATATTATACACCTATGCATCCACGAATGTCAATAGCGCCACCGCATGATTCACAAATGACGTACCGCGCGATATTTTCGCATCATTTGCTGTTCGCTTGGATACAGGAATTCAGGTCGACAGTCCCACCGCTCGCCTTCATCTGCAACTTCAAAAAATGTTGCCGTCTTCCGCAAGGCTTGACCGCGCGCGGATCACACGCCGGAAATCCATCCAATAACGCGACTTCACTGACTAATGATGATGACGATGATTTGCGATCCTGAAGCATCTGCCTGCACGCTGCCGACCAAGCTGTCTCTTGCGCCAACAGGAACGGTCCCAATCACCTTGCCTCTATGGACAATATCAAAATCATTATCAGATTTGGACTTTTCCACGAACGAGAACTCGCATTCCACGCCCAGCACATCACCTTTGTTTTCGCCTATGTTTATCCTTTCGCCGACATTCATTGATGTGTATTTCTTTTGTTTTACTGGATGATCAGCAACAGGATCATCACTTGGCGCAGCCTCAAGGCGAGACATCAAGCGAGGCCTATGCATATTGGACACATATTCATATCCTGAGAAAACACGAGCTTCTCGCGTAGTAGATATCGCTCCGCCGTCGGGCGTAAGGATATGCGACCAGAGCGGCTCGACATCATGACTGCGGAACTTCTCAATCAGCTCCGCCTGCGATGCGGCATTGTAAACCGCCTTGTCGAACACGACCGCCGAAACCCTCACGGAACTGGCGCGGCCGCGATTCAAAGCCTTCTCCGACGCGCAGCCGACAGCAAACACTATCAACAATGCCGCAAGTGACCTGACTGTCATTTCAAACTCCTTTAGGTTTTCTGCATTATACCATATTCCGCGGCGAATGCGCCGCGCTATGGATGGCGCTTATTTCAAAGGGAGCGTCTTGCCGGGCGTGATAATCGGCGACTGCAGGATCGTGAGGACGACTGCGCCGCGACGGACGAGCCGGTAGTCTTCGCCGCGCCTCTCGTAGCGCGGCAGGGCGTATGAGATGTCGATGGCGAGATCGCCGAGCTTGCCGACGAACGTCTGCACCTTGTCCAGCCCGAGAAGCGCGCGCGAGTCGCCGAACGTCGGAACGCCCGCGCCCAGCACCTCTGCGAGCTGCGCACGGCCCTCCGCCGTGTCCGCGACGGGTATCCGCTCGCCATACGCCGTCTCAAGGCTGTCGAGTACATCCTTTGCCAGGCGCTGAAGTTCCGCTTCCTCGACATCGCCAGGATACGCGCGCCGCGCAATGAAGTTCACGATCGGCACCCGGAAGAAGCTCGTCGTGCCGCTGTTCGGCTTGCATTCGACAAGCCCTGCAACGGGATGTTCCATAGGCGTCCATTCGTTCTTCGGCGGCCATTCGGGCGAATCGCCCTTTTGCCCTTTCTTTTCCTCCGTTGCGTCGAAGTCTATTCCGAAAAGCTTTCCAAGAGCTTCCCTCAGGCGCTTGGCCTCCGCATGCGCCTTCACCTGCTCCTCCTGCGAGACAAGCCCCGCAATTGACGAAGAAGCGACCGACACTGGCTCCTTTGCGCGTGGGATAAACGAGGTGTAGACATTTACATGCACGCTGCATCTACGCTTCCTGTCAACCATTCCGGATAAAGAATATCCGACACCTACGCCTTCCCTTTCTCCGGAGCCATGGATGTGACTGAAACTGGTAGAGACTGCCCGGCGTTTTTCCGAATCGCCCTTTGTCATCTGCTCGATGCGCTTGTCGATCTCTTCATCGGAAAGCCCACCGTCGCTCTTGCCCGCCTCCATCTTCACGCCAAACCGATTTGAAATGTCGTCCGCGATCTCCTTCATGACATTTCGGCATTCTTCGACCGACAGCGTGCCGCCACTAGCATGCTTTTTCTCCCCTATGTCGAAACGGAAGGAATCAAGCCGACGCTCCTCGCCCTTGAAATCGAGACTCACAAATTTCACGCCATGATAAGGTGCGGACAAAAGGACGGATCCGTACGCGCTCCAGTTCGTTGTCGTCACCTTCGTCGCAGGATCATACCAGGCGCTTGTATTGGATCGCACGGACTTGCCGAGCCGAACCGCGTAGTTCGTGGACCCAAGCGTCAGGTCAAACGGAGAGTCGACGGTGAAGGCAGGTCCATCCGCGGCGGATGCAGAAACTCCGGCGCAAAGCGATATGCCGAGCGAAACGACGCAAACCAACATAATGCAGGTCTTCATTTCAACGATCTCCCTTCCGCCCGGACTTGTCGCTGCGCTTCTTCGTCTGCGCCAGAATCGGCGACTGGACTATTTCCACAACAACCGCGCCGCGCTGAGCGACTTCGTACTTTCCGTTCCGCTTCACGTATGACGTCGGCGCATACTTGATCCCGATGCTGATGTCGCCGACTCCGCCCTTGAAGAAATCGCCGGTGCGTCCGAGCCGAAGCATCGCCCTAAGGTCGCCGAATGCAGGCGGCTCCGCATCCTGCGAATCATTCTTCTCCGCTACCTTAACGTCGACCTCGTATTCCGGAATCTTATCGCCAAATTCACTTTCGAGCGCATCAAGTACCTTCTGCGACTCAGCCTTCAGCTCCTCCTCTCCGACATAGTCGTCGAATGCGTGGCGGATGGCAAACGACGTCATTGGAAAGAACAGCATATGGACGCCCATGTCCGCCCTGCGCTCTGTGCATCCGGCAAACGGCTTCTCGAGCGGGAACCATTCGGCCTTCACCGGACTGTTTGTCAGCGTCAGCAGCGCGGCGGACATGTCGTTTGTGGAGGCCGGCGCGTCGAGATCGACGCCGAAAACCCGCTTGATCATTGCGCGTAATGCGTCCGCCTCCCTGTGCGCCTTCTCCTGCTCGGGCGTGCGCAGCGAAAGGTCGATGGCATGCGGCTTGTTCGTGTAGACCGGGATATGCCCGTCGGCGCGGGAGAGTTGACTGGAAGTCGTATGAAAATCGCGCGGACGTTCAATGTCAAGACTGATCCAGTACTTCTTGTTTTCATGCATCATAGCCGAGAGACGGCATTCCACATCTCCGAATCTGTTCGTTACGGTCACTCTTGCATTCCAGAAGCTGAGGGAGACCGAGCTGCCAACCTTTTCACGCGCCACAAGTTCCTCTATGCTCTCTCTCGCTTCCTCTTCTGTAGTGTCATCGTTCGTATCAATCTCCTCGCCGAGGCGTCTGGACATGTCCGCGGCGATTTCATCGAACAACTTGCGGCACTCGTCGAACGTCAGCGAGCCGACATAACTCTTGTTGTCCTTGCCGGACGAAAAATACACGCTCGAAAGAGTCTTGTCCTCACCCTTGAACGAGAGCCACGCCTTATTGGTGCCGAAGTACGGCTGGGCAAAACGCGCTTCACCGGAATGGTACCAGTTCGTGACCGTCTCGCCAGTCTTCGGATCTTTGCGGACATCCTTATGTGACTTGACGGCGCTTCCAAGCGCCTTCGCATACTCGGGCGATCCAATCTCAAGGTCGAAAGGTGAATCGACGACGATCTTCCCGTTCTCTATGCGAAATCCATCGCCTTTCGCCACGCATGCACAGAGAGCGCCGACGATGCACGCGGACAGAATCTCTCTTCTAAAATTTTTCATGCAAACATTATATCAAATCCGCGGCAGATGCGCCGCAGAATATGGTATAATGTCAAACATCATGTTTGTGTTTGTGGTTGCATGTGCTTTTGTCGCTGTTCTCATCCTGCTTCCCCTGTCGGTGACCAGGCTTGCCCGTGCGCCGTGGAAATGGGGCGTGCTGGCGTTGATTTTGTCGACCTGTACCGCGAGCATTGCCTGGGCTGTCCGCGATTTTACGGCGAGATGCTGGGCAAGCGACCAAAGCATGCATATTCGTTGGAACGTCACATGGCTTTGTAATCACTACAGTCAGATTGACAAGCTTGGTGACGAGACATTGCGCAGGGATTATGTCACGAACTTCCTAGACAACGCCTGCATCTTGCTCAACCTTGACAACAAGAAAGCTCCAAACACCTCCAATCTGGTCGAGCGCTACTATCTTGACTGGAACGATCGAATAGATGGGCACGGCAGGGTCAGCAACTGTAAATTTCAATCCTTGCGCGTCAGCGCAGGGAAGAGATAGCAAGGAGGATGAGGGGGTGCGGGGGAGAAGGAGGATGGGACGGGAAACCAGCTCCCGGGCCCGGGCCCGA
>JAZSLQ010000215.1:0-3285 GCA_045535455.1 Kiritimatiellia bacterium | reverse complement strand
CAACTCCTTGGCCCACAGAACGACATGGCTACGATCCGACTTCAACCTGCGGCTTTCGGGGGGGCAGTCCCTGGAGCGCACAATCGAGCTCGTCGACGAGATACACGAACGCGCGGCGAGGATTCCCGGAGTGGAGTCTGTCGCCTCGACCTGCGGCAATTGCGGAATGTGGGGCTCAGGTGAGAATCTCGCGAATGTTCTCTTTCGCCTCGACCACTGGGACAGACGAAAGGCGCGCGGGATGACATCGGACGACATACAGGACAGGATCAAGGACGAGCTTTCCGACCTGTACGCGGCGGAGATGGTGTTTTCGCAGCCTGTGGCGATACGCGGACTCGGCGGCGGAAACGGCGTCGGGTTCAACTTCTGCTCCGTGGACGGCATGGAGCCGGAGGAGCTTCAGGAGACTGTCGACGCGTTCCGCGACGAGCTACTGAAGAGTCCGCTCGTCAAGTCCGCCGCCCACGGCTTCACTGCCTCCACTCCGCAGCTCGAGCTCAAGCTCGACCGCCGCAAGGCGGAGATGCTGGGGATTTCGCCGAAGACCGTGTTCGCGACGCTTCAGAACAAGCTCGCCTCGTACTACGTCAACGACTTCAACCTGAAGGGCGGGGTCTACGAGGTGAAACTGCAGAACGACCCCGATTCGCGCGCGTCGGTCAAGAACGCGCTCGCGATCAGGATCCCGACGCCGAACGAGGAGTCTGTGCCGCTTTCTTCCATCGGGAGCATCGAATACGTTGGCGGTACGCGCGAGACGATGGCGTACAACAAGATGATCGCGGCGTGGTTCTCTGTCGTGCCGAATCCGGGCGTGCCGTCGTCGGAGCTCATGAAGTTCATCGAATCGACACCGAAGCCGAAGGGATGCGCGATCGAGTGGGGGCCTGTGCAGCTCCAGGAGAAGGAGAACGAGGGCAGGCTCAAATGGCTTGTGATTGCAGCGTTCGTGTTCGCGTACCTCTTCCTCGCCGCGCAGTACGAGAGCTGGGCCATTCCCGCGCCCGTGATGCTGTCCGTCGTCGTCGCGCTCCTCGGCGCGTTTGTCGGATTGTGGCTGACTAATACGCCGCTTTCGGTTTATGCGCAGCTCGGATGCGTGATGCTCATCGGTCTTGCCGCGAAGAACGCGATACTTATGGTGGAGTTCTCCAAGCAGGAGCGCGAAAGCGGCGCGAGCGCACAGGAAGCGGCGCTAAGGGGCGCTGATCTTCGATACCGTGCGGTCATGATGACGGCGTGGAGTTTCGTGATTGGCGTCCTGCCGCTCGTTTTTGCGCGCGGCGCGGGCGCGGGCGCTATGCACGGAATCGGAATCTGCACCTGTTGCGGAATGCTTGCCGCGACGATCTTCGGCATTGCCTTCGTCCCTGCACTCTATGCCGTCTTCGAGCGCCTTCGTTCGAAAGCGGGGCAGTGACGCCCTCAAAATATCTGCTTGCGGGAGAGGCGCCAGTGCCTATGTCGGTGACCGTCTGGGGATTTTGTGGTATAATAATACGCATGAACACGAAAATTCTCTCTATGTTGGCGGCGGGGCTTGCCCTTGCCGGGTGCTGCACCTGCGATTTCGGCGTCGATCCCAAGGATCCGGTCGTCGGCAACTGGGGCCTCAAGCTCGGCTATGCCAGCATGAACGCCGGCCACATGATCGTCTCGCGCGACGCGAATGGCGCGGCGCAGGCCCTCGTCCTCTGGCGCTGGGCGTCGCCTACCCCGATGAAGAATGTCGTTCTCGACGGCAACAAGATTACGTTTGACCATCCGTGGGGCTTTAAGTTCGAAGGCACTGTCAATGGCAACGCGCTCGTCGCGACGACCGTAAAGAAGGACGGCAAGCCCGAGACGACTGTCGAGGGCTGGCGCAATCCCGTCATCAAGCCTGCGTCGACGAAGGACGCGAAGCTCGGCGAGCCGATTGACCTCCTCGCCGATGGACTCGACGGCTGGAAGCTGATGAACGAGAAAGCCAAGAACGGCTGGAAGTTCAAGGATGGCGTCCTTTCCAACGAGCTCGGCCTCAAGCCCGACGGCTCCTGGGCGGGCGGCGGCGCGAACCTCATGACGAAGCGCGCCGACTTCTACGACTTCAACCTCGAGTACGACGTTCGCGTGCCGAAGAAGTCCAACTCGGGCGTGTATCTCCGCGGCCGCTACGAGTGCCAGGTGCTCGACAGCTACGGCCAGCCCGTGAACGAGCACAACATGGCCGCCTACTACGGCCGCGTCGTGCCGAAGGTTGCCGCCGAGAAGCCCGCAGGCGAGTGGCAGCATGTCTCCGTCACGCTCTACAAGCGCCATCTCACCGTCGTCCTCAACGGCGTCACGATCATCGAGGATGCGCCTGTCGTCGGTGTTACCGGCGGTGCGATCGACGCGAACGAGTTCGTCCCCGGGCCGATATACCTCCAGGGCGATCACTCCGACGCAGACTTCAAGAACATGATCCTTCGCCCCGCGAAGTAAGTCGTGAACGTGCTATTCGCCATCGTCGCGCTCGTTTTGTCCGCGGCGATGGCGATGGGCAATTAGTTGCCAGAAATCATGCCTCGGGAACGACGAACAAGAGGACAGTGTTCGTCAAGTTAAAGAGGGCGTGGTTTAGCATCGGGCACCAGATGCGGTTGGTCTTTCTGTACAGCCAGCACTGCGCAAGACCGAAGAAAAAGAGCGCAATGAACGCCGCGTCCGGGAAGGGCTGTGCTATATAGTGCGCTGCCGAGAATAGAACCGAGGAAATCACGAGAATCGGGACTCGCGCCGTGCGCTTTTCGATCCGGCGAACAGGCAGCATGAACAGGAGCCATCGAAACACAAACTCCTCGATTACCGGCAGCAAGACGAGCACTTGCGCGAGAAGCAATGCACAGTTCAAGAAATAGCGGGGCGAGTCAAACGCATGAGTTAGCCACGAGCGAACTACTTCGATGTTCTGCTGGTCGGGAAGGTCAATGCCGAAGCGCTTTGCGACGCCCTGCGTCAGAAAACACAGGCCGATGGTCGCAGCTGCGATCACCGGCCATGCCTTGAACGTGAACTTGAGTTTGTCGTTCATTTGCCGCATATTATACCATAAACCGCCTGAGCTTAGTGTCTGTTTGGCTTGTGGATTATAGAACTTTCGCTGATGCCTGGCTCGTTCGTGAATTGCAAGTCAGGTGAGTCAATTTTCTGAAGATGGATCCGAGGGGTCTCGGCAGCAGTTCGAACATTTTCATTTGAGTTGTCTCCTTTATGCAGCCCTTGCGTAGGCGGTGTCGTATTGGTAGGCCGTAAGCCCGT
>JAZSLQ010000001.1:0-18914 GCA_045535455.1 Kiritimatiellia bacterium | reverse complement strand
ACGGGCTTACGGCCTACCAATACGACACCGCCTACGCAAGGGCTGCATAAAGGAGACAACTCAAATGAAAATGTTCGAACTGCTGCCGAGACCCCTCGGATCCATCTTCAGAAAATTGACTCACCTGACTTGCAATTCACGTTTCCTCTTTGGAGGTTCCCCAATTTTGTCGTATCGGCTTCACGCGCCTCTTTGTCCATTCGACATTTCAAATCGCCGATTCGATCGTTCCAGTCAAGATAGAACCGCTCGACTAGATTTGAAGTGTTTGGAGCAGTCTTGCAGTCCAGCCCCCCTTGGTCAATCAGCTGCGTCCCGCTTTGCCGGCTCCACGACGGCATCCTTGAGTTCCAACGAGCTGTCGAAGTAGCTGTCGAAGTCTGATTTTCGTATTGTACCAGACAGGCGCAGGTTCTTCTCGACATCCACGTTAAACGAAAGGTCCTCTTCCCTCATGACTCCCTTCAGCCGCGCGGAAACGCGCAGAATCGGCATCTCGCGCCAACCGCGGAAGATACGCCTTGGATATGAGGCGCACAACTCCAGGCCGCCGCTCTTGCCGTCCCACACCGGATTGTAGTAGTTCCAGGAGCTGATCTGGTTGCCGTCCAGCGGCAGAGTCACGCGGACGCCGTCAAGTTGCCGGCCGAGCTCCTTGACCTGCTCGCCGGTCAGCGCGACGGTACGGGACTCCACAAGCTTCACAATGTCGTCGCCGGTAACCGTCTTGCGGTCAAACTTCGGGAGCGGCTCGGACTTGTCCGCCTGCACAAACTCCACATCCTCGAACGTCGAGAAGTCCGGCTGAAACGGTGTCCGGTGGAAGACAACAGTCCCAGTGAAGTCGACGAGCCGTGCGTTGTCCGAAAGCGTCTTCGCCTTGTCGCTGGGCATGAAGGCGTAGAACTCGAATTCCCCACCGTCCTTGCCCGCAGCACGAAGCGCGACCCTCGACACCGAAAGATCAAGATCAATCCGCACCGAGTGCGGCCACGACGGATTCTTGTCCTTGTCTGCCGGCGTGGAGACATCCTGGACGACGACCTCGGGGAAGGTGAGTCTCCTTCCGTTCAGCCGTTCGAGAACGGTGTCCACCTTCGCTTTCGCGCCCCTGTCCATAAACTTGGACACGAGCGACACAAGCTCCTCGCCCGTGATCGAGTGGGGATCGAAGTCAGGTAGCTTATCGTTCCTCCACGGCACGTCGAACTCAACGTTCTTGAGCATGAGCGCCGGATGGAACCCGCAACGCCAAAGATTACCGTCAACCTGCATGGACACTGTACCCTTTAGCCGGTTCAGATCGTCGCCATAATTCCAGGGCGTGGCCCAGAGGTTCCACGGCAACCCCGCAAGAGCCTTCCGCGGGATCACGGCACCGGCGTCAAAGGCCTGGTCCCATTCCTTGCCGAACGAGACGCGGAAGAGAAGCCCAACCGTGTCGTCGGCGATGGTCGCGACCCCTGTCACCTGCGCGTTCGTGAACGTCAGCTCCCGACCGTCCAGCCGCGCCGCCAGATCCTCGCCGACGGCGTCGCTCATTCTGCCCTTCATGCCGCGCAGAACATCCACCAGCTGATCGCCGGTGATGGACGCGGCGTCGAACTTAGGAAGCTCCGCGAGCTCTATCGCCGGAACGAAGCGGTTCACCGTCACCGTGAAGTTAGTTCCAAAAGTGCAGTCTAGTTCCTTTACGACAGGATCCAACGAAAACTTCGTGTCCTTGGTCTTACGCGCGAAATTACGAAGCTCCTCGGTCACGCCCGGTACGTCAAGCGTGAACCAGAAGAGCCTGACGTCGTCAGGACACAGCAGCATCCCTCCTGGGTCTCTCATGTCAATTTCTAAATGGTGTTGATCCTTCCCGACGCGCCATGACGCCCGTTTCAGATCGTGGAACGTGAAGCGATGCCCCTCCAGCTGGCTCGCCAAGTTCTGCCGCTGCCTGAGGCTCGGCACCTTCTCGACGCCGGCCAACAGCGCAACAAGCTCATCGCCGCCGACCTTTCCGGCATCGAACTCGGGCATGGTCGGCTCGCTGGTGAACATGCGACATCCCGCAATCAGCAATGCAGCAGCCGCAACACCCCTTGAAATCATTGATTCCATTCCTCTTTCCTCCTTAACTGTTTTGCTTTCAATCATATACCAAATCCGCGGCGGATGCACCGCGCTAACGGACAAACAAGTCGATGACGCGATTGATCAGCCCGTGCATCCTGCCGAGACTGAGTATTACGATGGCGAAGATCAGCAGTCCCGTCCAGGGAGTGGGTGCTTTCGTTTTCGGACGGGATAATTTGTCAAGCTCGCCAAGAACGACACCAGCCCCTAGTATAACCGCCAGCTGAGGATCGTCTGCGACGCGGACGGGTAGATTGAGCGCCGACTGCATAGAGTCCGCAAGGCCTGGCGTCAGCGCTCCGCCGCCCGTAAGAAGAACTCCTTGACGCACTATGTCGTCCGCGAGGTTGCAGCGGCCCTTCGCAATACATTCCGAAATCACAGAACGTACCAGGTCCCCAACCCGCTCGGGCGAAACCTCGTCCGCGCGCACGGCCTCGCGCCAGGCGACTATACCCCCAAGCGAAATGACCGCAGCCTGGATGCGGGAGGCCCCTATGTCGACCACTGTCACCGCCTCAGACTTGCTTACCGGTCCGCCGCCGCCGATCGCAGCCGCCATCGGCGACTCGATAAGATACAATTCCGGAACTCCGGCGAGCCGCGCGGCCTCTTCGTAAACGCGCTTCTCCACTTCGCCGATGCCGCTCGGCGCGGAAAGAACGGCTCGCCTTACGCGACTGACGAAACGTCCGCGCGCCCCAATGCGAACGAGTGCAGCCCGACAGACTGCAGCGAGCCGCTCGCCGCGGTCCCGAATCGAAGACACATCGGCAAGGTCTTCAACCGGCACGTCGAGAACGACGCCCTTCCCCGCCTCGAATGCGCGCACACGCGCCGCGCCGATGTCCAGGGCATAGTCTGTCCGCTTCAACGAGAGGGTCATGCCCGTGCCTCCATCTTAAGCAGTCCCTGAATCGCCGTCTCGTCTGGATTCTCCGGACGGACAAAGCCCTCCGCGGTGCATTCGCGCAGCGCCTCCTCAAGACCCGGCAGCCGCGCGCCACCGCCGGTGAGCAGCACGCCGCGGCGGGAAATTGCCGCCCTCGCCTGCTCCCCCAGTGCCGCACGCGCCTCATCCAGCGTCTCCGACAGCAGACGCGACAGGCGATTGACAGGATCCCGCATAGCCGCATTGACGGCGTCTGCCGTCAGCGCAATCTCCTCCGCCCGGCCCTTGCTCTCGTCGAAAGCTCTTATCGTGCGCGCGGAGCCGAAAAGAATGCATTCGGCCTGATCCAGGCCGATATGAAGCCCAAAGGTCTCGCGGACATGGCGGCGCAGATTTGCCGTAAATGCGTCGCCTGCCGCCCCATCTATCGGATTGCGCGCATGCAGACTTCGCGAGCAGACGAGTTCGCCGCCATTCAGCACACCGACCTGCGCATAGGCCGCGCCGACAACCAGAACTGCGGCCGGTTCACTGTCGGACGCCCAGTCGGCACCAGCCGCATGCGCGACGATCTCCTCGACAAGCCGCACCTTGGAGAACCTCGCCTCGCGCGCGGCGTTCGAAAGTGCCTCGCGTTCATAGTCGGCGAACTGGGCCGGAACAGTCAAAATCAAATGAGGTCTCATTACGGAAAGCGGACCGCGGGACCTCACCAGAGCCCCAAGAAATGCCACCGTCAAATTCGGGTCTGCAACGCGCCCCTGTTCCATGAGTCGGCACACGCGGATGTTGTCCGGAGCGCGCTCGAGCGCGCTTTCCGCCTCTTCGCCGAAGGCCAGAACGCGGCCGTCCTGGGATGACACGAGCAGCACGGACGGCACCGTGCGCTCGAACTTCCCGTTCGTCGCGATGCGCGTTCGTGATGCGCCGAAATCAATCAGATATCTATTCAAGGGTAAATCCCTACGGATGTATCCAGGCAAGGTCGTCCTCAAGAGCCTGGCGGCGGTCGGCGGCAAGGCGCTCCCAGACGTCGGGCGTAAGCTCGAGTCCGGCGGCCTTGAACTGCGCGATGAGGTTGTTGCGGCGCCATTCGCCGACGTCCTTCTTGCGCATCTCGTAGTCGGGGCGCGTGCGAAGCGCCTCGTCGACGGTGTAGAGGTAGAGCTTGCCGTCCTTCATGCCCGGCACCATCTCGCCCGTGTCGCGGTATCCCTCCACCGCGTCCCACGACGCCTCGTCGAAAGCGGCCTGCGCGTTGCGCGCATCCTCCGGCCAGTCCTTGCGGTCGATCATATCCCGAGCTCCTTTCTCATCGGCTCCGCCAAGGCGGGGTCCAGCACAAGCGAATCGCCGTTGCGCCTGTAGATGAGGCGCTGAATGGCCGGCACGGCGTAGAACACGAGCGCCGAGTCCGCGAGCGCGGCATACTCCCTGACGTTCGCGCTCGAACGCGCATAGCGGCGCATGACGTCCGCCGTCGGGACGTCGTGCCCTCCCGCGAGCACGCGGTGGCTGATGCGGAGCGGCAATGCCGCCGGTTCGGGCATCCAGAGGTAGTAGAGCACGACTCTATACCCGCGCCTCTTCGCGTCGGCGAGGAGCTTCAAATGCCCGCGCCCCGAAAGCGTCGTCTCAAAGGCGAACGACGTGCGCGCCTCGATGAGCTCGGCTATGCGCTCAAGCGTGAGCTTGCCTGCCTTTATCGCGGAGAGCCGGATGTCCGTCGGCGACATGCCCTGCGCCATGAGGTCGGGGTTTACGTACTCCACCGCGCCGGCGTACTCGGGCAGATACCTGAGCGCAAACGTCGACTTCCCGGAACCGTTCGGCCCCGCGACTACATGGCATATAGGTCTCTCGGGCATTTCTTCCATCTGCCGATATTATACCACATTCCGCGGCGGATGCGCCTCTATGCGGTCTTTGCGTTAAAAACCCGTGCGCTCGTATACCCGCACCGCGAGGCAAATCCGCCGCGGGTGTTGTAACCACGAAATACACAAAATACACGAAAAACTGGCCTGTCGCGGGGTCCCGCCTGTTCCACAGGCAGCAATCCGTCATCTTGCCGTCGACCAGAAGACGTCCTCCGATCAGGGGCATTGCACGTCACCGAGAAAAAGGATAGAGCCGCTGCAGCTATCCCGGACGACGAAAACGAAAGGACGGTCTGCGACAAACTGACGCGGCGGAGTGTCTTCTGCCACGGCGGCGCATTGCACCATGACTGCGGTCGCGGCGGAGGCGGTCGTTCCATCCTCGTCGAGCGCGATGCATGCCTTCTGAATCGCAGCGCGGATGTACAGCGGAGCACGCATGTCTGCGATACCGCCGAAGTCCGCGTCCCTGGAAAACGCCATTCCCATGCCCATCGGGACAAGCACCTTCCTGAGGTCATGCGTAACGTCAAACTTGAATTTCGGCAGCGCAATCTTGACGCGGCCATTCCACGGATTTTCCGCAAGGCGGCCCAAAAGCGTCCCGCCTAACCTGTACATGATATCTTCGACTGTATTCGGAGGCGACGGCAGCAGGACGAGCATTTCAAGCGAACTGTCGGAGTATGGGAGCCGCAGCGCGGAGCATTCAGGTGCTTCAAGGATTTCAGCCTCGCGGGTGTCGTGGACGAACGGCGTCTCGACATCCCCAGTTGGAGCATGAAAGACCTGTCCGTAGGTGGCGCTGCGCATGAACGGAATCTGCCATTTGGCCTTGAGGTACACAGCACCGATCGCAACAAGCGCCGTATCTGGGTCGTCAAGCGCGGGTTGACTCAGCAAGCCCGCGATGCGCCCATGCGTCCGCTCCGCGACGAATCCATTGATGGCCCTACGCCCAGCTTCTCCCATTTCGGTCGTGCCGACTTCTGCGTCAAAAGCATCGCGACAGATAGAAAGAAAGTCGCTGCGGACGTCAAACCCAGGTCGAAGCCAGACCGAATCGGAAAGCTCCACCTCTACGTCGTCGCTGGCTGAGCGGACAATTGATTCACGCATCTGGCGGAATGTGGCGGCGACGACATCGGGCGCGGGGATGTCTTCTCCGCCAATCTGAAGGGCGCGGGCCATGCCGTGCGCCGTGTACCCGCGGGCACCGGTCTGCAGCATTGCGAACAGCGAGGCAACGCCCCAAGGAGAAAGCACGACGTTCTCGTTGTCTCTGACACGGGAGGCTACTTGATAGTACATATCGGCGGCGAACTCCTCCTGCCGCCATTCACCCGGGGCTGCGTCGTCGCGATGTTTCGTCCAGCCGCCGGCGTTCTCGATTTCGATGCCGCAGTGCTCCTTGAACCATTTCGAAAGCGCAAGGCGCGAAAAAGACGACAGACGCAAATTTATTCCTGGGAATCCCTTCACGCCAAGAGCGTGACCATGGTGGATTGCCGAAAGTACGAGCCGCTTGTCGCCCTTCCACCAGTCAACGCCTGGATAGCCGCAGCAGGCACATGGCATACTTGAACCCGAGAAGCGGAACATCTTTCCGAATTCCGCAAGCTCCGTCTTGTTGGTAATGACATACAAAACGTCGTCCCTGTCTGGGTCGCCATGGCATCCGCCGCCGCCCTTTCGTATAACGACGCGATCGGCATCGGCGATTTCCGTCTGGAAGGCCAAAGTCCGCGTCCTGCCACCGACGAGCGAACCGTGCCACAGCGCGGCAAGTCCTATAACCACTTGAAGGACCGCAAGCGGCGCAAGGAGAGAGACAAGCCAGACGCGCCACTTGCCAAGCGATTTCTCCACGCGGCGCGGACGCAGCAGGCCGAACGCGAGCGCGACGGCAGTAAGCGACAGCGCCATGCCGGCATACATGTCTGCCGACCAGAAAGGAACGGCAATAATGCCCAAAACAAACGTCGCGGGGAATGCCCATTCAAGGTTCCGCACCACCGAATACAACCGCCTCGGACTCTTGCTTACTTCTGCCATGCCTGCCATTATACCAAATCCGCGGCGAATGCGACGCGCTCTGCCCGTTGCCCGAAACTACTCCGCCTGCTCGGCAAGGGCTTTTTTCGCCTTCTCGCCGAGGACGGGTCCGAACTTCGAGACGATGCCCTGAAGCTTCAGTTTCCTTAGCTTCGGCTTGAGCGCGGCGTTCGACGTGATCTTCTCGGTTTCGGAGTCCGCGAGCGCGACCAATTCGCCCCACTTGTCGTCCACTGCGGCGCATGTGCCGCGGAACGGCCCGAGCTTCTTCGCCGCGTCGGCATATCGCTTCGCCTTGACGGCCTTCGCGGCCTGCTCGCAGGCGGCGAAGGCATCGGCATGCAGCGAACGGTCCAGAAACACAAACGCCTTTTCGATGTCGGCGACAGGGGGCGTTGCATGTCCAAGGTCTTCGGTCTCGTTGTAGAAGCAGTTGCGGAAACCATCCTTGCCGTAGCCATAGTAGGCCTTGATGGTCCCGTCGCGGTTAAAGTCCTTTGAACCCGTGAGGAACACGTAATAGTGCTTCTTGGCAACGTCAAAGAGCTTTTTGTCCCGCTTCGGAAGAAAGCCAGGATAGCGGTGCCCGGGCTTCTCGGCAGGAAGATTGTCCCAGAAGTCGCATCCGATGACATAGAATCCGCCGCCGGTAAACACATCCGGATATGTTATCGAGACCATCGACGCGCAGCGTCCGCCACCCGAGTTCCCCGCGATGAAAATCTGCTTGGGGTCGATGTTGTACAGCTTCTTCAGGTTGAAGACGGCGTCGATGGCGGCGCGAAAGCGTATCGGCGGCCAGATTTCGTTTCCCGTGCCGTTTGCGCCCGCATAGATGAATCCGCGCTTCGCAAGCGACTCTCGCAGCTGACCCTGCATCCCGCCTCCATCCGTGGCGCTTATCCACACGAAGAGCGGAGCAGGTTTGCCCTTGTCGTAGGACTCAGGCACCTCGACGGAGTACGTGCGCTCCGAGACGTTGTAGGGCTTGTCCTTGCCTGCGTCGTCCTTGTCGTCGAAGGAGGAGGGAACCCTGCGCTTCATTTCGGCAAAGTCACCGACTGGGTCGCTCTCCTTGAACGAGAGAGTAAGGCGACCCTTCGCATGCGGCTCGTTGGCTGCCGCAATCCCGGCAACAAGGCCGACAAAGACGAGTATGGCGTTTTTCATGGCGCATATTTTCATGCGCAACATTATACCAAATCCGCGGCAGATGCGCCGCGTGTCACTGAATATCCACCGTGACGCCGTTCACTGTCACGAATACGAGAAGCGTCTTGTTTCCCGACTCCTTCTGCGAAAGTCCACCGCCGACAAACACCGCCGTCCGACCAGGCTTGACAGTTGTCCTAACGTCAACACTGCGAACGGGGAAGAATGGCTGCTCCATTGGCAGGTCATACCGTGAGGGGGTCGCCGGAGGGGCCTTCACACCGTAGTCCTTCCAGACCGGATCGGAAACGAACTGCACATTGAGCACAATATCAACAAGGCGACAGTCATCTGCCAGCGTCGGCGTCATCTGGACGATAGAGCCGACCTCTCTCATCGTAAACTTTGTTGGCTCTACTGCAGACAGCACGCATTTCTGAGAATGCGGACTGTTGGTAAAATCGGGTGATTGACTGTCTGTCGAGACAGGCGACTCGATTTTCAGATCAAAATCCGTTGGATAAATGTATTCAGTCACGGCCTTCGTCACATATTCGTCACCCGAGCGCACAACGGCGTGGGATGAATCAATAAGGTCAACGTCGTCACGATCCAAAAGTTTTTTGCAGAGAGCGGCCGCATCGGAGACATGGCTTGAATCCTCGAATCCGACCGCCTTGAGTGCTTCGCGTCCCGCACCGACCAGCCGCACGTTGCATTCGAGCAGATTTAGAACCTGCCCATTTTTCCACTCATTAAAATACTTGACGATCTTCACAAGATTATCAGGTGTATTGGTGACGCGCAGATAGGCCGTCAACCCGTCGCGGCGTCTCACAACGGAAGATCCCTCCGGCCATGTGAGCTTAAGCCCTTTTTCTGAAAACTGAGCCTTCCATTCTCGTTCCGTCTGTTTATCCCATTCCTTCTGCTCAGCTTCCTCCTCGGCCATACGTTTCGCCCTCTCCTCGTCCGTCTCGTCGTCATGATTTGCCAGGAAGATGCATTCAAATGTCATCAGAGGGAATGAAAGCGTGTCCATCCCTTCCGGCGGATTGTCCTGCCCAGGCAGCATCATCGATGCGCACAGCATCAACGTCATCAGCATTTTCTTCATTCGTGATTCCTTTCCGTTCCTTAACTGATAGTTCACAAGTATATGCTTGATAATGATGACATTATACCAAATCCCGCGGCGGATGCGCCGCGGAGGCGCGATGCCGGGACATTACGACGGGCGGAAGGAGCGCAGCGAGTGGAGTGTCCGCAGGGCGAAAGACGTTGCGGACCCCGTATTAGTCATGCCCGGCAGAGGGTGTCCGCGCAGACCCGCGCAGCGTTGCATGGCTGAAGAGCAGCCACCACGCACACAAGCGCGGCGACCATCCACCGATTCCACTTAAGCCTCCTATGCGATGTCGAATTCAGCATGCATTCCGGCAAATCAGCCGAACGGTACGACAAGCTTCTTGGCACCTTCTGGGTACTTGATCTTGATCACGATGTCGTCGCCGTCTGGCTTCTTGAAGGTATAGGACTTCTTTCCGTTCATCGAAAAGCTGCCCGTGCTGTCGAGCTTCTTGTCCCCGCAGAAGACCTCCAGTTCGCAGTCGGACTTGCTTCCGGCCGGCGAAACCTCCAGCGACTTCTCGTCGCTCATCAAGTTGGAGGCGAGCTTGACCTTGTAGGAGTATTCGCCTTCGCCGATCTTGCCGGACGAAACCTTGCCGGGCAGCTCCTTCGTCGCCATCTTGTCGGCGACAGTGGCCGTGACCTTGCCCTTTACCTTCGGAAGCGACTTCGCCCACGCGTTGCCGCCGCCGCAAAGCACGAACGTCGCGAATCCGCCTTCGCGGTTCACGGCCGAGCGAAACGGCTCAACCTCCCAGTTGGCGTCGCCGTTCTTCTTCTTGGTGTAGTCCTTGCCCGAACCGTCGGTTATCGATTCGACGACGAGATTCTCAAGGTCTATGTCCACGATGTTCTGCGCGAGGACAATGTATGTGGCCGCGAAATAGCCCTTGCGCCCATACTTGAACCTGTCGAACGTCGCGGAACTCGGCACGTTTGTGCCTATAGGCGGATAGACGCAGCACTCCTTGAGAACGACAGACGGCTTCCCGGTGTAGCTCTTCACGACGTTGCCAAAGCCGACGCCGTTGCCGCTAAAACTGCCGCCGAAACCACTCCCGCCAAAGGCCTTCTCTAAGTCCGACATCGACATCTCCTTAATGGAGACGCTACTGTTCGAGGCACTCGAGCTTCCGACAACGGTCTTACCGTATACAGTGGCAACGGCAAACGACGCCAGAAGACACACAGCTGCAATTCGTTTCATGTGATCCTCGCTTCCTTTCTATTTGGTCTGCGGACATTATACCAAAAACTCGGCTACTGTATCAATTTTACTGTATCAATGAGCGCTGACCCTTAATCCTCCTTTTTACCACTTGGGTCTTTCAAGTTTACGTTGCGGCTGAAACCGCCCGACACTCCCGCGCAGCGTGTCACCACCCAGCCGTCAGTCCACGAACTCGACCTTCAGGCATGAAAGGCGGTAGTCGCCTGTCAGCGTTGCCTTGCCCTGATAGAAAAGGTAAATCTGCCCGTCGTCGTCCTCGAACACGCCGGGATGCCCCGATTCCCATGCGTTCCACGAACCTTCCGCACCATGCGGCAGAACCGGCGTGTCGCGCCAACGCGTGAAGCTTACGCCATCCGCAGACCACGCGAGGCCGACCTGCTGCCGCTCGTGATTGTACGCCCCCGCGTAGAACATGTACCAGACGCCCTTGCGACGGATCACTGTGGGCGCCTCGATGCAACTCATCTCCCAAGGTCTATCCGGCTTGAAGAACGGTCCATTGGTTGTCAGTTCGTGCCAGTCGGGACGGGAGTACGCACTACCATACTCTGCCCACGCCATGCCGAGCTGCTGAATTTTGGCGGTCGGACGCTCACGCGTCGCAAACATGAGCATCATCCTGTCGCCCATGCGGTATACCTCAGCGTCTAACGCTCGGCTGATCGACCACTCGTTCTTCGGCACGAATACGGGATTTCCTCCGTCATATGCAAAATGGACGCCGTCATCGCTCGTCGCATGCCACAATACATCTAACGGCCTGTCTCCCTTCCGCTTCAGCGGCGGAGTAGCTTGAGCAAAAAGATGTATCTTGCCGTCGAACTTCTTGACACAAGGCGCGACCCACCTGCCCCAGGACGGCGCACCTTCCACAAAAATGTCTCCGACGCGCACCCAGTCCACGAGGTTCGTGGATTCCGCAATCGCCCCGCGCAGTTTCTTGCGACACGCGCTGTAGTACATGAGGTAGCGTCCGTTGTGGCGTATGACCGTCGGATCCTTGGCATACGGCATCCCATTCGAGAGATGCACCGGATCGCCATAGAGCATAATCCCCGCTTCAAGCGGCTTGAACGCCACGTCGCGGCAGGGGTGCGGCTCGTCTGCATTGACCATCTCCGCCCCAAAGAGTGAGAGTTTCGCACTTGCAACAATCGTCACAGCCGCGCACACGGCGAACATCATTATCATGTTTCGCCTCATTGATTCATCTTCCTTCAATCTTTCAAACTCTCCCCCTGTCCTATTTCAGCGGCGCACAGTTCACGTAGTCGCGGACAAGCTCGATGACCTGGTTCTTCGTGTACTCGCGGAAGCGCGCCCACTTCTCGGGGTTCTTCTTCACGTCATACGTCGGCATGCGGTTTACGGTGCGTCCGATGCCGTGACCCTCCCAGTAGTCCTCGTTGTGCCAGTCGGGCTTCGAAAAGTACGCGCCGATGCCGAGCCCCTCGGCGCGGAACGCGTCGAACACGCCCTTAACGATGTCCGCGCGCTTGTCCGTCGAGAACGGGCACTCAGGCGACGTCACCTTGAAGTCCGAGTACTTCGAGTCGAAGAGACAGAACCCGTCGTGGTGCTTCGTCGTGAAGATGACGTACCTGAAGCCGCCCTCCTTCGCGGCCGTCGCCCACTTCTCCGGCTCGAACCGCAGAGGGTTGAACGAGCGAATCAGTCCGTAGTACTGCCGCTTGAACTCGTCGGCGTCGTCCGTCCATGTCACTTCTCGGCGCGCCCGCTTTGCGTCGGCATCGCTTAACGCCCACGATTCCTTTATCCCGATAGTGGAGCACAGCCCGAAGTGCATCATCAGCGCAAGCTTCTGGTCCTTGAACCACTCAAGGCGCTCCCTGACCTCCGGCTCCTTCGGATGCACATATCCCTTTGGGGTATACCCGTGCCCCTCCTGCACCGCCTCTTGCGCGGCGGTCATGTCTTTCTGCGCACACGCAACGAGTCCTGCCATAGTCACGCCAATCACCAATAGTTGCTTCTTCATCTTTCGCTCCTTTGCGGCTTCAAAATCGTGATGGCTTAATCCTCATAATTGGACATTATACCACAACTCCACAGACCGTATCACATCGCCCGTATCACAAGGGTCCCACATCCCGGCTTTATGACTGGAATGACTTGGCGCGGAAGTATCCCTTTACGCCGAATGCGCCGTTCGGATATATGGCCGCTTCGGCGAAGCAGTTCGCCGCCGCGCCGGACCCTGAGACCATTGCGGCAAGCGTGTAGTATGGTATTCCATTCACGACGCACTGTCCGCCGGTATGTTCATGGCCCGTCAGCACTGCGCGCACCTTGCCGCTTTTCTCCAGAACAGCACGCACCGCCGCCGCGTTCTTCATGAGATGGTGCCGCTCAGCCGACGGATCGAGCCGCTGGTGGCAGAACACCACGGCATGGTCTTTTGCGGCGGCAAGCTCGCGACCGAGCCACGCCAGCTGCTCCGGCGGTATGTTTGCGTCTGTCCACGTCCACTTGGTGTCACGTGAGTAGTGCTTCATGCCCGACGTGTAGCATCCATCAAGCACGATGAACGTCACGCCGTTGCGGACGAAGGAATAATATCCCCCGCCGACGCTCCCGCCGTTCGGCGTGCGGGAGAAGAACTCTTCCTCCGTGAGGCAGTCGAAGTCGTGGTTTCCCGGCACATGGTAGCGCGGGCCCTTGAACTTGGCGAACTCCGTCTCGATGCGCTCGAGGGCGGCAAGCGTTGCGTCCCGACCAACCGTCAGGTCCTTGAAGTCGCCAAGCTCAACGGCGAAATCAAGCCCTTGGCTGTTGAACATCTCCACTGCAACGGAAAGCTTTTGGAGCGACTCTCGGTAGTAGCGCGTGGTCGCGCCCTCCCTCATCGGCTTTATGTCGGCGTAGTGCAGGTCCGTGACGATTCCGAAACGGACAAGAGGCGTTTCGGAACCATCCTCCGTTCCGAACGCCCGCGAGGCGGCAAATGCGCCCGCCATCGCCAAAAATTCCCTCCGCGTCATTCTTCTGCCGCTTGCGGTTCCGCCACCTTCGTCACTTGAAGATGATTATGAACCCCGCATTCTGAATGTTGATCTGAGCCGTGCGCGTGGTGCCATCGGCAAACGTAAGCGTGACCGTCCAGATGCCAGCTGCGTCGAATGTGAACGCCCGAGCGCCATTGCCGCCGGACAGGTCGCCCCACGTGGTCGCCTCAAGTCCCGAACCCTCCGGCGGCGTGAAAGTGACCGTCGCCGCCTTGGAGAGGTCTCCCGCCCAGTCATCGCCCGAATAGGCAACGGGCGGCGTCTCGCTCTTCTTCAGCTTGCGATTGGGGCCTTCGTCGATGGTGTCCCCCGCAAATGATGCAGTGTCCGCAACCGACGCGGGGGCGTCGTCGTGGACGCTCCAATCGACTCCTACGAACGCGGTCTCGCCGTTAGAGTTCGTGAACTTCCAGAGTCCGCCGGATGCCGGAACGTACACAATCGTGCCGCCCGAACCGGATAGCGCCGTCGTCACGCCGTTGGGCGATGTGACGGAGACCGTCTCGCCCTCGCGGTACGTGATGTTGAACGGCGACGAAAGCGCACCGGACGTCAGGGCATACGACGGCGTAGCCGCCGCGCTCGTGTAGAGCGCGAACGTCTGTGCGGACGAAGTGACCGGCGTATCATCCGCCGACAGCGGAAGGGTCGCGCCTGCCGTGACCGCCGCTGCAAAAAACAGAACTCGCTTCATGCCTTGCCCCTCATTTCACGACCAGCGACACGCGGAAACTGTAATTCCGATAGCTATCGCTGGCTAAAAGAATATTGCGATACGACGCCTGGAACGCAACCCCACTATACTCCGTCATGTACGAACCGCCGCCGCGATTATACACCGCTCCAGTCCTCTTGTTGGCCGACGGTGTAATACCCTCCGCGAAATAGTTGGGTGAAAAGGCATCCTTCCTGTGGTCAATGCTAGGCGAACCATTTTCGAAATAGTTTATCACTTCGTCACGAACGAACTCCCAGGCGTTTCCTGACACGTCGTAAAGTCCCCAGTTGTTGGCGGACATGCTTCCTACGGGAAGCGTAGAGGTCCCGCCGCTATTCCCAGCGCATACCACCTTTGACTCAACGGTCGTCTGGTCTGCGGCATCACCCCAGAAGTAAGTTCCAGGCTCGCCTGCTCGCTCTGCAATCTCAAACATAGCATCAGTAGGGATGTCAAACCCAGAGATGCCGGACTTGGACAAAACGGCGTTGTTCAGCCGTGCGAGGAAGCCTCCTGTTGCGCTCGGTGCAATGGCGTTTGTAGCTGGCGTGGAGTCACGAACAATGTTCCATGACATACTGTCCACGGGTTTCGTGTCGCCTTTGGTGTAGGACGGATTGGTGAGGCCAAGATTAACATACTGCTTCTGAGTTACAAGGAAAACGCCAATGTAGTAGTCACACTTCGTGTTCCAGTTCGTCGGCCCGTTTCTGTAGTACGTATCCAAACCGTTCACTTTCTTGCTGTGTGCCGGAAAACTACCCGCCTCATAATACTTGTTATCCAGATTGGCATCACCGGTCAGATAGCCGTTTCCTGTCAGTTCCGCCGCATTGGGCAGTTCGTCCTTGTCCGCCCACTTCGGCACCTTGCGCAGAACAAGCTTCCCTGTTTTGTATTCGTCGGTGTTGTAGCGGGAGTTGGATTCGCCCTGCGTGGCGAGCAAACCCTCGTAAATCACCTTACCCGCGTCGTCTCCAGTAAGCTGGATGATCATGTAGTCGTTGCCGCTGGGGAAGTTCGTCGGATAGAGCGTGGCCGTCATTGAGCAGTCCGTCGCCTTGATGCCGGAAGGCGCAGTCCACGTCACGGTGTGCTGCCGCCCTTCCGAGCCGCCTTCCGCGCTTGCGCCCAATGTGTAGCCAGGCACATGGTAGGTATGTCCGCCCGCCGTCACGTTGAAGTCGATTCCCCAATACACGCCGGCCGCGCGGTTCTGTCCGTCGGTGACGGTGTAGGTGATATCGACTTTGTTGTTCCACGGCCAGCGCTGCTGAACGCTGTCGATGGTGATGCTTGAAGCATTTGCACCGACTGCAACCGCCGCCGCGCCAATCATCATGAGTGATTTTATCATTTTTATTTTCCTTTTTGTTTATGCCATTAGGCGTAAATTCATGCTGTTGCTACTTCTGGCTCCTCACAAAACCGAAGAACAATAAAATCTGCGGCACATTGTTGCGCCGTCATGTAGAACGAACTGGAAAGACCCTTAGGCTGCGCGCAGAACGCTATACAGCACCGAGGGGGGGGGGGTCGAACCCTTGAGAGAAACCGCGTCAGAACGCAAGGGCGAAGCCACAGCGCCCGCGATTGCGAGCGAGAGAGCGACGGCGTTCCTGGCATTGGTTCCCATGGCGAGTATTATATCAAAAATTTTCCGCGCTGTGTTGTGGGTGCCTGTCGGAGCCAACAGGGTCAGACTTGATTGCCACAGTAGATTGCCACAGTAGGTTTTCCTTGTCATAGCGGCGCGACACTCTCGATTCACCGCTTGCCATCCTTCAAACGCGCGATGGGCAACGCGGTCGATCTCGGCGGGAACACCTCGAAGGAAACTGACGGCTGCGCCTTTGCAAGTATGCTTGATATCTTCATGTCTGACTGTGCAATTGCGGACTATCCGCGATAGCCCTCTATTACTGTCTGCCGCGGACGCTTCGACTGGCGCGGGTAGTCGAGGGTGAAGTGGAGCCCGCGGCTTTCGCGGCGCTTCTGCGCACTCTTGACGATGAGCTCGGCGCACACGGCGAGGTTGCGGAGTTCCAGCGTGTCGGGCGTCACGAGATAGCGGAAGTAGTAGTCACGTATCTCCTTGCGGAGCGTCTTGATGCGGTGCGCGGCGCGCGCGAGGCGCTTGTTCGTGCGCACGATTCCGACGTAGTCCCACATGAGGCGGCGTATTTCGTCCCACATGTGCGAGACGAGAACGGCCTCGTCGGGAGGAACGGCGTTGCCGATGCGCCAAGCGGGGATATCGGGCATCTTTCCCGTTCCCTGCTTACCCGTTACCCTCTCCCCCGCAAGCCGCGCCGCCGTGAGACGAGCGCAGACGAGCGCCTCCATAAGAGAGTTGGACGCAAGTCGGTTCGCGCCGTGGAGACCTGTGCACGCGCATTCCCCGACGGCAGAAAGCCCGGGAACGGAAGTCTCGCCCGCAGTCGTCGCCTGAATGCCGCCGCAGGTGTAGTGCGCCGCCGGGACGATCGGGATCAAGTCCTTCGCCATGTCGATGCCGAACTCCATGCACTTCTGGTAGATGTTCGGGAAGCGCGTCATCAGGTAGGCCCTGCCCTTCTTCCTGATGTCGAGGTACATGCAGTCGTCGCCAGTGCGCTTCATCTCGCTGTCAATCGAACGCGCAACGATGTCGCGCGGCGCGAGCGACCCGCGAGGGTCGTACTTCTTCATGAACTCGCGGCCGTGCTTGTTCACGAGAACGGCACCTTCGCCGCGCACGGCCTCGGAGATAAGGAAGCGCTTCGCCTGCGGATGGTAGAGGCAAGTCGGGTGGAACTGGATGAACTCCATGTTCTCGATCTTCGCGCCCGCACGCCACGCGAGCGCTATGCCGTCGCCAGTCGCCGTGTCGGGATTGCAGGTGTAGAGATAAACCTTGCCGCAACCGCCAGTCGCAAGCACCGTGTCGGGCGAGCGAACGGCATATATCTCGCCCGTCGTCTTGTCGAGGACATACGCGCCGATGCAGCGGTTTGGGCCCTTTATCCCGATGCGCTTCGTCATCACGAGGTCGATCACTATCGTCTGCTCCCTGACGTCGACGGACGAGTGGCGGATGCTGCGCATCATCGCCGCCTCGCACTTCTCGCCGGTGATGTCGCCGGCGTGGAAGATGCGCCGCGCGCTGTGCCCGCCCTCGCGCGTAAGTTCCCACGAGCCGTCTTTCTTCTTCGCGAACTTTACGCCGCACTTGACGAGGTCCTTGATTCCCTCGGGCGCGTGCTCGCAGATCTCGTGCACGACGGCGGAGTTGCCGAGCCAGGCGCCGGCGATCATCGTGTCGCGCGCGTGCTTGTCGAATGTGTCCGCAGGATCTGCTACGCAGCAGATGCCGCCCTGCGCGAAATTTGTGTTGCAGTCCTGCAGCCGCCCCTTTGTAACGAGCACGACCTTGCCCTTGTCAGCAAGGTGCAGCGCCGTCATGAGCCCTGCCATGCCGGAGCCGACGACAAAGTAGTCGCAATCGACGATTTTCATTGTGGAGCCAAGCCCCTACAGTTTGTCTCAGCCGTAGAAGTTGCCGTAGGCGCGGATCTTCTCGTAGCGCTTCTCAATCAGCTCGTCCACAGGAATCTTCTTGAGCACCTTGAGCGCGGCAAGGATCGACTTCTTGACTGCGGACGCGGCGGCCTTGTGGTTCTTCTGTGCGCCGCCCGCGGGTTCCTTGACGACCTCGTCAATCGCGCCGAGCTTAAGGAGATCGGGCGCGGTGATCTTGAGCGCCTCGGCGGCCTCGGGGGCTTTCGCGCCGTCGCGCCACAGAATGCCCGCGCACCCTTCGGGAGAAATGACGGAATAAATTGCGTTCTCCATCATGAGGATCTTGTCGCCTACGGCAATCGCGAGCGCACCGCCCGAACCGCCCTCGCCGGTGACTACGACGACGACTGGCGTCTTGAGACGCGAAAAGAATTCAAGCGACTTCGCAATCGCCTCGGCCTGCCCGCGCTCCTCGGCTTCGCGGCCAGGATACGCGCCGGGAGTGTCAACGAAGGTGACAACAGGAACATGGAACTTCTCCGCAAGCTTCGCGAGGCGCATCGCCTTGCGATAGCCGTCGGGGTTCGCCATGCCAAAGTTGGCCTCCATGTTCTCCTCGACTGTCGCGCCCTTGTTGTGGCCGAGGACGAGAACCTTCTCGCTGCCGATAGTCGCGAAGCCGCCGACGAGACCACGGTCGTCGTTGACAAGCCGGTCGCCGTGCAGCTCCTCGAAATCGGAGCAGATCAGCTTGATGAAGTCCTTGAGATGCGGGCGCTTCGGGTCGCGCGCAAGCTTCACGCAGTCCATTGCCGTCTTCTTTGCCATGTCGGTTCTCCTAAAATTAAAAAGACTAAAGACTAACCACCAACGCCTCAGAAACCCCAGTAGTTAAGCATCTTCACGAGGAAGCCCTTGAGCTCGCTGCGTTCGACTATCTTGTCGATGAAGCCGTGCTTCTCAAGGTATTCCGCCGACTGGAAGTCGTCGGGAAGCTTCTGGTGGATTGTGTTCTCGATGACGCGCCGCCCCGCGAAGCCGATAAGCGCCTTGGGCTCGGTCACGTTGATGTCGCCGAGCACCGCGTAGGACGCGCTCACACCGCCCGTCGTCGGGTCGGTTAGGACGGAAATGTAGGGAAGTCCCGATTCCTTGAGCTTTGCAATAGCGGCGGACGTCTTTGCCATCTGCATGAGCGAGA
>JAZSLQ010000195.1:0-4858 GCA_045535455.1 Kiritimatiellia bacterium | reverse complement strand
CCATACTATCGCCTCATCAAGCCGTACGGACTCAAGAAGTTCGCTCGCTTCGCCAAGAACGTCTGGGGCGTCTCGCCCGAGGGGAAGAGCGAGGCCCAAGTCGCGGACGAGGGACTCGCCGCGCTCGAGGCGTGGATGCGCGAGATCGGCGTCGCAATGAACATCACGGAGCTCGGCGCGACCGAGGCGATGATTCCGGATCTCGTTAAGGCGACGTTCCGACTCAATGGCGGCTACAAGCAGCTTACCGAAGAGGAGGTCGCTGAGATATTCCGTCAGAGCCTGTAACGGCAATGTCCCACGCAAAGTTCGCAAAGGGCGCGAAGGCGACAAGACACTTTGCGAACTTAGCGGACTTGGCGTGAGACAAACATGCCCCGTAGTTCACAAACCGCTCATGTTGTAAACTATCTGGGTGGGTGAAATATGATAAAATACAGAGCATTTAGAAATGAAAGCACGATTTGTCAGCGACTTGCCCAAAAAAGGCGTACTCGGAGCATTCGCCAATGCGCTACGTAGGCTTGCGCAGACGAAGACGTTCGAGCAGATCACCGTACGTGCAATCGTCCAGGAGGCGGGCTTTTCGTCGCGCACGTTCTACAACCACTTCAAGAGCAAGTACGACCTCGTGTTTTGGCATTACGCATTCTTGGACTATGCATACTTGAAAGAGTCCGCCAAAGTTTCGTTTCCCGAGATTGTCCTTCGAGGGCTTGAGCGGCTTGAGTCCGACCGTGAGCTTTTCGAGGGGGCGTTCAGCGATTGGGTAGGACCGGAAAGCCTGTGCAGGACACTTGTCCGCCACGGCGTAACATACATATCCAACTACATTCGCGGGCGTCATGGTGCGGGGGCGGTCACGGAGGAGGTCGAGAATCTCGTGCGTTTCTACGTCGAAGGAGCGGTCAGCGAGCTTGCCATCTGGTGCTCGACGCCGAACGGTGCGCCGCCGGAGGAGTTCGGCGGTTTCCTGATAGAAGCTATGCCGACGAAGTTGAGGGACTTGCTGGACGAGGGAAAGTGTGTCAACGCTGAACGGTGTCTAGGCCGCGAAATGAGCCGTGTGCCGCCTTTTCAGACATCAAATAAAGAAAGGCAAAACAGATGAACGAACAAGGGCAAATACGCCGCCCGGACGACCGAAGAGCAAGCCTAATGCCATCGAAGGCCAAGTCAATGAAACTACTTTTGGTTCTAACCACAACACTTGCGACGCTCACATAGGGCATCGCCAAAACAAAGGACACACACATGGAAACGAATACCGTCTATCAATTTACCGTCAAGGGACGCCAGGGCGAGGACGTGTCGCTCGCGGACTACAAAGGCAAGGTTCTGCTTATTGTGAACACTGCCACCCGCTGCGGCTTCACGCCGCAGTACGAAGGCCTTGAATGGATGTACGACCAGCACAAGGACAAGGGCTTTGAGATTCTGGACTTCCCCTGCAATCAGTTCGGCCAGCAGGCGCCCGGCACCGACGATGAGATACACACGTTCTGCGTCGTGCACTACAAGACGGCATTTCCACGGTTTGCAAAGGTTGACGTAAATGGAGACAATGCCGCGCCGCTTTTCAGGTTTCTCACGGAAAACGCGAAGTTCGAGGGATTTCCGCAAGACGGCAAATTCGCAATGATCCTCGAGAAGCTGCTGACCGAAGCCGATCCGGACTTCGCGAAGACGCCCTCTATCAAGTGGAACTTCACCAAGTTCCTCATCGGACGCGATGGGCGCGTTGTCCGCCGCTTCGAGCCTACCGCCCCGCTTTCGGCCATAGAAGCGGAGGTTGAAAAGGCACTGCGGCAGTCCTCATAATATCGGCAAAACATAGCACGCAACTGCTGTGTTTAAGCTTAATCAAGAAAGGGAAACAAAAATGAACATCCACGGGAAGACGAAAGGGACGCCCCTTGAAAAGACGATTGCCCAGCTCGCCGCTGGCGAGGCCATGGGCGGAGCGATGTACTACGCGCTCGCGCGCATTGCCAGACACCACGGATACGAGGATGTCGCGGATGAGTTCATCGAGCTCGGCAACCAGGAGACGAACCACGGCGGGTTCTACGCAACGCTTAACGGAAAGTATCCGATTGACAAGGCCGCGTTCTGGAAACTCGTCGCCGGGCTTTCCAAGGCCGAGTTTAAGGGCGAAACAAACATCGGCGCACTTGCTCAAAAGCTCTCGGACATGGGCATTCCGGAGGCGGCGGAGGCTGTCAACGAGTTTGCCGAACAGGAAAAGCACCACGGCGAGGTAACGAAAGCGATATTGGAGAAATACGCCCCTGAGTTCCTTGAGCAGAAGCTGTACGTCAAGAAATTCGTCTGCCCTCTTTGCGGCTACGAATACGAGGGCGACATCGGCTCCGAACCGGACGACTACAAGTGTCCTATCTGCGGAATGCCGAAGAGCGCGTTCAAGGAAGAGGCCTAAGAATCGGTCGAGAAATGAACAAAAACGAGATGTAGGTAAATCCTGTAAAACAAAAACATCCCATAACAGAAAAGAGAAACAAGCGATGAACATTCTGATCCTCCAAGGTTCGCCACGCGCGAACGGCAACACCGCCTGGATGGCGGAAGAATTCAAGAAGGCCGCCGAGGCGGCCGGGCACAAGGTGACGCTCGTCGATGTGGCGCACAAGAAGATCGCCGGATGCATGGCCTGCGAGTACTGCCACGGCAAAGGCAACGGCACATGCGTCCAGAAGGACGACATGCAGGAACTCTATCCGCTTCTCGCCGAGGCGGAAGTCCTCGTTCTTGCTGCGCCGATCTACTACTTCATGATGTCCGCGCAGATACAGGCGCCAATTCAGCGCATCTACAATATGAAGAAGCCGCCGAAGGTGGCGAAGGTGGCGCTGCTACTCTCCTCCTATTCCTCAAACGTGTACGACGGCGCAATCGGGGAGTATCACGGCATCCAGCGCTATTGGGGCGTAGAAGATGCCGGCATCGTCACCGCGAAGATCGACGAGCAGAAGACTGACGCCACCCGCGACAAGATCCTCCAACTCGTCAGTCGGCTTTGATTTATCCTGCCACAATCAGAGAAAGGAACTATAAAAATGAGCATAGCGATAAAGCCCGTCCGTTTCGCCGAAAACGGCTTCATGACGCGTCCATTTGCCCTTGGTGGAGACGGCGCGGAAGGACTCGGCCCTGCGGTCAAGTACCGCTCATGCCTCCAGAACTGGGTGATCGACACGGGGAGCGAAGTCATCCTCGTCGATACTGGCGTTCCCGAGGACTTCCCGTTTGGCGAACCGACAGAGGATGCGACAATCTATGTCGGCAAGAAAATCAAGCCGTACATCGAGGCGCTTGCCGACCTTGGCTACAAGCCGGAGCAGGTATCGAAGATCCTCATCACCCACAAGCATGCCGATCACACTGGCGCGCTGCGCTATTTCCCGAACGCGCAGATCATCTGCTCGGCTGCCGAGGCTGAATCGGACGAGATCAAGCCGTTCAACCCGACCGTGGCGACGTTTCAGGACGGACCATACTACGAGTTCCCGGCGTCGCAGCGCATTGCGGACGGTGTGACGTACATTCCCGCGCCCGGTCACACGAACGGCAACTGCATCGTCGCCGTCGAGTCCGACGGGCTTTTCTACCTCATCCACGGCGATGTCACCTATACCGACGTGGCTTTCTACGAGAACAAGCTGTCCGTCGTCTACGAAGACAAGGCCGCCGCCCGCGAGACGCTCGACCGTTGCCGCGCGTTCTGCGCCGCGCGTCCGACCGTCTGGCTCGGCACGCACACGCCGGAGGCGTTGGAAAGCCTTGAGGCGAAGCGCGTCGTCGATCTCGCAAATCCGCCCGCCGTCATCCCGCCGGGAGAGATTGTGTTCAAGACGCCGACAGGCAAATACGTTTGTTCTGTGTGCGGCTATGTGTACGATCCGGCCGAGCACGACGGCGTCGCGTTCGAGGACCTTCCCGCCGACTGGCGTTGTCCGCGCTGCCGCCAGCCCAAGGACAAGTTCAACCGCGCTTAGGAACCGACAATGAAAATTGCCTCAAAGCTCATCGCGCTCACTTCGCTCGGCCTGGCAACGTTGCTGGGCGGCGGATGCGCCAATCCAAAGGAGAACGCAAAAATGGACACCATCTATCAGTTCACGGCCAAAGGCCGCAATGGAACGAGCCTTGACCTCGCATCGCTCAAGGGCAAGGTGCTCTTGATCGTCAACACCGCCACAGGCTGTGGCTTCACGCCGCAGTACGCGGGGCTTGAAAAGCTCTACGCCAAGTACCACGACAAGGGGCTTGAGATACTCGATTTCCCGTGCGACCAGTTTGGACACCAGGCGCCGGGGAGCGATGATGAAATCCACCAGTTCTGCGCGCTCAAGTACAACACGTCGTTCGATCAGCTTGCCAAGATCGAGGTGAACGGACCGAACGCCGATCCTATCTACAAGTTCCTCAAGGCTGCACGGGCGAAGGACGATGCGCCGGAGGCGGAAATCGCCAAACTGCGTGAACTCCTCGCCAAGCACAACCTAACAGGAGCCCAGGAGCCAGGCGACATCGAGTGGAACTTCACCAAGTTCCTGATCGACCATAACGGCAACATCGTCAAGCGGTTCCATCCCACAACAACGCCTGAAACCATCGACGCGGAAATCGCGACGCTGCTGAACGGGCAGTCGTAAAAATCACGATCCTCAAGACGACGCTCGACAAGGAGCTTGCGGCTGAATACGGCATCGACGGGCTGGCCGCCTGTCCGATGATGAAGGCCGGCGACGTGTTCTACGCCGACTACGCGAAGCCGCAGGGTTTCTGCGACGAGGCGTGGAATCTTACCAACTAGGGTAGAGAATATATGATATAA
>JAZSLQ010000048.1:0-35337 GCA_045535455.1 Kiritimatiellia bacterium | reverse complement strand
GCGGCACTTGCGCCGCGGCCTCCCGAGTATATCTCCATGAAGGCGTCGACGAGCGGCTTTGGCTCGAGCCCCACTACCTCGCAGTAAAGCTTGACGAATCCCCGGCCGTAGATAGGCGCGACAATTCTGGAGAAGTCCTCGTTCTCGAGGCCTTCGACCATCTGGATCATCATGTGCGTCTTCTCGGCGACCTGGCCCGTCGTCAGGCCTTTTGATTCGCGCGCCGTCCGCAAGGTCTTGCCGAATTCAATCATTGTGGTTCCTCCTGGTTTGCAAGTTCACCGTTTGGCTCTGGCTCGGGCGTTGCGCTTGCCGACCCGCCGTCTGCCGCGCTGCCGTTGCCGTTGAAAATGGCGAGAAGCTGCTGCTGGTCCATTATTATCGGTCTCGGGCCAGCGCCTTGCTGGGGACCGATCACGCCAGCGTCCTCGAGCTTGTCGCAGAGCTTTGCCGCGTGGTTGTAGCCGATGCCAAGACGCCTCTGGAAGTGCGATACCGACGCGCGATTCGTGTTGATGATGCACTCGAGCGCGCGCTTGAAAAGGTCGGCATCCTCGTTTGCCTTGACCATCTCGCGTGTGCTCGGCGTGTCGTCGCCCCGCTGCTGGTTGTCGGGATCGTCCTCGTTCGACGCGAACGGATCCTCGATTGACGCCTCTTTGACGCGGCCGAGCTTCGTCGCGAACTTCTCGTCGAACTGCGTGTTCGAGTGCTCCTGGATGAAGTTCGTGATGTTGGCGATCTCGTCGTCGGAGATCCACGCTCCCTGCGCGCGGATGAGAAGCCCGTCCTTGCCCTTGAAGAGCATGTCGCCCTTGCCGATGAGGTTCTCTGCGCCCGTGTCGTCGAGAATCGTGCGCGAGTCTACCGACGAGGCCGTCTTAAAGGCAACGCGGCCTGGGATGTTGGCCTTTATCGTGCCGGTGATGATCTTTGCATCGGGACGCTGGGTCGCGAGAATGAGGTGGATGCCGGCGGCGCGGGCCTTGGCGGTCAGGCGAGAGATGTCGGGCGTGACCTCTTTCGAGCACTGGCTCATCAGGTCCGCTACCTCGTCGATTATTATCACGATGTAAGGAACTGTCTTCGGCATGTCCGAGCTGACTTCTGTGTCGCCCCCGAACATGTCGGTCTGGGTGAAGGTCGCGCGGTGGTTGAAGTCGTAGATGTTCCTCACGCGCGCCCTTGCAAACATCTTTAGCCGCTTTTCCATTTCTGCGACGGCCCAGTGCAGCGAGAAGACGACCTTGCGGTTGTCGGTGATTACTGGGACGAGAAGGTGCGGTATCGACGCGTAGGGCGTAAACTCCACGGACTTCGGGTCCACCATGATTAGTTTCAGCTGCTCTGGCGTCCTTGTCATCAGAAGCCCGCAGATGAGCGAGTTGAGGCATACGGACTTGCCTTGGCCAGTCGCGCCCGCGACGAGCATGTGCGGCATCGACGCGAGGTCTGAGACGAGTTCCTTGCCGTCTGCGCGCTTGCCGAAGAGAAGGGGAAGCTCGGCCTTTGCGCCACGCCACGCTTCGGACTCGAAGATCTCGCGGAAGCTGATTCCTGCGGACTTGCGGTTCGGCACCTCGATGCCGATCCTGTCCTCGCCGGGAATCGGCGCCTCGATGCGAATCGACTTTGCGTGGAGCGCACCCTTGAGGTTGTCGGTGAGGTTCGTGACGGCCGAGTAGCGCGTTCCTGGCGCGAGTTCGATCGCGTACTTTGTCACGACGGGTCCCTGCACGGTGTAGTCCAACTTCGCGTCGACGCCGAAGAGCTTGAGGGTCGAGACGAGGCGTTGGCTCATCTCCCCTACGTCGCTGTGGTCGGCAGCGCTCGGGCGGAGCGGATTCAGGAGGGAAAGGGAGGGGAGAATGTATGGCCCCTTGTCAACGACTGTCTCTTCTTGCGCCGGCTCGCCCTGCACAGGTGCGCGCTCCGCCGGCTTGACGGCTTCGCGCTCGGCTCGCGCCGCTTCCTTTGCGGCGCGGATGGCCTCCTTTTCCGCTTGGCGTGCGGCAGCTTTCTCCGCCTTTGCGCGTTCCTTTTCAAGACGGGCCTGTTCTTTTTCAAGCCGTGCCTGCTCTTTCGCATCCTGCTTTGCCTGGAGCGCGGCGAGATACGCGGCCTGCTGCTGTTCGTATTCCTCGTCCGAGCCGGCGGCTTCGCGCGATGGCGCGACATGGCCGTGGGCTGTGGCCCAACGGTAGAGCGCGACGAAGAACACGGCGATGTTCTTCGGGCCAACGACTTCGACGAGGGCGACGATGGCGACGAGGATCATGATGACCGAGCCGGCGAAGTCGCTCAGTAGCGGCGAGAGAAAGCGCGTCATCACGAGATATCCGATTACCCCGCCGGCATTCGCGAGATTGAGTCGCTCGAGCGCTGCCTTGATCCCGGGCGCATGGTGCTGCGTCACCTGGAGGAGACAGGCGCACGCCGCGAGAAAGAGGAGGAACCAGGCGATGTTCTTTAGCCCACACCCGCGCCTTGCAAAGACGAGTACGAGCCCGAGGGCTATGCATGCGATGGGGATTGCCCAGACGGCGAGCCCGACGAGCACGTAGCCGTGGTAGGCGAACGTGTCGCCGAGCGCTCCTACCCAGTTCGTGGTTGGCTGTGGCGGGGTTTGTAGCGCGGCGATTGCGCGCCAGTCGTAGGTGAGAAGGGCAACGAGCGGAAAGAGCAGCATGATCGGGAAGATGAACCACCCGAAGACGTGCTTTTCGCGGCTTGTGTCAACGCCATTGGAAGAGGTGTCTGTCATTTGGATCTATGTCTTTCGAACTCCCTGTTTTGAGGGTGTGGTATACGATTATGGCGAGCACGAGGGCCAGGAGCTTCAGCCCCCAGTTGTGCGTTAGCAGCGATGCCGCCCGCGAGAAGAAGCCCGTCTTCTGTCGCTCGGCGTTCATTTGCGCTCTCCTTTCGGCAGAAAGCCAGTCCACCTGCGCAGTCGGGACCTAATTGCGCCCATGCGCGTCGTGCCGCTGTTTCCGTCGGGAAGGGCCTTCGCAAGCCAGCGGTGCAGCGACTCGGCTCGTTGGTCGCCTGAATAGCGGAAGATCTTGCCGTTGCGCGCAACCGATATGTCGCCGGATTCCTCGGAGACGACGACAACGAGTGCGTCGGTTTCCTCGGAGAGCCCGACCGCCGCGCGGTGGCGCATGCCGTTCGAGATGAGCTCCGGGTTGTTCGACACGGGGAAGATGCAGTGGGCGGAGGCGATGCGCCCGTTGCGCATCACGGCACCGCCGTCGTGCAACGGGAGCGGCGGCGTGAATATGCTCGTAACGAGCTCTCGCGAAAAGACAGCGTCGAGCGTGACGCCGGTTCCCTCGTAGCCCTTGAGCGAAATGCCGCGCTCGAAGGCGAAAAGCGCGCCAATGCGGCGATTGGCGAGCCGCATCAGCGTTTCGACCACGAGGTCGGGGGTCGCGGCGTCGCCAGGGCCGTACTTCGGCTTCTCGAAATAGCCGAAGGCGCCGACTGCGGCGAGAACTCGGCGAATCTCCGGCTGGAAAATCACGACGGTCGAGACGGCGATGTAGATGAGCAGGAACTGGACGATGCGCGTGAGGACGTCGAAGCGGAAAAGGTAGGCGAACGCAATCAGGATCGCGGCAAGGATGCCGAAGCCCATGAGCGCCTGGCCGAAGCGCGAACCTTTCGCGCTTTTCAGGATCGCGTAGAATACGAAGTAGAGTATCGCGATCTGTATTATGGCCGAGACGTTGATGGTCATTTCGACTGATCTGCCTCCTGTGTTTCGTGCGGTTCCTCCGCGAGTTCGATGCCGACGAGCTTCGCGACGTCGCGCCCGTCCATCGTCTCGCGCTCGAGAAGGGTCTTCGCGAGAAGCTCGACCTTTTCCCTGTTTTCCGAAATGGCCTTTTCGGCTTTTGCGTAGGCATCCGAGACGAGTTTTGCGACTTCGGCGTCGATTGCGCGCGAGGTCTCCTCGCTGAACGCCGGAGGCATCGCCTCGACCGAGACATAGGGGCTCGGCTCGTTGAACGCCTGAAAGCCGAATTTCTCGCTCATGCCGTAGGTGCAGACCATCTTGCGCGCGATCTCGGTTGCCATCGCGATGTCCTGCGCGGCGCCGGTCGAGATTTCGCCAGTGAACATCTTTTCCGCGATCCTGCCGCCGCAGCAGATGACGAGCTCGTCGAGGAAGTGGCTCTTCGTGCGGTTTAGGATGTCGCGCTCGGGGAGCGACATGGTGACTCCCAGCGCACGGCCGCGCGGGATGATCGTGACCTTGTGGAGGGGATCTGCGTTCTTCGCGAGAAGCTGGAGTATCGCATGCCCCGACTCGTGCCATGCCGTGATCTCGCGGTCCTTCTGCGAGTAGCCCGCGCTCTTTCTCTCGCGCCCCCAGAGAACCTTGTCGCGTGCCTCCTCGAGCGTCTCCATGTCGACGGCGTCGAGTTTCTTCCTTACGGCCATGAGCGCGGCTTCGTTCAGGAGATTCGCGAGGTCCGCGCCCGAGAAGCCGGGCGTGCCGCGCGCGACTCGCGTGAGGTCGGCGTCGGGACCGAAGGTTATCTTCTTGCCGTGGAGCGCGAGGATTTCCTCACGCCCCTTGAGCGTCGGCAGGTCAATCATCACCTGGCGGTCGAAGCGCCCTGGCCTCAGTAGCGCTGCGTCGAGCGTGTCGGGGCGGTTCGTCGCCGCGATGACGATTACGCCCTCGTTCGGCGAGAAGCCGTCCATCTCTACGAGCATCGTGTTCAGCGTCTGTTCGTTGTAGCGATTGCCGCCGAGGGCGCCCGCGCCGGTGCGCTTCATGCCTATGGAGTCGATCTCGTCGATGAAGATGATGCATGGCGCCTTCTTCTTCGCCTCTGCGAACATGTCGCGCATGCGGCTCGCGCCGGCGCCGACGAACATTTCCTCGAAGTCGCTCCCCGAGATTGCGAAGAAAGGCACTTGCGCCTCGCCCGCAATCGCCTTGGCGAGCAGTGTCTTGCCTGTTCCGGGCGGGCCGACGAGAAGGACGCCTTTCGGGATGCGGCCGCCGAGCTTACGGAACGCGGCGGGTTCCTTGAGGAAGGCGACGATTTCCTGCACTTCCTCTTTTGCCTCGTCCACTCCCGCGACGTCGGCGAAAGTGACCTTTGCTTTCTCTGCCTTGCCGTCAAGGAGCTTCGCGCGCGACTTGCCGAAGCCGAAGACTCCGTCGCCGCCGCCCATCTTGCGGTAGAAGAACCAGTAGAAGAGGAACATCATGCCGCCGAAGAAGAGGATGTTCATGACGAGCGGCGAAAACGGGCTTCTGCGCTCCTTGACCTTGACATCGATCTGTCGGTTGAAGAGGTCTTCCATTAGAGATTCATTCTCGCCGGGGACGAGTGGGACGCAGTAATTGACGCGCACGGGATCGCCGTTCTTGTCTGCAAGCGGCTTTCCCTCCTTGTCGACCTTGTCAGTCTCCATTTCGCCGGTGAGATACGTTGCGCCCTCGTCGCGGTCGATGAAGCGGATGACCGGTTCGATGATCTTTCCTTCTTCGAGCGCTTTGTAGAATTCGGTCTGCGTCAGTTCATGCGTCGCCGGCTCGCTGGGGTTCGCCTTGTAAAAGGCAAAAAACAACGCCACGACGGTCGCGATGAGGACCCACGATCGCATTGCGCTGACAGCATTCCCGTCCGGCTTCGCAACAGGTTTCTTGGTCTTGTTGGACATATAGGTAAATTATACCAAATCCGATTGACTTGTTGGGCGAATTTTTGGTAAATTCTGCGCTGTCAAATGAGAAGAGAAAGAACATACACGTCTGGCGAAGAAGTCGCAAATGCCGTTACGCATGTCGTTGGCTCGCATCTCGGGGCTGCGATGCTTGCCCTTCTCGTCTGGGAGGGCGCGACGAGCGGCGTGGATGTCGCGTGGAAAACGACTTCTGGGGCGATATTTGGCTTTTCGATGATTCTCCTCTACGCGATATCGTCTGCCTACCATACGGTTACGTATCTTCCGGCGAAGAGGGTCTTGCACAAGATGGACCACATGGCGATATACTTCCTGATTGCGGGAACTTACACGCCATTCTGCCTCGTTACGCTGAGACCGGACAATCCGGGGCTCGCGTGGACGATTTTCGGCATCGAGTGGGGCGGGACGCTTGCGGGGGTTTTCTTCAAGATTTGGACGACGGGTCGGTTCAGGGTCGTATCGGCCCTCGCGTACGTCGTGATGGGGTGGGTGGCGATTCTCGCGATTGTTCCGCTCATACGTTCGCTTCACGGACTCGGCACGATGTGGCTTACACTTGGCGGTGGGCTCTACACGCTTGGCTGCGTCTTCTATCTCTGGAAGTCTCTTCCCTACGCGCACATGGTGTGGCATCTCTTCGTGCTCGCCGGCACAATCTGCCACTTCTTCTGCATCCTCTGGTATGTGATGTAGCCGGGGTTGCCTGTTGCGGCGCATTTTGGTAAAATTACGGCATACGGCGGCGTCCGTGTCCATTAGAGGAGGAACAAAATGAGGATTGCGACAATTGCCCTGCAGATGGTGGCCATAGCGGCTCTTGCCGGTTGCGTCACTGCGAAGCGGCCCGGGTACGACACTCTCATCGCCCACCGCGGCGAATCGAAGGATGCGCCTGAGAATACCTTGCCTGCGTATCGGCTTGCGGTGGAGCGCGGATTCGGCTTTGAGTGCGACCTGTACCTTTCGAAAGACGGTCGTGTGTTCACGTTTCACGACTCCAACCTGAGTCGCACGACCGACGGGGCAAACAAGAGCAAGTGCTCAGAGGTTACATGGTCCGACACGCTCTCCAAGCTCGATGTCGGCAGCTGGGGCAAGTGGAAGGGCTCTGAGTACGCGGGAACGCGCCCGGCGCTCCTCGAGGACGTCCTCGCGCTCGCGAAAAACGGCAGGCGCATCTATCTCGAAATCAAGTCAGGTCCTGAGATCGTGCCTGTGATCAAGGCCATACTCTCGTCGCAGGACAATGCGACCCCCGACAACGTGTTGTTCATAAGCTTCAATAAGAGCGTGTGCAAGGCGGTGAAGGACATTCTTCCCGAGTACACTGTATATTGGCTCGTCGGTTCCCATGACGGCAAGGGCGATGCTCGTCGTCCTGTCATGGTGGACGAAGTGATTGCGGGTGTGCGCGAGGCCGCGGCTGACGGCGTGGACATGCATTTCGACCCCGATGTCGTGGACGAGGCGTTCGTCGCTGCCGTCAAGAAGGAAGGGCTTTCGTTCCATGTGTGGACTGTCGATGAACTTCCGCGCGTGATTCGCGCTTTCGCCGTCGGCGCCGATACAGTCACGACGAACTGTGCGAAAGACATCTTGGACGAATATACCATGCTTTTCTCTCCCGAGCCAGACGGACGCGACGAGTTCTCCGATCGTTCGGTTGACGGGGCTGCATACCCGATGGTGCTTTGATCAGCGTGGCAACGCGGCTTGATTCGCCGCTGCCAGACTTTCGTAACCTCGCGCCCGATGCCTTTGGCGTGTTGCCTATGCCGACGAAAAATATGGTATAATACATACCATTATGGCAGAAGAAAACAAATCGTCGTTGGACGCGCTGAGTGCGCTTTGCAAGCGTCGCGGATTCATTTACCATTCGTCTGAGATCTATGGCGGCATGCCGGGTTTCTGGGATTACGGCCCTCTTGGATGTGAGCTCAAGGCCAACGTCAAGCAGGCATGGTGGCAGTTCACCGTTCGCGGGCGCGAGGATGTCGCGGGTCTCGACGCCACGATCATCATGCACCCGAAAATCTGGAAGGCGTCGGGTCACCTCGACACGTTCGCCGACCCGATGACGATGTGCAAGGACTGCAAGAAACTGATGCGCGCCGACCAGATCAAGGACATCTACGCAGACCAGAAGAAGAAGCCCCAGCCGAAGGTCTCAGGGAGTGATTTCTTCTGCCCCTACTGCGGCGGCGAACTGACGGAGCCGAAGCCCTTTAACCTCATGTTCAAGACTGTAGTCGGTCCTATCGACGATCCCTCGAATGTCGCATATCTCCGCCCCGAGACGGCGCAGGCTATCTTCGCGCAGTTCCTGAACGTCACGGCGACTTCGCGCATGACCGTTCCTTACGGCATCGCGCAGATGGGCAAGTCCTTCCGCAACGAGGTGACGCCGAGAAACTACACGTTCCGCTCGCGCGAGTTCGAGCAGATGGAACTCGAGTTCTTCATCCGCCCCGACGAGGCGATCGAGCTCCAGTACGGCCACGTGGTGACGCTTGCCGACAATCCCGACATCACGGGTCCCGTCCAGGACGACTGGGGCTGGGAAGTTTGGCACAAGTACTGGGTCGAGCAGAGGAAGAAATTCCTGAATGCGGTCGGCCTTCCGACCGAGAAATTCGTCGAGTACTGGCAGAAGCCCGACGAGCTCGCGCACTATGCGCGCGCCTGCGTCGACATCGAGTACGATTTCCCGTTTGGCCGCCAGGAGCTCGAGGGCATTGCTGCTCGTAGCGACTTCGACCTCACGCAGCACCAGATACACTCGAAGGTGCCGCAGCTTGTCTTCGATGACCCCTTGAAGCAAGCGTGCAAGAAGCTTACGGACGAGCAGAAGGCCGCGTTCATCGCGAAGACCCAGGATGCGTGGCTCAAGCGTGTCGAGGCCGCTCGCTCTGCGAAGGCCGGCAAGGAGGTTGTCCTTTCCGCCGAAGAGAGCGAAGAGCTCGCAGCGAAGGCGAAGGCCTTTTGCGAGAACCTTTTCGACGGCAAGTACGTCCCGCACGTCATCGAGCCGTCGGCAGGCGTCGACCGTCTTATGCTTGCGCTTCTCTGCGAGGCGTACGAGGAGCAGAAACTCACCGACGAGAAGGGCAAGGAGGACATCCGCACAGTCCTCCACTTCAACCCGAAGGTTGCCCCGATCAAGGTCGCTATCTTCCCGCTCATCAAGAAGGACGAGGCGCAGTTCAGCTTCGCGCGCGACATCTTCAGGAAGCTCCAGCAGAAGGTCAACTGCATGTGGGACGTCTCGGGTGCGATTGGCCGCCGCTATCGTCGCCAGGACGAAGCGGGGACGCCGTGGTGCATCACTGTCGACGAGCAGACGACGAAGGACGGAACCTTCACTGTCCGCGAGCGCGACTCAATGGAGCAGAAGCGCATGACGTACGAAGAATTTCTCGCCATGATGTACGCCGCGCTCGAATTTTGATATAATCTACACACACGAAAGGACATCAAAGATGAAAAAGCTCATTGCTGCCGCGTTCATTATCATCTCCGCCTATGTAGCGTCTGCGGACTCCACATGGTGCCAGCTCAGCTTCTACTCGCCTGTCGACCTCATGCTTCCTTGGGCCCGCAGCGACGTCTATGGCCTTCGGCTCGATCTTCCCTACGGCAACAACAAGGGCTGCCTTCTTGGCGCCGACATTGGCGTCGTCGGGCTTCTCAGCGAGAGGATGACCGGCTTCCAGGTCACGGGTTTCAACCTCGTAGACCTCGCTCCTGTAACGGGTTTCCAGCTCGGTGCCATAGCGAATAGGGACAAGGATATCCATGGCGTCCAGATTTCGGGAATCGTGAACTGGAACGAAGACGAGTCCGCTGGTCTCCAGATCGGCACGATTAACTATGGCGGCGAATTCACGGGTTTCCAGATCGGCGGCGTCAGCTGGATGGTCGGCAGCTTCTCGGGAATTTCGTTCGATGCAATGCTAACTACGCGCAGCAACTTCACCGGCTGGTCGATCGCGGGCTTCAACTACGGGCTCAGGGATGTCTCCGGCGCCCAGATGGGCGGCATCAACGTCTCCGCCGAGACCTCCACCGGTCTCCAGCTCGGTTGCATCAATTTCGCGAAGCATCATGAAGGTCTCCAGCTCGGGCTCATCAACATAAACAGCTCTGGCTTCCTTCCCTGCTTCCCTGGCATAAACTTCAACTTCACCCGCTGAAGTTTCGCCATTGACTTTGCGACGCGGAAAGCGTATACTATCTGCCACTTTCTACATGAAAGACCCGACGTCGGAGCGTAGCGCAGTCTGGTAGCGCGTTTGCTTCGGGAGCAAAAGGTCGAGGGTTCAAATCCCTCCGCTCCGACCAAATCAAAAAAGCCGCACTTTGAAGTGCGGCTTTTCGATTTCCAGGTTGTTGTTCCCCGGATTATTCGCCCCAGACGATCGTGGTGGTGGAGCCGATGATGCCGAAAATGCTCTTCACCTTGTAGTCGACATGATGGACCTTCGTGATGTTGCCGTTGGTCATGGCGGCCTTGAGGGAAGCGTCGCCTTCGGTGAAGCAGATGATGCCCTCGGCCTTTGCAGCGCCCATCTTGGCGGGCTTGACATCGTTGTCGACGAAGCTCATGTCGGGGCTCTGGACGTCGAGCATGAGAGGAGCAGCAGCATTGGTGGGGCCGACCATGATGCACCCGGAGGCGATAGCGGCAAGTGCCGCGACAAACAGTAGTTTCTTCATTGTTGTGATTCCTTGGTATTGTATTGCCGATCCAGATGTTGGATCGATGCACATATCATACACTTTTCCCGAGGTTTGCGCAAGTGCTATGCGGCGGCGTCTGCTATTTTCTTCTCGAGCGTTTGCTTTAGCGAGTTGAACTCATCGGACTCGAACGGTTTGTCGTTCCAGTCGATGAAGGTCTGCTGGAGATCCATGAAGAACTTGCGCATAGCCGCCTTGTCGTCGATCGAGTATTCGCCGAGAAGGGCCTTTTCGACGATGTCGAACATTACCTTCTGGCGGGCGACCGGCGTCGTCGCGTCAGATTCGGAGAACGCGTTCTGCTGGAGGTACACGGCGTCGAGGAACTCGGCCTTCAAATAGGTCGTGAAGTCGGCGAGCGAAGTTCCCTCTTCGCCGACGACCTTCATCATCTGCCCGACTTCGTTGCCCTTGCGCAGTATCGCACGTGCCTTTTCGACGCGTGCCTGCTCGATTACCGAGGTGTAGTGGCTCCAGCTGTCGAGAGGGTCGATCGCCGGGTAGCGGCGTGCGTCGGAGCGCGCGCGCGAAAGCCCGTGGAAGCCGCCTACGACCTTCAAGGTCGCCTGCGTCACGGGTTCGTCGAAGTTGCCGCCTGCGGGCGACACCGTTCCGCCGATTGTGACCGATCCAGTCGAGCCGTCCTTGAGCATGACGCGGCCCGCGCGCTCGTAGAACGCCGCGATCCTCGACTCGAGGTAGGCGGGGAACGCCTCTTCGCCCGGGATCTCCTCGAGGCGGCCCGAGAGTTCGCGCATCGCCTGCGCCCAGCGAGAGGTGGAGTCTGCAAGGACGAGGACGTTAAGCCCCATCTGCCTGAAGTACTCGGCGAGCGTCACTGCCGTGTACACCGACGCCTCGCGCGAGGCGACTGGCATCGACGACGTATTGCAGATGATGATCGTGCGCTTCATGAGCGACTGGCCCGTCTTGGGGTCAACGATCTCGGGGAATTCCTTTAGTGTCTCAACGACTTCGCCGGCGCGCTCGCCGCACGCGGCGGAAATCACGATGTCGACCTTCGCGTAGCGAGCGGTAGTCTGCTGGAGAACCGTCTTGCCTGCGCCGAAGGGCCCGGGGATGCAGTAGGTGCCGCCGATGGCGACAGGGAAGAACGTGTCGATCGTGCGGACCGTCGTCTCGAGCGTCTCTGTCGGCGCGAGGCGCTCCTTGAAGCACTTGATCGGCACTTTGACCGGCCAGCGCTGCATCATCTGGACGGGAACGTCCTTGCCGTCGGGGCCGGTCAGCGTAGCAATTGTGTCGGTCACGGTGTAGTCGCCTGCAGAGGCGAGCGACTTGACGGTGTAAACTCCACGGAGCGCGAAGGGGACCATGATCTTGTGGCCCGGCATCGTCTTGTCGTCGAAGATTCCTTCCGTCACCCAGCCGAGGAAGTCGCCGGCAGTGACGCGGTCGCCGACCTTGGCAAGCGGGTGGAAATCCCATTTCCTGTCGCGGGGAAGGCCGGAAAGGTACATGCCGCGCTGGAGGAAGAACTCAGCATCCTTTGAAATCTTGCTTGCCTCCTTCGCGAGATCTGCGAGGGGGTTCTGAAGGCCGTCATAGACCTGCGCGAGCATTCCGGGCCCGAGTTCTGCGGCAAGCAGCTCGCCCGTGAACTCAACGCGGTCGTCGACCATGAGGTCGGTCGTCGCGTCGAACACCTGCATGTCGCAGCGCGTGCCGCGCACGCGCACGATCTCCGCCATCAGCTTCTTGTCGCCACACACGGCGTAGCCGACTTCGTTCTGCGCCACGGCGCCGTCGAAGGCGACCGTGATCATGTTGCCGTTGACGGCGACGATTTTTCCGGTAGTTGTCATACTTTTTCTTTCGTTTCTGCCGTAAGCTTGTCAAACGCCGCATTGCCCCTCTCCGTCGAGACGGCGGAGCGGCGCAGCGCGATCTTGAGCCGGACCGCGTAAGTGGCGATCGCGCCGGAGCCGAGCGGCGAGGCCGGCGGGGTGAGTTCGCCAGCGGCGTCCCACCAGACCCTGTCGATCATGTCCTGGCGCTTCGCGACATCCTTCTCCTGAAAGCAGGCGGTGACGCGGTTTTTCCAGTAAAGTGAACAGCCGTCCGCGGGACGCTCGTACTTCGCGCCGCCTCTCGCGGCAGCCATGGCGTTGCGTAGCTGGGTTTCGAGGTCGTTCCATCCCGACGCGGCGACGAGGCGTTCGGCGTCTGGCGCGGTTTCCATGAATTTCTCCCACGTAATCGGCGCAGGCGCGTCGAACGCAAGCGCCGGGAGACTTGCGACTATGTAGTCGGTGGACATCACTTGAGCAGCTTAGCGAGGTCTGGACGCAGGCGCTTTGCAAGCTCGTCCGCAATCACTTCGCCGGTGAACGCATGCTCCACGCGGCCGCCGTCGGTCTTTACGGAGAAGCCAGTTCCGAGCGTATCGTCCATCACTACCGTGACATTGCCCTTGGCGGCGAGCTGCGCCTTGAGGGCGGCGGCGAGCTTGGGGGCTGCCGCGACTTCGACGGAGCCGACGAGATCCTTGATTGCCTCGGCTACGAGCGTGGCCACGGTCTTTTCGTCTGCAAGCGCGGCATCGACGTCCGCCTTGAGGACTTTTTCGAGGAGGGCGGTGACGGACGACTCTATCTTGAGTATCGTGTCGCGCTCTGACTGGCGCACCGTCTCTGCGGCGCGCGCGGCGTAGTCTGCCGCGGCCTTTTCCGCGTCTGCCTTGGCCTTCGCGGCCTCGGCGTTCGCCGCCTTTACGATGTCGGCGGCCTTCGCCTTGGCGTCGGCAATTATCTTGTCGGCTTCGGCGCGGGCCTTTTCAACGCCCTCGCGGTTGATCTTCTCCAAGAGACTCTGCAAATCTTCAGACATGTCGTTCCTCCAAAAGTGTTTCAGATTATATCTTTTTTGATGCCGACAAGTCAAGGCAGAGGACGCATTTTTTGCAAAAAATTATGCCACACTGCAAACGCGAAATATGGTATAATCGCGCTTACAAAGGTGATTCTGTGGCTATATGACCTATACGGCAGAAGAAATAGAGAAGTTGCTTGCGGCTGGTGCGCTTGAGCGCATCGGAATGGGCTCTCGTCGCGCATGCTACCGCCTGCCGGACGGCAGGCACTGCCTCAAGTGCTACCGCAGCGATACTGAGATAGCAGAAGGGAAGTATCCTGGTGTGTCGCCCGTGTTTCCTCTCTCTCCAGTCACCGTGTTTCCGCTCTCGGCAAGCACCATACGTGAAATAAGTGCTCGGCGCTTCGACGAGCGCCGAAACACTTCGTGTCAGGAATATCGCTACTGGCTCGAGCTCAAAAAGCGCCTTCCGTCTGGTTTGATGGCTGCGTTTCCTTCTGAGATGGAGCAGGTGCTCCTTCCTTCGCGCGGCTGGGCTCTCGTCGAAGAACTTGTCCTCAATGCCGACGGATCGACCCCAAGAAAGTTTGTGGAAGAGTGGGTTGTTGCCAACTCAAGGGAGCGCGAGGGTATGGTTCGCGCCTACAGCGACCTTGGCGCGGGGTTGTCTCGCCATACAGTGCGCTTCTATGACCCTCCGAACCTAGTGGTGCAACGACTTTCGGACGGCTCTTCCTGCCTGCGCGTGACGGATTTCGAGCCGGCATCGCGTCTTTTCCTGCCCATTGACACAATCCCCTGCGTTGCCAGGTCCAAAGTCCGGCGTCGTTTCGCCCATTATCTGCGAAACTGGGGGATTGCAGTCGGGCGTCTGCCGGGCAATGACGGTTCTGCACCTATTTCGATGTCATTCTCGGTGTCCGACAACTACTCCCAGCATCTTGCGGTCGTGCTGGCAAGCGTGCTTGTGAACAATCCCTCTTCGCGATTTGTGTTTCATGTCCTGCATCGCGACATCTCAGAGGCGAACCAGAGCCGCATCCGGGAGCTTGAATGGGCGTATCCAGCTTGCGAAGTCAAGTTCCACCGCATAGACGCGTCCATGTTCGAGAAACTCCCCTTGCCTCCCGCGCTGGAGCATGTCACGCGCGAAATGTACTACCGCTACATCCTGCCAGACGTGCTCGTCGGCGAGAACCGCACGATATATAGCGACGTCGATGTCCTCTGCGTGGGCGAATTGCGCCCGCTCTGGGAGATGGACATGAAGGGGTGCGTCCTCGCCGCCGTGTCGGAAGGCAAGTCCGGAGAGTTCAAGAAGAAGCTTATAGGGCTCGAAGGCGATTCGCCGTATTTCTATTCCGGGCTTCTTTTGATGGATCTTTCCGCAATGCGAGAGGGTGGCTACGTGAAGCGGCTTTTTGAGACGACCGCCAGCCATGCGGACCGTTTCGCCTGGCCAGACCAGGATGCCATAAACATGACGTTCAGGGGGCGTATTCTGCAGCTTGGCCCCGAGTGGGACGGAATAAACGTTCGGTACAGTCCGTTTCGCAGGGGCATAGTCATTTGGCATTTCCCGGGTTGGACCCTCAAGCCCTGGTGCAACATCTGGAAGAACATCACTTGGATTCCCTATCTGAAGTATCTCCTCGAGTCGCCATACCGCGCTAACGCCGTGCGATTCGTCTTGGGCCATGTAAAGGGGTTCTTCTACTTCTGCTATACAAAGAAGCACGTCACCAGGCATCTTGTCTGCGGCGTCCTTGTGTGGAAGAAAAAGGAGGTCGCATGAAATTCGGCTATACCGTTCTTCGCTTGACCGACAGGGCCAGGAGATTCCTGTTCAACGCCACGGGGCTGGAGCTGCCGGCGGGGAAGAGCAGAATCGCCCCCGACTGCAGTTTTGAATGCCCCTGCACCGTCAAGGGCGGGGTTAACCTGAAAACGAGAATCCGGGTCGGGGCTTTTACCGGTTTTGACTGCGACAAGGGCGACGGCAGGATCAGGAATCTCACGATCGGGCGGTATTGCGCCATCGCCAAGCACGTCGACATAGGGCTGTCCAGCCATCCGACGACGTGGCTCAGCGTGAACGCGAGACTGTATTTCCCCGAATACAACGGCTGGCCGCGGCAGATGGGGAAGTCCGTGTCCTGCAGGCCGTTCCAGGAGGCCGCCTACACCGAAATCGGCAATGACGTGTGGATAGGCGACCATGTCATCGTGATGGGCGGAGTGAAAATCGGCGACGGGGCAGTCGTTGCCGCCGGTGCGGTCGTAACGAAGGATGTCCCTCCTTACGCCGTCGTTGGAGGCGTTCCCGCGAGGGTGCTCAAGTACAGGTTTGACGAAGACATCGTTCGCGAGCTTTTGGAGCTCAAATGGTGGCGTTACGACATAGCAGATTTCGGCGAAGTCGACTGGAGTGACATACGGTCCGCCATCGGGACCATAAAGGCGAAGATCGCAGCAGGGGTAGAACCATACGACCCCCCGGCCTTGACGTGCGACGATCTTCGGCCGTACGCATTTCGCCGCTTGTTCCACTTCGAGGTCTCGAAGCGGTGGATCAGAATAAAATTCCTTGGAATATGGCTTGTCCATTTGGTATTTTCATGAAACACTTCCTGAAGGCATCGACATTTTTCCTTCTGCCGTGCGTCATCGTGGCCGCGGTGCTCGTTGGCGGGGCGTTTTCCGTTGAGAACGGGCTGTACCTGAAGAAGATTCGGCTTCCACCGGCTGTGCGCTTTGTCGCAATAGGAGATTCCCAGAGCGGGTGCGGCATAGACCCAGAAGTCTGGCCCGAGGCCGCTAATCATTGCGCTACCGGTCTTTCGCTTGATCAATACCTCTACAAGGTCCGTGATGTAGTCCAGGTGAATTCCGGCACGGGCTTCACGTTGCTGATTGACGTCAACCCCCGCCGTCTTGCCACGCAGCTGGATCCGCTTTCCACCGGCGACTACGAAAGCAAGTATGCCGTCTTGAACTATCGCCACGTGTCACGCTCGAGACGCAGTATCGGCGAGCCGGTCAAGCTGTTTCGCGATCGTTTGCTGAAATCGGCTTTCCATCATTCCACCGGCCGCCGGTTCAAGAAAAAGAAAAACCGCGAGAACCTGGACGCGGACAAGCCGTGGGGAGGATTCGCGCGAAGGAACGAAGCGCGATATGTGACTGACCCCGCCGATGCGAAGAAAGACACAGAAGAATACCTTTCCATTGTCGTCGACATATGCTCGGGAGAAGACCCTTTTTCGCGCAATCTCGGTCTTTTGGACGAGATCGTGGATGTGGCCAGATCGTCAGGGCACGATATAGTGCTGGTGACGACACCCTGGCACAAGTCCCTTTTGGAGCAGTTTCCGCCCGAGCTTGCGGAGCAGTTCGTCAAGACCGTCGGGACTTTCGCTTTGGAAAGAAACGTGCGGTGGGTCAATGCATGGAACTGGACGGATGGCGACGCAGGGTTCCTCAACCAGAACCATCTTAATGCGACAGGTGCGGCGGCTTTCACCGCCTATCTAAGGGAATTGCTGAGCCAGGAGGGCGCCAGATGAGCGAAAGGTCCCGACTCCCGCTTGTCTCGGTGATCGTTCCCGCCTACAATGCGGAGAGCACGGTTGCCTCGTGTCTCGACTCCATACTCTCGCAGAGCTATGGCCGTGTCGAGATTCTGGCTGTCGATGACGGTAGCACTGACGGGACGTCTAAAATATTGGCGGACTATTCACGAGACGAACGCGTGCGTGTTGTCTCCCAGGCGAACGGCGGATTGTCGGCCGCAAGGAACTCTGGCCTTGACGCAGCTTCCGGCGAATACGTGTTTTTCCTTGACTCCGACGACACGATACACCCCGAAACCATTGCCAGGCTTGTGGACATTGCGCTGTCCTCGGGATCTGACTTCGTGCGCTGCGGCTTTCAGACGGTGGCGCCAGGGGCGGTTCCGGACCGGCAGGCCTTCGACGGTTGGAGCATTGAAATCCTCAAATCGCCGATCGATGACTATCTTGCCCGCCGTTTTCTGCCATCGGCATGTCTTTGCCTGTATAGAAGGGGAGCTGTCGGGGACATCCGCTTTACGCCTAGGCTTGTCTTTGAGGATCTTGACTTCACGTGGCGGTTTCTTCGTGTGGCCAATCGCGGCGCCTACGTTGGCTGGCCTGCGTACAACTACACACAGACAGCGGGTTCCATAACCCGTAGCGCCGTCTCGCGTGACAAGTTCGCGAATTTCGCCAGGGCGCTGGAAATCCTGTATGCCCACTATCGTGAAAACCGCGATCCGCGCCTTTGGAAACTCCGCAGGAAGCTTTTCCCGTATGTAATAAAGGCCGGAATTCTTAAGCCGGGCGCAGGGACGCCTGAATTGCGCCGTGCGGCCGACGAGCAGGTAGGACGGCTGCTCGCCGGTGGAATTGTGGGATTGCTGGACTTTTCGCCGGGATGGTGGCCGCGTCTTCTGGCGGCAAGAATCTCGACGCGCCGCAGGAAGCACCGCGACCGTTCGTTCAAGATACAGGTTACGCGTCGCCTTCGGGACATGATAGAGAGCCGTCTCGGGGTCACACTCCCGCTGGGGCGGTTCAAGACGCACGGAGGCGCCGATTTGCTGCTTGAGGCGCCTTGTCGCCTTTCTGGCGCTGTCGATGCGATGTTCCCGCTGCATGTCGGAAGCTTTTCGTTCTTCAATCAGCAGGAGTCTTTCCCGCGTGTCCTTTCGCGCGGCGTCGAGGTCGGGCGGTATTCGTCGATCGCGACCGACTGCGCCATAGGGTTGATGCCCCATCCCGTTTCTCGCCTGTCGACGTCGCCCACCGTATACGAGCCGTCTGACGACAAATGGGCCGCTGAATATCTTCCGGGATTTCCGCAACAGCCGCGTTTCGAGGTGGAAAAGCCCATCACGTCGATCGGCAACGACGTGTGGCTCGGGCAGGGTGTGAAGATAATGAAGGGCGTGTCCGTCGGGAACGGCGCCATAGTGGCGGCGGGGGCCGTAGTCGCCAAGGACGTTCCTCCCTATGCAATTGTCGGCGGAGTTCCCGCGAAGCTGATAAGGTATCGTTTCGACGAAGAGTCCATCCGTCGACTCGAGTCGTCGGAATGGTGGAAATACGACCTCCGATCTGTCGGCAATGTCGATTTTTCCGATGTCGAAGCGGCGCTTGACGCCATCGAGCGGGCGAAAAGGCTGGGAACGGCGGTGGAATGGCGCAGCCGCACTGTCACGGCGTGGGATTTGCATCCGTACGGCAGTCGCGTCATGTTTTTCTTTGATTTCTCGGAAGGGTGGCTGCGGTTTAAGGTTTTTGGGTGCTGGATCGTCCATCGCCGTATAGGCGGCAAGAAGGGGGTGTAGGCGGTGCTTTTCAATTCGTTTGAGTTTTTCCTGTTTCTGCCTCTGGTGTTTGCGGTCTACTGGGCCTGTAAGCGCAGTCTGTGGTTGCAAAACCTGTTGATCGTGGTCGCGAGCTACGTGTTCTACGGTTGGTGGGACTGGCGATTCCTCGTCCTGATAGCTTTTACTTCTCTGTGGTCGTATGTCGTCGGGATTGTAGAACTGCATAGATGGGACAGCCGGCCCTCGAAGGCGCTCGTGTTCTCGAGTCTTGTCGTCAACCTTGGCATTCTTGGTGCATTTAAGTATTTCAACTTCTTTGCCGCGCAGTTTGCGGAGGCGTCGGCCCTTCTTGGATTCCATCCAGACTTGCCGCTCGTCAAGATAATCCTTCCGGTTGGCATAAGTTTCTACACTTTCCAGGCCCTCTCGTACACAATCGACGTCTACAGGCGGCAAATACGCCCGACGCGCGACCCCTTTGCGTTCTTTGCATTCATCAGCTTCTTCCCGCAACTTGTCGCAGGCCCCATAGAACGGGCCACGAACCTTCTTCCCCAGTTCTTGAAGCCGAGGGAATTCAGCTATCCGGACGCCGTCGTCGGATGTCGCCAGATGCTGTGGGGCTTTTTCAAGAAGATGGTCGTAGCCGACAGCTGCGCCGCCGTTGCGGACAAGTTGCTCAATGCATCCCCGCAGGGCAACGGCCTTGCCGTGTGGCTTGGCGTATTCATGTTCACCATTCAGATATACGGCGATTTTTCGGGATATTCCGACATAGCGATCGGCTGCTCCAGGCTCTTTGGCGTGAAACTGATGCGCAATTTCGCGTTCCCATATTTTTCGCGGGATATCGCGGAGTTCTGGCGGCGTTGGCACATATCCCTCACGACATGGTTCCGAGACTACCTGTACATACCGCTTGGCGGAAGCCGATGCGGCAAGTGGCGTTGCGTGCGGAACACTTTTGCGATATTCCTTGTGTCGGGGCTGTGGCATGGCGCGAATTGGACGTTTGTGCTGTGGGGCGCGTTCCATGCCGTGCTATTCCTCCCGTTGCTGCTTGGGAAGAGGAACCGCAGGCACTTGGACATTGTCGCGGAAGACCGGGCGTTGCCGACAATGCGCGAGACAGGCGCCATGCTCTTCACGTTCTTCCTCGCGATGGTTGGCTGGGCTCTTTTCAGGGCTCAGTCGCTTGGCGAATGCGCAAGCTGGCTGTGCGGAATGTTCAACCCGGCCACGTTCGCGTCTATGGGCCGGCTGCCGCACGAGATCGGCGCTGCGATTGGTGCAACGGCCTTCATGTTCGCGGCGGAATGGCTGAACCGGCGCGAGCAGTTCGGTTTTGCGCGTCTCCCTTCGCGGAAGTGGCTTAGGTGGGCGATCTACTATGCGATGATCGTCGCCATCGCCTGTCTTGCCCCGGGAAGCGAGACGTTCGTCTATTTCCAGTTCTGAAGGGACAAAGGACAACTATGCGTTCATGTATCATTGGCATTACACGTAGACTACGCAAGTCCATCGATGCGCGCTTTGGCGTCGCCTTGCCGGTCGGGAACATCAAACTGTTCCCCCGATCCACGTTGTCCCTTGAGACCCCTTGCCGAATCTCGGGAGGCGTGGATTTCGCCTTTGGAGTGGATGTCGGCGCCTTTTCGTATTTCGACACGCAGGAGCGGATGCCGCGAATGCTGACCAGGGGCGCCCGCATTGGAAGATACTGTTCCATTGCCATCGACGCGCAGCTGAGTCTCATACCCCATCCTACCCACTGGCTTTCCACTTCGCCAATTGTCTATACGTCGGCGACCTCCTATCCTTGGGCGAACTCATATTCCGCCCCGATTGCTGCCCTTGCCGGCACGCTTCATGCAGAAACCGTCCCGGCCGTCATAGGCAATGATGTCTGGATAGGGACTGGCGCCAAGATCATGAGCGGAGTCACTGTCGGCAACGGGGCGGTTGTCGGGGCGGGAGCCGTTGTAACCAAGGACGTGCCGCCGTATGCCATAGTTGGCGGCGTTCCCGCTCGTGTAATCAGGTATAGGTTTGACGAGGAGTCCATACAAAGGCTGGAGAAGTCCAAATGGTGGGAATACGACCTCTCGTCGTTTGGACCGATAGACTTCTCAGACATTGGCAAGGCCCTTGCGGCCATTGAAGGCGCAATCAAGGAGGGCCGGGCAAGGCCGTATGTGGGGCGCAAGATCGGTTTCCACGACCTTTATCCGTATTCTCGGCGATGTCTCTTCCACTTTTCCTGTCGTGACGGATGGCTTTGCCTCAAGGCATTCGGACTGTGGATAGCCCATTTCAAGTTCAGAAAGGCCAAGCGAGCGCCATGAACCTTTTCAAGGGATTGCGCAATCTGGTTGCTGACAAATGGGAAGAGCACTGCGTTGAATGCGGTGCGCCTGCCTGTTATGCAACCTGTCCGCGCTACGAAGCGCTGAAGGACGGCCGCTGTCGCCGGTTTGAGCGGGACGAAAAAGTGCGGCTGCCCAACGGGTCGAAGGGGCGCCTTGTGGAATTCCGCCCATGGGGCAAGATGGAGCTCTTGTATCGCGGCAAGATGCATGTGCACGGTCCACTGGGGCGGCTTTTCCGCTTGCAGGCCGTTCCGTCTTTATGGGTGGTTGATTGTGAACTTCTGGCAGACGTGACTTTTATCGCGTCGATAGTGCAGGACGAGAATGAGGTCTTCAGCCGAACGCTTTCCTTTCGCAAGGGTCGCAACAGGGTGGAGATGTTGTTGCCGCCAGTTGGGAAATACGCAAGATTCCGCTTCTATCCGCTTGGCGAGTCGAATGTGTCGGTCGTGTTTCGTGTATTTGAGCTCGCGACCGCACCGGCGGTTTTGCCAGGAGGTGCGTCGCCTGCGAAGTTCATAAAGTGCGTTGCGTGGGATCTGGACAATACGCTATGGTCGGGGATTCTCTCTGAAGACGGGGTGGACGGTGTGACGCCGCGCCCCGAGGCGGTGGCGGCTTTGAAGACCCTCGACAGTCGTGGCATAGTGAACACCGTCTCCAGCAAGAACGACTTTGCCCCCGCGATTTCCGCCCTGAAGGCCTTCGGGCTCGAGGAATACTTCGTGTTCCCCCAGATAAACTGGGGTCCGAAGAGCGAGTCCATAAGGCGTGCGGCGAAGGAGATAGGCATAGGGGTCGACACGTTTGCGTTCATCGACGACTCGGCACACGAGCGCGGCGAAGTGGCGGCGAACTTGCCAATGGTGAGAGTATTTGGCGAAAACGAGATAGCGCAACTTCTATCATGCCCTGCCGCGAACCCCGCCGTTTCTTCCGAAAGCGCGAAGCGGCGGCTTTCCTACAGGGCGGAGATGCTTCGCCGCAACGCGCAGGAGGCGGAGTATGGCGGAGACCGTATGGAGTTTCTCAGGAACAGCGGGATCAAGCTGACGTGCGGTCGGCTTTCCTCGGACGAGTTGCGCGTACGGTGCCGTGAACTGGTCCAGCGGACCAACCAGCTGACGCTGGCTGGTCGTCGATACACGGAAGAGGAGTTCTCCGCCCTTGTCGACAGCCCAGGCGTTTCTGCGTACGCAATACATTGCCGTGACCGCTACGGAGACTATGGCATCGTGGGTTTCATTGCGTTGGAGCGTACTGGGGACGAGGCGAGGGTCAGGGAGTTCGTGATGAGCTGCCGCGTAGCCAAGAAATTCTGCGAGCAAAGCGTGCTGCTGTTTGTCTCGCGCTGTGATTCCACAGTCGCCGGCGCCCGTAGACTTGTTGCGGAAGTCCGTCCGACCGGCCGTAACGCTGCCCTCGTGGAGGCGTTTGACGCCATGCCGTTTGATCTCGTCGAAGAGTCTGCTGACCGCAGGATATACTGTCTGCCGCTCGACAAGGGCGTCGATTTCGGCGAAGTCTTTTCCTGCGATACGGAATTTGGGGAGCTTTCGAAGTGAGCATGTACGATAGAATCCTCCCCTGGCGGAATCTCTGGTGGTGGCCGAGATGGAAGGTGCCGTCATTCCTTATGCTCCACAGCGTCTGCGAGGAAGTCGTCGACCCGGGTTGCCCGAACAATACGGCCCGTCCGTCGGAACTTCGCTCGCTCGTGCTTGCCTTGCGCAAGGACGGCTATGTCTTCAGGACGTTCAGGGACGCGATTGAAAAGGGCGACGGGCGGACGATGTGTCTTACTTTCGACGACGGATATGCAGACAATTACACGACGCTTTTCCCAATCTTGAAGGAACTTGACTGCCCTGCGACGTTATTCGTCACGAACAGAGGCAGCCGGCAATTCCCGCCGGAGCGTTGGTCGCAGGAGGACCCTATTCCGCCGGATGCGAAGTTTCTCACGGCGGAAATGATGCGCGAAATGGACAAAAGCGGGCTTGTGGAGTTTGGCGGCCATACTGCGGGGCATACGACGCTTACAAAAGTCGCGCTCGACGAGGCGAGGCGCGAAATCGAGGAGAACAAGCGCTGGATATCGGACGAGTTGGGGCGGGAAATCGTCAGCTTCTGCTATCCAAGAGGTGAGGAAAGCGACGCGATTGTCGATCTCGTGAGGTCGGCAGGATATAAATACGCTGCCGCGATGAAGAAGAAGATGCGCCCCGTCGCCACCGATCTTTATCGCATACACCGCCAGATTATCCCTCGCGGGATGGAAACATGGAAAAGCGTTCTTCTCGCCACGAGGGGAAAGTGGAAGTTGTGAGAATCGGCTTTTACAAAGATACGTTGGCGAACAAGCGGGGCGCAGATTTTGCCGTGCTCGCTCTTGCAGAGGGGCTGCGCGAACGCGGCCATGATGCAGTCGTGTTCGAGAAGGGTGACTTTGGGAAGCGCATGTCGGAGAAATGGGATGTCGTGATCTCGACAGGCACCAACGAACTCCTCGACATTTACAATCATGTAAATCTTGTAAATCCTGTCCAAAGGCAATTCCCCGTCATACAACAATTCCACACAAATCCGAAGAGCCAGTTCAAGTGGAAGCGATTCGTGCGCAACCGGCGCATCAAGCAGGCGTTGCGCCATGTAAACGCCATTCAGGTGTTGTCCGAAAGCTTTATCCCGCAGGTGGAGCGGTACGGTGCCATTGTCTCTGTAATCGGCAACTGGAGCGAAATGCGCGCTCAAACAGTGGAAAACAGGTCTGACCTGTCTTCCACTGTTGTAATATGTCCGGCGGCGTTTGCAAAGGTGAAGAACCAGAAGATGCTCATAGAGGCGTTTGCTCGGATCTCTGCGGAATTTCCAGACTGGAAGCTGCGGCTTCTCGGACGCGCTGACGGCGGCTATGCGGACGAGTGTCGCCGTCTTGCCGCGAAATTCAGCGTTGTCGACAGGGTCGAGTTCGCCGGTTTCTGCGACAATCTTGCCGCGGAATACCAAAAATGCGCATTCGTCGCGTTTCCGTCTGTAGACGAAGGGTTCGGGCTTGTCATTGCGGATGCGGCGGCTTTTGCGAAGCCGTGCGTGACGGTGCGAGATTGGATAGGTGCGGCGAGCGCTGGCGGCGGAATTGTCGCCAGTCCGACGGTCAGTTCGTATGCAGACGGACTGCGAATGATGATGGCGGATGCGGAACTTCGTCGACGCATGGGCGCGGCTGCGCAGAGATTCTGCGCAGCCACATATTCGCGCGAGCGGATTCTGGACAAGTGGGATGCGTTGCTTTCCGAGGTCGTTGCCGCAGCACACGGCTGACGCAAAATATGGTAAAATAGCGGTATGGCAAAGATAGAATACAAAAAGGAATTCTTCGACCGCGAGTATGGCACATGGGAGGCCTACAAGCGCGTCTGGAAGTATGCCAGCAAGTACAAGTTCCGGCTTTTTATTGGCATCGTCTGCGGGATGCTGACCGCGGGCACCCTTGTGCCGTTCTTCCAGATCGTGCAGCCGGCCCTCCAGCATGTCGAGTCGCACGACAATGCGGTAGCTGCCGGAATCGCTCAAGCCGCCTCAGATAGTGGGCCTGCAGTAGCCGAGCCAGCTAGTCCGACGGGCGTGCAGCCGCCGCCGGAGGTGAGGAAAGTCACGAGGAACTCCTTCGAAAAGGCGATAGCCAAGAATTCCAAGCTTCCCTCGTGGTATCCGACGGTGGAGAAATGGGCGGCAAAGTGCGGCATACGCCTGCAGACTGAGAAAGGTGGCGTTGGCGGGGCTCTTGTCCTTATTGTCTGTGTAATCGTCCCGTTAGTGGCTTTCGTGCGACTTGGACTCATGTTTCTCAACAACTACTGCCTTTCTTGGGCCGGGTCGCATGCTGTCGCAGACCTTCGCCAGGAGTTGCTGGAGCACGTCCAGAGGCAGAACCTCCAGTTCTTCGGTCGCGTTGACATGGGGCAGGTGCTTGTCCGAATAGTGGGCGATCCACTGACGATTCAGACGATCCTTACGACAATCCTTTCTGAAGTCGCGCTGGCTCCTTTCGAGATTGTGATTGCCTTCGCCTACATTATCTGGTTCGCCATAGTGAACAACATGCTGCCGACGCTGTGCCTAATCTTCATTGGCTTCCCGCTCTTTGTGCTGCCGATTCAGATGATAGGGCGCGCTGTCAAGAAATGGGCGAGGAAGACGATGGAGCGCGGCTCCATGATCGGCGCAAAGATCCATGAGATACTTACATGCATCCGCGCCGTCAAGAGCTACAACACCGAGCTGTACGAGAACGATCGCTACGCCGCGACGAATAAGTATCTGCTCAAATCGACGATGCGCGGGCTTCGCATAGGGCTGATGGTGCGCCCGACCGTCGAGACTGTCGGCATCCTCCTTATCTGCGGCTTTCTCGTATGGTGTTTCATGATGGACATCAGGATTTCGGACGTCGTCCCGATGCTCGCTCCTCTCCTTGTCATATACAAGCCGGTCAAGGAACTTTCCAAGCTTCAGGTTCAGCTTGAGACCTCTCTTGCCTCGCTGTCGCGTATCTACTCGGTTCTCGACCTGGATATGATGCTTCCTGAAAATCCCAATCCTGTGCGCAAGACGACGTTCAACGACTGCATTAGGTTCGACGACGTGACGTTTCGCTATGATGCCGCCGATCAGGACGCTGTCTCGCATGCGTCGTTCGACATTCCGCGCGGGAAGATGGTTGCCGTCGTCGGTGGAACGGGGTCGGGGAAGTCCACGATGAGCGGGCTGCTCGCCAGGTTCTTCGATCCCCAGAGTGGGCGTATCACGATAGACGGCGTGGACCTGCGCGACGTATCCGTCGCTGACTTGCGCAAACTCGTCGGCGCCGTCATGCAGGAAACGCTCCTTTTCAACGACACGATTGAGAACAACATCCGCTACGGTTCGTTCAACGCAACGCACGAAGAGGTTGTGGCTGCTGCCAAGCTGGCCAATGCGCATGACTTCATAATGGCGCAGCCGGAAGGTTACGACCGCATCGTCGGCGAGAAGGGTTTCGTCCTTTCCGGTGGTGAGCGCCAGCGCATAGCGATTGCGCGCGCGATTCTCCGCAACCCTCCGATTCTCATTCTGGACGAGGCGACGAGTGCGCTTGACACCGTTACCGAGCGTCTTGTTCAGGATGCGCTCACCAACCTAATGACGAATCGCACCACGTTTGCCATAGCGCATCGTCTTTCCACGATCCACAACGCAGATCTGATCCTCGTCATGGACCATGGCAAGATCGTCGAGCGTGGAACCCACGACGAGCTCTATGCGGCGAATGGGATCTATCGCAAGCTTTGCGACATGCAGAATAGTTGAGTGCATGTCCATTGCAATGGACAAGGTCGTCTCCCTACGCAATAGGCGCTGAATTTGGTATAATTTGCACATGAGCAAATTACACCTCGGCGTTCTTGGGTCCGGCGCGGGCTCGAACATGCAGTCAATAGTCGACGCTATCGAAGCGGGCACGCTCGATGCGGAAATCAAGCTCGTCCTTGCCGATGTCGCGGACGCTAAGATCCTCGATCGCGCGAAGAGGCACAACATCCCGTGCCAGTACCTCGACTGCGCGCCGTGGAAGACGAAGCTGGAAGGCCCTGCGGAAGACCGCTGCATCGAGCTTCTGAAGGGCGCCGGCGTAGACACTGTCGTTCTCGCGGGCTTCATGCGCATCGTCAAGCCCAAGCTGCTCGCCGCGTTCCCGAACCGTGTCCTCAACATCCATCCCGCGCTTCTGCCCGCGTTCCCCGGCGTCCACAGCTGGACGCAGGCGCTCGACTATGGTTGCAAGGTCGCGGGCGTTACGGTTCACTTCGTCGACGCGGGGACAGACTCAGGCCCCATCATCGTGCAGAAGGCCGTGCCGGTTCTCGAAGACGACACGCCCGAGACCCTCCATGCGCGAATCCAGGTGCAGGAGCACATCGCGTTCCCCGAGGCGCTCAACATCCTCGCGTCGGGCAAGTACCGCATAGAGGGCAGAAGGGTGATAATCGGGTGATACTGAAGCACCGAGACACGGAAGTCCTTCTCTACAAGGCTGGGGCGCGTCCTGCAGACGGATTTTTCGAAAAACCCGAGGCGGGCGGCTTCGAGCCGTTCGCCGAATACTACGCCGCGCAAGTCGCCGAGGCGATGAAGCTTCCCCACGTCGACTATGGCCTTGCGCAGCTCAAGTACCGGCTTTGCTCGACATGCCCGCTTTTCACGAGCGACAAGGTTGGATACCTCGCTGCAAGAGGAGTTGCGAAAAAGGAAGAAGTTCTTGTCGATCCGCGTTTTGCACACATCTTCTTTTTCGACGCCATCATTTTCAATACAGATCGCCACACCGGCAACTTCGGTTTTCTCGTCGACAACGACATAAACGAGATATCGGGTATTGCGCCAATCTTCGACAACGGCTATTCGCTTTTTTCGCGGGCGATATCTGACCCCGGCAAGCGCGGAGACGAGTTCCATGACTTGCGGCTATTCCTCGACCACAACAGGCCAAAGCTATATGACGATTGGCTTGGATTCCCCACAGGCGTTACCGACGAGATGATTGACAGGATCAAGGGGCTTGAAAAGTTCGAGTTCAAGCCGCATCCTGAATTCGTCATGCCGAATAATCGACTTGAAGTGTCACAATATTTCCTGCAAAATCGCATCGCGAAAATCGTTGAGTATGGCGCAAAAGCCGATAAATACTTGAAGATTCGTGCGTCCAGTGTCAGAATAAATCCGTTGATTTCTGACAAGATGCTGAAAAAGGCGAAAGAAGCAGAAGACCTTCGCAAAGAACTAAAGGCAACGCTGAAGTCTTTCCCAAGAGCTAAGACAGACAGGCTTGCCGTTCTTTTCAAGACGACGACGCGTACGATTGCGCGTCATATCAAGTCCTTGCAGGAAGCTGGTGAGCTGAAGCGCGTTGGCTCTCGGAAAACCGGGTGGTGGCAGGTAATTGAAAAGGAGACAGAACAATGAAGAAGGTAATGATGTTGCTTTGCTTTGCGGCGCTTGCCGCGCAGGCGGAGACGGTGTTGGTCGAGGCCGAGTCGTTCGACGACTGGGGCGGATGGGTGAACGACACCCAGTTCATGGACCAGATGGGCTCGCCTTATCTCCTCGCGCACGGACTCGGCAAGCTAGTCGCCGACGCTAAGACGACGTTCGTCGCGAACGGCGGAAAGTACAATGTCTGGGTGAGGACGAAGAACTGGACTAGTCCGTGGCATCCCGATGTCGGCGCGGGCACATTCAAACTTGTCGTCAACGGAAAGCCGCTGCCGAACCTCCTCGGCTGCCAGGGGAAGGGCGAATGGCTTTGGGTCAAAGCGGACAACGTGACGCTGAAGGACGGCAAGAACACGCTCGCCCTGCACGACCTCGACGGATTCGACGGACGCGTCGACGTCGTGGCCTTTATAACTGACGATGAGATTGCTAGTTTTGAGGACGAGCCGGGGAAGACCCTTGATGCAGAAATGACGGGGGCAGCTCTTGATTACCTTATACGTCTTAGTCGTCATCAAAGGATAACGTCGTCTAACTATGTCTACGACCTCTGCGTCGTCGGCGGAGGTATCGCGGGAATCTGCACGGCGGTGTCGGCTGCGCGTCTTGGGCTTTCCGTCGCGCTTGTCCACGACCGGCCTGTCCTCGGCGGGAACAACTCGAGCGAAGTACGCGTCCATCTCGGCGCGTACCAGAACCTGCCGCCGTACCCCAGGCTCGGCGATGTCCTCGCGGAGTTCGGTCCGAAGAACGGTGGCAATGCTCGTCCAGCCGAGGTCTACGAGGACGAGCTCAAGCTCAAGGTCGTCAAGGCTGAAAAGAACATCGACCTTCTCCTGAACGAGCACGTCAACGGAGTTGTGACGAACAGCGAAGGTCGCATCATCTTCGTCCGCGCCGTAGACACTCGCACCGGCGACGTTATTTTGCATAAAGCAAAGTTGTTCGTGGACTGCACGGGCGACGGCAATCTCGGCTACCTCGCGGGCGCGGACTTCCGCATGGGGCGTGAGGCGAAGAGCGAGACGAATGAACCAGACGCGCCTGCGACTGCGGATACGATCACGATGGGCGCGTCCGTCCAGTGGAACGCGGGGAAGACCGGCGGCGACGCGGCGTTTCCGACGCGGCCGTGGATGCTCAAGACGATCAACGAAGCAAACTGCTCTCCGCACCTCAAGGGCGACTGGTGGTGGGAGGCGGGGCTTGGCCGCGACCAGATCGCGGAGGGCGAGTACATCCGCGACTACGGCCTTCTCGTCGCGTTCTCGAACTGGGCGTTCGTCAAGAACGGCTATTCCAAGAAGGCGGAGTTTGCGGACAAGGAGCTCAAGTGGGTTGCGTACAACGCTGGCCGCCGTGAGTCGCGCCGACTTCTCGGTGACTTCATCCTCGACCAGAACCACCTGCGCAACAAGGACTTCCAGCCAGACGGTACATGCGCTACGACGTGGACTATCGACCTGCATCTCCCGAAGACGGCGCGCGAGTCGAAGTTCGAGGGCGAGCCGTACCAGTCAAACTCGTTCAACGAAAAGATCTGGCCGTACCCGGTTCCCTACCGCTGCCTCTATTCGCGCAACGTGCCGAACCTCTTCATGGCTGGGCGCGACATCTCGGTGACGCACATTGCGCTCGGGACGACGCGTCTCATGCGCACGCACGGCATGATGGGCGAGGTCGTCGGCATGGCGGCGAGCATCTGCAAAAAGCACGGCTGCAATCCGCGCGACGTCTACAAATCGCATTTGGACGAGCTCAAGGCGCTGATGGAGAAGGGAGTCGGCGACGGTAAGAAGCATCCGCGCCAGGACTACAACTGCCAGGCGTCTCTTGATCCAACCATCAAGAAACAGCACGAGGATAGCGTCAAGGGGAGAATTAAATGAAGGAAAAGTTCCTTGCCATAATCGAGAAGACGCTCGACGATGTTTTGCCGAAGCCGGGGGAACGCCCTGCTGAATTGAGCGAGGCGATGCGCTATGCCGTCGGCACGGGCGGGAAGAGAATTCGTCCTCTCATTTGCCTTGCGGGCGCAGTCGCGGTCGGCGGGAGTGCAGAAGACGCGCGTTATCCCGCGGCGGCGATAGAACTACTTCACAACTACACGCTCGTCCATGACGATCTTCCCGCGATGGACAACGACACGGAGCGTCGCGGCAAGCCGACTGTTTGGACTAAGTTCGGCGAGGCGAACGCAATTCTCGTCGGTGACGCTTTGCAGGCACTTGCCTTCGAGGCCGCGGCAAATGCGCCGCGCAATGTCGCGGAAATCGTCGCGGCGCTTGGCGCTGCGGGCGTCGGCGTTGTGCAAGGACAAGTAGAGGATATAGCCAGAGCCTGCGCGCCCGGCTCCGATGTCCCGTCCGTCCTGGCTGTCCCGGATGTCTCGTTCATCTACACCCACAAAACCGCCGATCTCTTTGTCGCGGCGGCGACGATGGGCGGCTATGCTGGCGGCGGCGATGCGGCGAGCGTCGAGAAGCTTCGCACGTTTGCGCTCAACCTCGGCCTTGCGTTTCAGTACGAGGACGATCTCCTCGACGGAGACTCGCCGTATTCGCGAGAGAAGACCGAGTCGCTCGTCCGCGAGACTACCGCCGCGGCGATTGCCGCGCTTGCAGGGCTTCCTGGCGACACTTCGTTCCTCAGGGCACTTGCGCAGAAGCTTGTAGACAGAAAGGTCTGATTATGAAAATGATGATGTCGATTGCAACTGTCGGTTTTGTGCTTGCGGCGAGCGCTGCCGAGACGAGGATTAATGCAATCGGGGAGAAGTCGCGCGAGGAGATTGTTGCGTTCTTCACTGACAACGAGTTTGGACGTCGCCCTGCGGAGGCAGAGAAGCCGCCACTTCTCAAGTTCGAGAAGCTTTCGGATGACAAGTTGATGCCTGATGGCAAGATGGTGCGCAAGCAAGTGCGCGTCGTTTACGGTGGCTCGTTCGGAACTAATTCGTTCCCCGTGACGGCGTTTGTTCCGGCTGATGCGAAGGGGCCGGTTCCGGCGTTTCTTCTGATCTGCAACCGCGACTACAAGGCGAACTGCGACCCCGAGCGCGAAAAGAAGAGCCCGTTCTTTCCTGTAGAGGAGATCGTGAAGCGTGGCTTCGCGGCCGTATCGTTCTATACGTGGGACGTGGCTCCTGACTACAACACCGGCAACACGAAAGGCGTGTTCGAGGCGTTCGAGAAGCCGGGAGCGTACAGGGACCCGAAGCTCTGGGGCACGATCTCCGCTTGGGGCTGGGGTGCGAGCCGTGCGCTCGACTGGCTCGAGACGGTTCCGGAGATAGACGCGAAGAAGGTCGCCGTCGTCGGGCATTCCCGCGGCGGAAAGACCGCGCTCTGGGCTGCCGTCACCGATCCGCGCTTCGCGTGTGTTTGCGTGAACGGCTCGGGCTGCGCAGGCGCGAAGCTCAACCATCTCGATCTTCCGAAGTCCGAACACATCGCGCAAATCGTCCGCACGTTCCAGTACTGGTTCTGTCTCGACTACACATTGTGGGTCAACCGCGAGCAGGAGATGCCTTTCGACCAGCACGAGCTTCTTTCGTGCGTAGCGCCGCGGCTTTTGGCCGTCGGTTCTGGGAGCGAAGACCATTGGGCTGGACCGGAAGGAGAGCGCAAGGCGACTGAACTCGCACGCGCTGCGTGGGAGGACAAGTCGTGTGTCTCGTACCACTGCCACGATGGAAAGCACAACCTCGGGCGTGACGACTGGAATGTCTATCTTGCCCATGCTGAGAGGCACTGGAAAAAAGTTCAAAGTGAAAAGTGTAAAGTGCAAAGTGAAGGGTGCAGAATTGAAGGCAGGGGGAGTGAGATGCCGGTTCCTCAACTTTCAACTTTGAACTTTGACCTTTCAACTCTCGTTTTTGACGAGCAGGCGAGCGACGAATTCGAGGGCGAGACGCTCGACCGGTCAAAGTGGGACGACTGGGTCGAGTCGTTCCAGGGGCGGCGTAGCGGCTTTCTCTTTTCGCGCGACAACGTGACGCTTGGCCGCGGCCAGCTTCACCTCACGGCGCGGCTACTCAGGGAGGACGAGAAGACCCTTGACAATGTTGCCCGCGGCTTTGACACTTATGCTACGGCAATCGTCAAGGCGAAGAAGAAGACGTTCTACGGCTACTACGAATGCCGCGCGAAGTCGATGAAGGCGGCGGTGTGCAATGCGTTTTGGCTCTATGACCCGCTTTCTGACGAGCCGAAGAAGAAGTATCGCCCTGGCGACTTCTCCGAAGAGATCGACATTTTCGAGATCTTCGGAAAGGAGGGCTCGAAGCCGTCCGACTGTGCGCGTACGTTCTACAACACCGTCCACCGTCTCGGCACGCCTTATCTCGAGGGCCGCGTCCTCGGGAGCGTCGAGTCGCTCCCTGAAAAGTCGAGCAGGAAAAAAGTCGACTTCGATTTTGCCGATGGCTATCATGAGTACGGCTTCCTGTGGACAGAGAAGGAGATGAAGTGGTATGCGGATGGCGTCGAGATGTTCTCGCGCCCGAACGATCACTTCCACAGGCCCATGCACGTCACGTTCGACTGTGAGATTATGTACAACTGGGTGGGCGAGCCCGACAAGGCCGATCTCCCGCAGACATTCTCGGTGCAGTATTTCCGATATTGGCGTGCGCCTTGATGGTGCACAATGCCGCGGCTTTTGGTATAATCTACGCCATGAAAAGTCCGGCAGACAAGAAGATAGTGTTCTTCTTCCACTCCCATCCGACGAAGGACATCAAGATGCAGTGGCGCGCCGAAGTCACATTTCCTCCAGGCGCGACTGCAAATACAACGCTCGGCATCTCCGTTGTCGATGGCGAGGACGAACCGGTGAAGGACGCCGTGTTCGAGTTCGCCGGAAAGGAGCTTCAGGTTAAGGACGGTGCGGCGTCCATGACTTTTGCAGAGTTCATCGCTGGCAAGCATTCCGTTCCGCTTTGGCTTCACCGCAAGGGCAAGAAGCCCGTTCCAGGCGTCCCGACTTTCGGGTGAGGAGGGGAAAGTATGGACGACAAGACATGGTGGCAGCTTGTTAAGGACGGCAAGGACGAGGGGTGGAAGCTCGTCTGGGAGCGCGTCGTCGAGCCCGAGTCGAAGTCCATGCGCTCTTCCGAGATGATGGAACGTTTCTCTCTGACGGCAGGCGACCTAATGGGAATGCTCTTCGACGAGATGATCGGGAAGCACAAGATAGACCTCTATCGCGGCGAGGGCAGCTTTGAGGGCTGGCTCAAGCGCTATGTTCGCGGCTATGTCCTCAATGCCGATCCAAACAAGCACGGCGAAATTTCCATCGAGGGCGCACATCCCGATGCGGAGGGTGAAGGCGAGGCGATGGCGCTCCCAACGCAAGACAAGGAGACAATTCGTCTCGAGGTGTGGCGCATGACGCTCTACTTCTTCCGTTTACTTTGGAACGAAGACCCCGAGCGTTGCTATATCCATCTCCTAAAAACGCGGTATTTTATGTCGAGCGAGGAGATAAAAGATTTCCTCGATGTCTCATCCGCTGCGAATGTTGATCAGATATTTTCGCGTTCTATCAAGTTTATGCGCGAAAGTTGGCGGAAATGGGACCGCATAAAAAAGTAGAAAAATCTTTGTCAGTTTTTGTAAGTCTTTTGCCCTATCTTCTCGTAACCGCAAAAGCGGAGAAAGGAAAGGCAAACATGAACAAGAAACTTATACTTGCATTTGGCGCTCTTCTGGCGGTAGGAACATTGCTCGCTGCTCCTCACGTGGGCCCGCGTGGCGGCTTCGGCCATCGCGGCGGCTTCGGCAGGGGGCCTGCGCCTATGGTGCATCATCGTCCTGCGCCGATGCATCACCATCACCATAGCAGCTGGGGACGTGGAGGGCGCCATTTCTGGCCTGGCTTCGTCGGCGGGGTTGTCGGTGGCGTTCTGACTGACGCAATAGTCGGCCCGCGCGTCATCGCAACGCCTGTTGTTTCCACCACTGTTGTGACAACGCCTGTCGTTACGACGCCTGTCGTCGCGACTCCTGTTTACACGACGCAGCAGGTCTGGATTCCAGGTGGATACATCGACCAGATTCAGCCCAACGGCACTGTTATCCGCGTGTGGCAGCCCGGGCACTACGAATCGAGACAAGTTCTCGTGCAGTAATAGCCAAGGGACTCATAATCCCCAGTTGGGGAAATTGGTATGTGGGGAAGTTGGTGGACCGGGCGGGACTTGAACCCACGACCAAGGGATTATGAGTCCCCCGCTCTGACCGACTGAGCTACCGGTCCTCCAAACGGGCGTAAATTTTACCAAATCTCCCTCTTGCGCACAAGAGGGAGTCCTTTGTTTTTTTTCATCCTTCGTGTCGAATCCAAGAACGATTCCGACGCAGCCATCCCACATCCGCGATTCTTCAAATCGGCAACGTTGAGCTGCATGGCCTTGGCTCGTCCATCAACTGCCTCGGCTGTCGCGTCGCTTCCTACACCACACGCGACGCGAAGGGGATTGCGAAGTTGCGGGCAATGTTGCCATGAGCGCAGACGACGGCGAGAAACGCAAACCCTTGTAAAATGGGCCTTTCGCGGGGCCAATCCCCAAATCTTCGCCTTGACGAAGGATTGCAAGCGGCGGATCGAAAGAGTTGCGCCGCTATGACAATGAAAACCTACTGTGGCAATTTACTGTGGCAATCAGGTCTGACCCTGTTGGCTCTGTTGGCTCCTGTTGGCTCGCCTTAGAAGTAGCCGCCCTTGTCGATGATTTCGCTGATCGTGTCGCCCTGGCGGACCCACGAGAAGATGTCGACCTCGTTGCGCTCGATTCCCTCGGCGCGGAGCAGGACTTCGTAGGCGATCTCGCGCGGGATGCAGATTACGCCGTCGATGTCACCCATGATGATGTCGCCGGGGCGAACCGTGACCTTGCCGATCCTGACGGGCACCTGGTAGTGCGTGATCATGCAGCGGCCGAGCGAGCCGTTCGAGACGCGGTACTTGTAGAACACCGGGAACTTCTGTTCGAGAATCTGCTTCGTGTCGCGGATGCCGCCCGCGATCACCGCGCCGCGGATTCCCTTGGTCATCGCCGTTGCCGTCATGACGCCGCCCCAGAGCGACGCCTCCACGTCGTCGGACGTATCCCACACGACGACGCCGTTGGGCTTGAAGTCGTCGAGCATCTGGGCGCGGAAGGTCATCTCGCCCTCGATCATGCAGTTCGGGGCGCTCTTGACCGTGAACGCCTCGCCGCAGACGACCATCTCGTCCCGAAGCGGCATGATCTCGTGCGGCAGGTTCTGGTCGAGAAGGCAG
>JAZSLQ010000180.1:0-4565 GCA_045535455.1 Kiritimatiellia bacterium | reverse complement strand
ACTCTGCGGCACCGGGTAGAGAACGCGTATGCGGCGGGCCTCCTCCTCGTCGTCGAGAAAGAACGCCCAGTGCGCAAGCCGACTGACAAGGTGATAGCACCTGATTCCGCTTGACAACGATGTTCTTCCTCATGTGGACATTGCACCAAAACGCAACTACTGTATCAATGCGGCGGCAACCACGTCAACCGGCCGAAGCCGTCTTCCGCGCCGCCAGGAGCTGCGTCGCGACTACAGCCACGAAGACAAGCGCGCATCCGCAGAACTGCCCCGCGGAGAGGACGTCATGGAGGACAATCCATCCCGAGAGAGCGCCGAAGACGGATTCCGTCGAAAGGACGATCGCGGCAACGGATGCGCTGGTGCGCGACTGCGCGACGTTCTGCAGCGTGTAGGCGATGCCGCTGGAGAAGACACCGCAGTAGACGAGCGGCATCGCCGCGTCCCTGACTGCGCCAAGCGAGAGCCTCGCCGTTTCGGACGGCAGCAGGAACATGAGCGGTGCGCCCACCAGCGCACACGTGAAAAGCTGCGACACGCTCATCACCAGAAGATCGGACGACCGCGCAAAATGGTCAACGACCATCATCTGGACGGCGAAGAGGACGGCGCACGCGAGCGACCAGAGCTCGCCCTTACCGATGCCCGCGAAGCTCTCGGCCGCAGCCCCTTCGCCCGTCAGGCAGATGAGATAGGTGCCGGCGAGGGGGAGCACCGCCCCGAACCAGACGTACCCGCGCGGAAACCGCCGCGTGACGACGGACGCCAGAATCGGCACGAAGAGGACGTAGTTCGTCGTCAGAAACGCGCAGATGCCCGGCGTCGTGTAGGTCACGCCAACCTGCTGCACGGACATCGCGAAGAAAAGCGGTATGCCGCAGAAGACGCCTGCGAGAACCGACCGCCCGGCCGACCGGCCGCCCGATTCGCGCGACCCATCCGCCCAGAAGGACCTGCCCACGGCCCGGAGAGCTATGAGCGCAAGCAGGAAAAAACCGCCGAGGATGTTGCGAAGGACGGTGAACGACACGGCGCCAAGGTGGTCTGCGCCGTATTTCTGGGCAAGAAAGGCCGTTCCCCAGATGAACGTCGTGACCAGCAGCAGAAACGCGCCCGCGAAACTATGCATAGTAGGCGTAGCGCTTCTCCAGCTGGCCCATGGCGAAGGCAACGAGATAGTTGAAGATATAGTAGAACACCGCCGCCGCAATGAGCGGCGTCATCGTCGTGTTGGCGGACGAGAGCTGCTTCGCGATCGTGAACATCTCGGTGACGGCGATGGTGAAGGCGAGCGAGGTGTCCTTCACAAGCGTGATCACTTCGTTTCCAACGGCGGGGATGACGCGCTTTACCGTCTGCGGGAGGACGATGCGGAAGAAAGTCTGCGCACGCGACAGCCCCAGCGCCTTCGCCGCCTCGTGCTGCCCGGGGTCGATGGAGAGTATGCCGCCGCGGTAGATCTCGGCGAAGTAGGCGCCGTAGTTGAGGCCGAACGCGAGCACAGTCGCCAGAAGCCGCGGATAGCGCGAGAGCGGCATGCCGAAGAGGATGTAGGGCGCGAAGTACACGAATATGATCTGGAGCATGAGCGGCGTGCCGCGCACGATCGAGATCCACACCCCGATGAGGCCCGAAAGGAGCCGGTTCCTCGACATGCGCCCAAGCGCCAGCGGGAAGCCGAGCGGCAGCGCTATCAGCAGCGTGAAGGCGAATATCTCAAGCGAGGTGCCGAGCCCCCGCAGGAGATCCGCCAGCATCGACGCAACCGTCATCTCACTTGAGGATGAGCGCCTGCGGCTCTATGCCGTACTGCGCGGCGATTTTCGCCATCGTGCCGTCCTCGGCGATCTTCCTGAGCTCGGATTCGACTTCGTCCTTGAGGGCGACATTGCCCTTCTTGAAGCCGATGCCGTACGTCTCGGTCATCACGATCTCGCCGAGGATCTCGAACTTCCCGGGGAGGTCGGCCATCTTGCGCTTCGCGACACCTACGTCCATCGCGACCGCATCGACGCCGCCCATGTTGAGCTCGTTGACGGCCTGGTTGTAGTTCGGCATCACGACGAGGTCCTTGAACGTCGCGCCGAGCTCCTTCTTGTCGCCGTCCTTGGAGAGCGCCTTCTGGACAGGAGTGTCGGTCTGAACGCCGACGATCTTGCCCTTGAGGTCGGCGAGCGTCTTGATCTGCGAGCCGGCCTTGACGAGAACGACCTGCGAGTTGTCGACGTAGGGAACGGTCCACGTGTAGCCGTCTTCGCGGCCCTGCATCGTGAAGCCGTTCCAGATGCAGTCGATGGAGCCGGAGTTGAGCTCCATGTCCTTCGCATCCCAGTTGATCGGGTTGGCGACGAACTTCCAGCCCTTCCTCGCGCACACTTCGCGCGCGAGGTCGAGGTCGAAGCCCTTGTATTCAGCGCCGTCCTTGTAGCCGTAGGGCGGGAAGTCGGCGTCGAATCCAACCGTGAACTTTCTGGTTCCGTCGTCCCTTTCGCCGCATCCGGCGAGCACTGCGGCGGCGGCAAGTGCGATAAGTATTTTCTTCATGGCATGTACCTTTCTGTTGATTGCTTTTTGCTTTCTGCGCGCGACGGCCCGTCACGCCTTGCGGCCGGTGAGAGCGCGGATGAAGCCCTCGAGGTTTGCGGACTCCTCGAGCGTGATCACTCCGTCCGCCCTCGCGTCGTCGAGCGCCTTCCTGAACTCCTCCTGGCCTTCGATCTTGGCGAGCAGATCGGAGAGCTGCGCGGACTCCTTCTCGTCGATCTTCCCGTCCGCGAGAATCGCGTCCGCCATGTGCGAGAGCTGCGCGCCGAACGCCCTGTTGTTGACGCTCTGGGCGAACTTGCGGAACACCGCCGGCATCGAACCCTCCGCAACCGCGCCCTTGACGACGAGCTTGAGGAAGAACAGCGTCGCGAGCATAAGCAGGACGGCAAGCGGGAGCGCGACCCACGCCGAGCCGACGAACGGCGCCACGATGTAGGCGACGAACGAGACGGCCGCGACGGCGAGCGCGTACGGAAGCTGCGTGTTGACGTGCACTATGTGGTTGCACTGCGCGCCGGCGGACGCCATGATCGTCGTGTCGGATATCGGCGAGCAGTGGTCGCCGCAAACAGCGCCGGCCATGCAGGCCGAGACGGCGATGATCGTCATCGAAGAGCCCGGAATCGCCGCGAGGACGATCGGGATGAGTATGCCGAACGTGCCCCAGCTCGTGCCCGTGGAGAACGCGAGGATGATCGCGATGACGAAGATGATCGCGGGGAGGAAGTTCCAGAGTCCGGCGGCGGGTCCGCTGATGATGTCGGAGATGAACACCTTCGCGCCGAGCGAGTCGGTCATCGCCTTGAGCGTCCACGCGCAGCAGAGGATCATGATCGCGGGGACCATCGCCTTGAAGCCCTCTGGGAACGCGTCCATGCAGTCGCGGAACGAGATGACGCGGCGGCAGATGTAGAACACGACGGCGAATACGATCGCCGCGATCGAGCCGAGCGCGAGGCCGACGGACGCGTCGGAGTCGGAGAACGCCTTGACGAACCCGGGCTTGTCCGCGCCGAAGTATCCGCCGGAGTAGATCATGCCGACCATGCAACATGCGATGAGGACGAGCACGGGGATGACGAGGTCGATGACGCGCCCGCGATCGTTCTTGGCGAGCGCCTCCGTCGCGTCCTCGATCGCGCCGAGGTCTGGCTCGCCGGCGGAGGTGGCCGCCTCGTGGCGCTTCATCGGCCCGAAGTCGAACTTCATGAACGCGAGCGCGAACATGGCGACGATCGTGAGGATGGCGTAGAAGTTGTAGGGAATCGCGTTGATGAAGAGCGAGAAGCCGCTCTCCGCGCCTGCGCCCTTGGCGAAGCCGGCGACGGCAGCCGCCCAGCTCGAAATCGGCGCGATGATGCAGATGGGCGCGGCCGTCGCGTCGATGAGGTACGCGAGCTTGGCGCGCGAAACCCTCTTCGCGTCAGTGACCGGACGCATCACGCTGCCGACAGTGAGGCAGTTGAAGTAGTCGTCGACGAAGATGAGCATGCCGAGGACTATCGTCGCGACCTGCGCGCCGATCCTCGACTTGATGTGCGTCTGCGCCCACCTTCCGAAGGCCGCCGACGCGCCGGTCTTGTTCATCATCGCGACGAGCGAGCCGAGGAGGACGAGGAAGAACAGTATGCCGATGTTGTAGCCGTCCGCTATCGAGCCGATGAAGCCGTCCTTCACGACGTGCGTCATCGTCCCCTCGAGGGCGAAGCCGGAGTAGAGAAGCCCGCCGGAGACAATGCCAATGAAGAGCGACGAGTACACCTCCTTCGTTATAAGCGCGAGGAAGATCGCGAGGAGCGGCGGGAAAATCGCCCACCAGGTGCCGAAGAACCGGTTCACGGTGCGGATCGTCGCGAGCGCCTTCGCCTCGTTCGCCTTGAACTCCTTGTCGTTCTGGACGTTGTCCGCGTAGGCGTCGATGTACGACTTTGCGCCCTTGACGTCGTCGGCGTGTGCGATCACCCCAAGGTTGTATGGGTTCGTGGTGTCGTCTACTACGACGGAGGCGGATCGGAGCC
>JAZSLQ010000063.1:0-5234 GCA_045535455.1 Kiritimatiellia bacterium | reverse complement strand
TCGATGAACGGACGGAGCGCCATGCCGCTCTCCCTGAGGAACTTCGCAGTTCCGAACATCGTCTGCTCGGCGAGAAGGCGGGCTACTGCCGGCTAAGTCGGATCGTAGCCATGTCGTTCTGTGAGCCAAGGAGTTGAATACAAATTTTGTCTTCCTAAGACCGCTTGGCCTCCGACTTCCTCGATGAACGGACGGAGCGCCATGCCGCTCTCCCTGAGGAACTTCGCAGTTCCGAACATCGTCTGCTCGGCGAGAAGGCGGGCTACTGCCGGCTTGAGCCCGAGCTTGACGCCGCCTTCCACCATCGCCTCTTCCATATAGGCGAAATACGCGGGGCCCGAGCCGGAGAGCGCCGTCACTGCGTCAAAGTCCTTCTCCTTGAGAACGACGGTCGCGCCCGCCCCGCCGAGAATCTTCTCGACGAGCTTGACGTCCTTCGCGGGGGTCTTCGCGGCAGGGCATATCGCGCACATGCCGGCGTTCGCGCGAAGTGCGAGGTTGGGCATCACGCGGACGAGGTTGACTTTCGCGCCGAACGCCTTCTTCAGCTTCGCAAGCGTCTTGCCGGCGACAATCGAGACGATCGTGTGCTTCTCGCCAAGGAGCGGCTTCACCTCGGCGGCGACTGCATCCACGTCCTGCGGACGGACGGCGAGAAAGACGAACTTCGCCTTCTTTGCGACCTCCTTCACGTCGGCCGTCGTCGCTACGCCGTACTTCCGCCTGAGCTCCGCCGCGCGTTCCGCGACCTTCTCGGCCATCACGACGCCCTTCTTGTCCTCAATCGCGGAAAGGATCCCCTCCGCCATCTTGCCCGCGCCAAAAAATCCAATCTTCATTTGCTCCTTTCGACTTCGAGAGTCATGCCTATGTTTTTTACTGTGTTCGATATTATACCAGATATTTGCTATACTGTTCACGGAGGAAAGGCAAAATGACAACTGCGGAAAAACTTGTAAAACGGCTCGCAGAACTCGGGCGGACTTGCGGAACGGCAGAGTCATGCACGGGCGGCGGAATCGGGAGTGCCATAACGGCAGTCGCGGGCTCAAGTGCGGTTTTCATGGGCGGCGTCATCAGCTATGACAACTCCGTAAAGCAAAACATCCTTGGGGTGTCGCCCGAGACTCTTGCGTCCGTCGGCGCGGTGAGCCCCGAGACGGCCGAGCAAATGGCTGTCGGCGCGCGCAAACTGCTGAAAGTTGACTACGCCGTTTCCGTCACCGGCATTGCAGGTCCCGGCGGCGGCAGCGCCGAGAAGCCAGTCGGTCTCGTGTGGTTCGGGATCGCAACGCCAGCAGGAATAAAGACCGAGAAGCAAATCTTTCCCGGCAATCGCGCCGAAGTGCGCACCGCGACCGTCGAGCACGCCCTTTCGCTGCTCCTCGCCGCGACAGAATGACGACCCAAGCCCCGCATCAGTCGCCATGCAGCGGATTGCCCGACGAAGGACCAAGGGCGCGGAGATAGACGAAGAACCCGAAGCTCCAGTCGTTGTCATAGCGTGAGCCGTCGATGCAGGTAAAGTCGTTCTCGTAGGAGACACTGAAGCGGAAGCCGAGGCAGTCGGTGCGGAAATCTATCCACGTGCCAATCTCGTCGAACTCTCCCTCACGGCAGTCCCAGCGGACGTAGGGGCTCCACGCGATGGCGTCGCACAGCTCGTGCTCGAAGCCGACCTCCAAGAACTGGAAGTGCGCCCAGTTGAAGTCCTCGTTGCGCATCGTCGTCCCGTCGTAGGTTGTCGACGAGTAGTCCCAGCGACGGTGGTTGCGCCCAATGTAGGAAATACGGTAGCTGAACGATTCGGAGAGACGGTGTGCCCAGCTAATGTCGGCATACGCAAGCTCGTTGTCATCCGTGTCGTATTCGACGCGGCTCGACAACATCGTGTCCGCAGACGGCTGCCAGCGGGCGCGAACGCCCGGCACGAACACGGGATCGTCTTCCCCGTAGTTCGGGTCCTCCATGTTCCTTACAAGGCGATGGTACTTGTTGGCACCCCAGTAGGACGTGTCATTGAACTGGATCGCGCAGTAGACGTCGAGATCGAGGAGCATCCTCGAAAGCCCGCCCTCCTCGGTCTTGCGAAGCGTGTTGCGCAGACCGGGCGTTACGCCATACCACGAATAAGGCAAGTTGCGCGAGCGGCCGGCGAACTGGTCGAGCCAGTCGCTGCTTGAGTCAAGGCTGTCGAAGCGGTAGAGTCTCTCGTTATTCTTGGCTCCAGAGATGTTGGCCTCTTGCACGAGCACGTCAAAATACGGCTCGACTACATGGGTCATGTCGTCGCCCACATCTGCCGTGCCACGCGCGGCAAAAGTGACGCCGCCCTCGACTATCGTGCGCCAGGCGTCGTCGGACGTCGAGCCCGCGCGGGCGTTGGGAGCGGCCAAATACCCTGTGTCGCTCCAGTACGTGCCCCTCAGCCCGAAGCGCGGGACAACCGAGAGGACGTCTGCGAACTTCATCGGCAGCGTGAGGCGGTGGTACGTGTCAAGCCGAAAGGCGTTGTAGTTGGCCCACGGCCCCGGCGTGTAGCGGTACTGCACCGGCGTATTGCCGTTGCCGTACTTGGCGTAGTCGCGGTCGAGGTAGCCAAAGCGCGTCTGCGACTCGTAGTTGACCGGGAGCGAGAAGACCGGCATCGGATTGACGTCGACGTAGAACTCGGGAAGCCGCGCGACGCCTCCGTAGAAGTTGTTAAGCGGGCCAGACACGCTGACGCCGACGGACGCCGGGCGCTCGATGTGCTCCCAGGCGAGCTCGTTGGCAATATCTGTCGCGAACACATTGGCCTTGCCCAACATGCTCTTCCTTAGGAAGTCACGGTGGAAATGCGAGTCGCTGTAGTACGCCGCCTTCATCCAGAAAACGTCACGCTCCGTCAGGTCGGCGCGATGCTCCAAGCTAAGCCCGTAGCGCTCATTGGGAACCTTGTTGCCCCAATGGTTGTAGTTCCATTTCCGTGGGTCGTTCCAGTGGCGGTCATACCGGTCGGCGTCCTGATCCCAGGCATAGTAGACCTTGAACTTGCCCTTGCCCCAGTCGCCCAGACTCCACCTGACCGACTGGCCAAGCGCTATGCCGTTCTTCGAGCGAAGATCAAAGCGCGTGCTGCCCGCGAGCCCGTAGGCGCCGTCGCTGACACTGCCGTATATTCCATAGACATACTTGGTCAAGAGCGATGCCCCCCATCTCGAAGTATATCCTGGCATCACACGCCAGCCATAGTCGGTATCCATCGGATAGTACCAGTATGGGAACCAAAGGACGGGAACGTCCCACATCCTTAGCCACGCGTTGCGAAGCAAGACGTAATGGCCGTCTTTGAAACGGACTTCGCCCGACATTTGCCAATGGAGATGGTCCCAGTCGTTCGTGCACGTCGTGACATGGGTGGGATTCGCGAAGACGAACTCGCCGTCGGCGTCGCGCGTCACGGAATCGGAGTGGAGCACAACAGGGTCGGCAACCGCCTGCACGTGCCCCGAGGCCGCAAGGGCCCCTGTTACATTGTCTGCCGCAACCCTGTCGGCTGTGACCTTGACTTCGCCTGTTGGCTTGCCGAAAAGCGAAGCGGCAACGAAAACAAGCGCTACTGCGAGGGCGGAGTTCAAACTCTTGGCGTTTTTCATGTGCGTATTATACCATTTTTGCGGGGAATATTGTTTCTGCATAGCGCACGAGACCCATCGCGTCCTTCGAGTAGTGGTCCGCGCCGATCTTGGCGGCATAGTCGGATGTCAGCACCGCGCCGCCGACAGTCACCTTGCAGTCCGGCAAGTTCTCATGGACAAGGCGCACCGTTTCCTCCATGAAGCAGACGGTCGTCGTCATCAACGCGGAGAGCCCTATGAGCCGCGCCTTTTCCCGACGCGCAGTCTCGACTATTCTCTCTGGCGGAACGTCTCGCCCGAGATCTATCACCTTGAAACCATAGTTCTCGAGAAGCGCGCGGCAGATGTTCTTGCCGATGTCGTGGATGTCGCCCTTTACCGTCGCTACGATGATCGGACCCCTCACGCTCGCACCGTCGCGCGATGGAAGCGCCGCACGAACGACGTCGAACGCCGCGCCCGCCGACTCCGCCGCCATGAGAAGCTGCGGGAGGAAAACGCTACCCGACTCAAATCCCCTGCCGACGACCTCAAGAGCCGGCACGATTCCCGCGCCGATTACGTCCAATGGCGCGACGCCTCGTGCGAGTTCTTCTCTCGCCGCCGCCGCCGCATCGGCCTTGAGCCCATGCCGAATGGCGTCGGACAGCCGAGAACCCGAAGCCGACTCTGGCTGTCCGCCGCCAGAAGACGGCTGCCGGACACCTGATGTCAGCTGTTTGGTGTCGGGCGTCCAGTCCTTGAACAAGTCGATCCATTCGCAACAAGTGCGGTCCTTGCCGGTGAGCGCACGATAGGCGCGGTAGGCGTTCATCATGTCAGCCGCGAGCGGATTTACGATTCCGGCGGAAAGCCCGGCGCCAAGCGCCATCGTGTAGAGCGACGCATTTAGAAGCGGCCGCGCCGGAAGCCCGAAGGAAATGTTGGACACGCCGAGGCACGTGCAGCAGCCAAGTTCTTCGCGAACGCGCCTTAGCGCCTCGAGGATCACGTTCGCGCTGTTGGCATCGGCACTTACCGCAAGGCAGAGGACGTCAACGACGAAGTCAGAGGACTTTAGCCCGTATTCTGCGCCACGGGCAAGGATTCGCTTCGCTATCGCGAGCCGCCCTTCCGCCGTAGGGGGAATGCCGTTCTCGTCGAGAGTCAGCGCCACGACCGCCCCGCCGTACTTCGCGACGAGCGGCAAAACGGACGACATCGACTCCTCCTTCCCGTTCACGGAGTTGACGAGAGCCTTGCCGTTGTAGTGGCGGAGGGCCCGTTCGAGGGCCTTTGGGTCGGAGGTGTCGATCTGGAGCGGAAGGGCCGTGACGCTCTGCACCGCCTGGATTGTCGAATCGAGAAGCGCCGGTTCGTCCAACCCCGGAACGCCGACATTCACGTCCAAGACATGCGCGCCGGCCTCCGCCTGAGAGACGGCTTCTCGAAGGACATACGCGACATCGCCTTCTGAAAGCGCGGCCTTGAGTTTCTTCTTCCCCGTAGGATTTATGCGCTCGCCGATTATGATGGCGTCATCCGTGGAGATTTCCACGACACGTGAGCCAGAGCAGATAATGGTTCTTGAATGAGTGAGCGAGGAATTCCCCCGTTCCCCATTACCCATTCCCC
>JAZSLQ010000178.1:0-2421 GCA_045535455.1 Kiritimatiellia bacterium | reverse complement strand
CTGCGACGTCGGTGTCCTGGTAGCCGGAGGCGGACATGTTCTCGTCGCGGCTGATCTCGTACTTCTTCGCCGTGCAGGGCATGATCGAGGTCACGTGGATCTTCGCGGGGTCGACGCCGTTCTTCTCTGCCCAGTAGCTCTTCGCGAGCGCGGAGAGCATCTGCTGGGGCGACTTTGCGGACGAGAAGTTCTCCGTGAAGTCGGGGGCGTACTTCTCCATCCAGTCGGCCCAGGCCGGGCAGCAGCTAGTGAGCAGCGGCAGGTCCTTCTGCTCGGTGAAGCGCTTGATGAACTCGGTGCCCTCCTCCATGATCGTGACGTCGGCGGAGAAGTTCGTGTCGAACACCTTGTCGAAGCCGAGCATGCGGAGCGCCGCGTAGATCTTGCCGGTGGTGATCTCGCCCGGCTTCATGCCGAACGCCTCGCCAACGGCGACGCGGACGGCCGGGGCGATCTGCACGAGGCAGGTCTTCTCGGGATCGCGGAGCGCGGCCCAGACCTTGGCCGTCTCGTCGTTCTCGTAGATCGCGCCAACAGGGCAGTGCGCGGAGCACTGGCCGCACTTGATGCAGGGCGACTCGGCGAGCTTGACGCCAGCCGCAGGAGCCATGACCGTCTTTTCGCCGCGGCCGATGAACTCGAGCGCCCAGACGTTCTGCATCTCCTGGCACACCTCGGCGCAGCGGCCGCACTTGATGCACTTGTCGGAGTTGAGGACGATCGACGGCGTGGACTTGTCTGGATCGCGGTGGATGACTTCCTTCGGGAACGGAATGTCGCGGATGCCGAAGTCGGCCGCAATCGCCTGAAGCTCGCAGGAGCCCGAGCGCGGGCACTGCAAGCAGTCCTGCGGGTGATTCGCGAGGATGAGCTCGAGAACCGTCTTGCGGACCTGGACGATGTCGGGGTCGTGAGTGAGGATGTGCATCCCCGCCGTCGCCTCGGTGCAACACGCGCGGAGCATCTTGGGGCTCGGCACGAGCTTGCCGTTGTCGGCCGGGTTGCGGCTCGGGACGAGCTGCCTGACGACGCAGATTCCGCAGCTTGCGCCCGGCTTCAGGTCGGGATGGTAGCAGAGCGTCGGGATCTTGATGTGGGCGGCCTTGGCCGCGTTGAGAATAGACGTGCCCTTCGGGACCGTGACGGACTTTCCGTTGATCTCAAGAGTGATCATTTCAGTTTCCATAGCAAAGAGTTCCTTTCCTTTTCAAGGGGTGCGGGGATGGGTGGCATCCCCGTCCGTTCCTTATCACCCATGCGAGATCGCGCCGAACTTGCAAGTCGCCTCGCAGGCGCCGCACTTGATGCACTTCGCCTGGTCGATGACATGCGGATTCTTGACGGTTCCCGAGATAGCGCCCGCAGGGCACTTCCTCGCGCACATCGTGCAGCCCTTGCACTTCGCAGCGTCGATCTTGTACTGGATGAGCTTCGAGCACTTTCCGGAACGGCACTTCTTGTCGTGGATGTGCTCCAGGTACTCGTCCATGAAGTAGCGGAGCGTCGAGCGGACGGGGTTGGACGCCGTCTGGCCGAGGCCGCAGAGCGACGCCTTGTTCATCGCGTCGCAGATCGCCTCCATGTCCTTGATGTCCTGCTCGGTGCCGCGACCGTCGGTGATCTTCTTCAGGTAGTTGAGAAGCTTCCTGCCGCCGATACGGCACGGTGCGCACTTGCCGCAGCTCTCGTCGACCGTGAAGTCGAGGTAGAACTTGGCGATGTCGACGACGCAGTCGGTCTCGTCCATGACGATGAGGCCGCCCGAGCCCATGATCGAGCCGATCTTCGCGAGCGACTCGTAGTCGATCGGGACGTCGAGGAACTGCTCGGGGATGATACCGCCCGAGGGCCCGCCCGTCTGGGCCGCCTTGAACTTGTGGCCGCCGCGGATGCCGCCGCCGATGTCGAAGATGATCTCGCGGAGCGTCGTGCCCATCGGAACTTCGATGAGGCCCGAGTTGTTGACTTTGCCCGTGAGCGCGAACACCTTGGTGCCCTTCGTCGTCGCGGTGCCGATCTTCGAGAACCACTCCGCGCCCTTGTTGATGATGACGGGGATGTTCGCGAGCGTCTCGACGTTGTTGATCACCGTGGGACGTCCCCAGAGGCCCTTCACGGCCGGAAACGGCGGACGCGGCTTCGGCATGCCGCGGTTGCCCTCAATGGACTGCAACAGAGCGGTTTCCTCGCCGCAGACGAACGCGCCCGCGCCGAAGCGGAGCTCGATGTCGAACGAGAAGCCCGATCCGAGGATGTCCTCGCCGAGGAGGCCCAGCTCATGCGCCTGACGGATGGCGATCTGGAGGCGCTCGATGGCGAGCGGGTATTCCGCGCGGATGTAGATGAAGCCCTTGGAGGCGCCGATCGCGTAGCCGGCGATCGTCATGGCCTCGAGGATGGAGTGGGGATCGCCTTCCAGCG
>JAZSLQ010000254.1:0-7133 GCA_045535455.1 Kiritimatiellia bacterium | reverse complement strand
AGCTCTATCTCGATGCGAAGACGCACAAGTACGTCGAGGAGTTCGCAACGTCCAACTTCGCGGGCATCACGAAGGACGGCGTGTACGTCACGCCTGATTCCTGCTCGGTGCTGCCGTCCGTCACGAACATGTCGCTTCGCCAGTGCGCGAAGGACCTCGGCATCAAGGTCGAGGTGCGTCCTGTTCCCTACACGGAGATCAAGAAGTTTCAGGCCGTCGCGGCGCTCGGAACGGCCGTCGTCATCACGCCCGTCTGGGAGATCACGCGTGGCCGCGAGGTCATAAAGGTCAGCGATCCGAACGTCGTCCACCCGACCCTGCAGAAGCTCTACGACCGCGTTCAGGGCATTCAGTACGGTCTCGTCAAAGATACGCACAAGTGGTGCTTCGAGGTCAAGTAGCGCTCGGCGGTTGAAATGGGCGCTGGCGTTCCGGAACTGATAGAGAGGATTCTCGAGCTCCGCGGCATATCTGCCGAGGGGCTTGACGAATTCCTTACTCCGTCTATCCGCGACCTCGCGCCTTCCCGCGAGTTGCCGAACGTCGATGTGGCGGCTGAGACGATACTCGCCGCCGTCAGCGCCAAGCGGAAGATCGTCGTGTTCGGCGACTACGACTGCGACGGCGTTTGCGCGACTGCGATTCTCGTAAGGACTCTCTCGGCGTTTGGCGCCGATGTCGCGGCGTTTCTTCCCGAGCGTCTTAGCGAGGGTTACGGCATGTCCGAGCCATCTGTCGCGCGAATGCTCAAGGAGAACCCCGGTGTCGGTCTCGTCGTGACTGTCGACAATGGCATAAACTCCGTCGAGAACGTGGCGATCCTGAAGGAGAAGGGCGTTGAGGTCGTCGTTACCGACCACCATCTTCCTGGCGACACTCTGCCAGACTGCATCGTCGTAAACCCCAAGGTGTCTCACCCCGAGATATTCGAAAACCTCTGCGGTGCGGGAGTCGCGTTCCTCCTTGCAAGCGAGCTTGTGACGAAGGCGAGGGCCATGGGGCTCTATTCTGGGCCATCGCTTGGCGGGCCACTTCTCGTTCTCGCTGGGCTCGCGACCGTCACCGACGTCATGCCGCTTCTCGGACAGAACAGGATTCTCGTCGCAGAGGCGCTGAACCGCTTCGACACACTTGCGCCCGTTGGTCTTAGGTCCCTCTTTTCAAAGGCGTCGCGTCGTGGCGTCGTTCGCCACACGTCTAAGGATTTCGGCTTCCTGCTTGGCCCGCGCATCAATGCCGCAGGGCGTATGGCGTCAGGGGTCGAGGCGTTGCGGCTTGTTCTCGCGGACGATCAGGACGAAGCGGGCGAGGCGGCGCGCATAGTCAACGGACGGAACGACGAGCGCAAGAACATCGAGCAGAAGATGCTTGAGGACGCTATTTCCAAGATTGTGCCCGCTGCTGCCGCGCAGGTTATCGACCTTCCCGACGGACACCAGGGAGTCGCTGGAATCGTCGCCGCGCGTGTGATGGAGAGGATGGAGCCCAAGGTCCCCGTCTGCGTAGTCGTCGGCGGGCATGGCTCCGCGCGCGCGCCAGACGGCATCAACGTCCGCGATGCGCTTGCGGCGTCTGGTGAATTTCTGAACCGCTTTGGCGGCCATGCCGCGGCGGCCGGTTTTTCCGTGAAAGACGGGATGGTCGATGCGTTCCGCGAGAAGTTTGCAGAAGTGTGCGCGGGGCTTTCGGTCGCGGCAGGCAATGAAGAGCATGGCGACGGAGTAGATGCGTGGGTGACACCTGATGACCTGACAATTGAACTTGCAGAGTGGATCACGCGTCTCGAGCCGTTTGGAGAGGGAAATCCAGAGCCGGTCTTCGGAATGAAGAATGCAGTTCTCTGCGATATCCGCCCGCTTGGCGCGGAAGGGCGCCATCTTGCGCTTACGGTGAATGGCATGCGCTCCGTCTGGTGGGGCCGCGGCGATCTCGTCGAGGAGCTGCGCCGCAGCTCGTCTGCCGCGCGCGACGTCATATTCACAGTCGAGGAGTCCGACTATGGCGGCCCTCATGTCGAGCTTCGCATAGCCGAAATACGCTAATCGTCACGGGGCAATTTGGTATAATATTAAATCAATTTCAGGTAGAATTGGAGCATAATGATGTTTAAGCCGGTATCGAATAAAGTCGCCTTCCCGAAGATGGAGGAGGAGGTTCTCGCGTTCTGGGAGAAGGACGGGACTTTCAAGAAGTCGCTGAAGAAGAACGAAGGCAAGGAGCGCTACAAGTTCTACGACGGTCCTCCCTTTGCAACGGGGCTTCCGCATTACGGGCACTTGCTCGCCGGCACGATCAAGGACATTGTTCCCCGCTACCAGACGATGCGCGGGAAGTACGTCGAGCGCCGTTTTGGCTGGGATACCCACGGCCTTCCAATCGAGGCGCTGGCGCAGGAGGCGCTTGGCGTCGCAGGTGCACCGGAGATCAAGAAGCTCGGCGTCGACAAGTTCAACGAGCAGTGCCGCTCGATGGTGCTCAAGTACGTCAGCGAATGGCGCAAGACCGTTACGCGCATGGGCCGCTGGGTAGATTTCGACAACGACTACAAGACGATGGACTTCGGCTTCATGGAGTCGGTGTGGTGGGTTTTCAAGCAGCTTTGGAACCAGGGTCGCGTCTATAGGTCGCACCGCATCATGCCGTATTCCTGGAAGCTTTCGACGCCGCTTTCCAACTTCGAGGCCGGCTCGAACTACAAGGACGTGCAGGACCCGACTGTGACGTGTCGCGTTCGCGCCACGTCAGTTAAGAGTGAAGAGTTGAGAGTTAAGAGTGGGGAGAGCACCGTCTACTTCCTCATCTGGACGACGACTCCATGGACGCTTCCCGAGAACCTCGCGATCTGCACTGGCGCGAAGATCGACTATGTCGCGGTGCGCGACGTGATTGACGACGCGCGGCCTATCTACGTCATGGCCAAGGCGCGCCTCCCGTTCATCTTCAAGAAGGAAGAGCAGTACGAGCTCGTTTGGGAAGGGAAGGGCGACGCCCTGAAGGGTTCCGAGTACGAGCCGCTTTTCCCGTATTTCGCCGACAAGCGCGCGGAGGGCGCGTTCCGCGTTCTCAACGACGACTACGTCACGACCGATGACGGCGTCGGCATCGTCCACATCGCCCCTGCCTACGGCGAGGACGACTTCCGCGTCTGCAAGGAAGCGGGCGTGACCGCCTTTGCCGATCCGCTTGACGACGCCTGCGCGTTCACCGACGCGGTTCCCGAGTACAAGGGCCGCTTCTGCAAGGACTGCGACAAGGACATCATCAAGCGCCTCAAGACAGAGGGCAAGCTCGTCCACCAGGCGACGATCGTCCACTCCTATCCTTTCTGCGACCGCACCGACACGCCGCTCATCTACCGCGCGATCGACGCGTGGTACGTTCGCGTCGAAGATCTTCACGAGCGCCTCGCGAAGAACAACGCAGGCGTCCATTGGACGCCCGACTATGTCGGCGAGAAGCGCTTCGGCAACTGGCTCGAGGAGGCGCGCGACTGGAACATTTCCCGCAACCGCTTCTGGGGAAGCTGCATTCCCGTGTGGGTCAACGACGACGATCCCTCGGACATGATCTGCGTCGGCTCCGCGAAGGAGCTTGAGGAGCTTTCGGGCGAGAAGGTGACCGACCTTCACAAGCACTTCATCGACAAGATCGTCATCAGGAAGGACGGCAAGACCTACCACCGCACGCCCGAGGTGCTCGACTGCTGGTTCGAGTCGGGCTCTATGCCCTACGCCCAACAACACTACATGGGAGAGGGCGAAGTCTCGCGGTTCTTCCCCGCCGACTTCATCGCCGAAGGTCTTGACCAGACGCGCGGCTGGTTCTACACGCTAATGGTGCTCGGCACGTGTCTCTTCGACAAGAGCCCCTACAGGAACGTCATCGTCAACGGGCTCGTTCTCGCGGAAGACGGCAAGAAGATGTCGAAGCGCCTCAAGAACTACCCAGACCCCTCGAAGATGCTCGACACCTACGGCGCCGACGCGATTCGACTCTACATGATCTACTCGCCTGTCGTCCGCGCCGAGAACCTCAAGTTCTCCGAGAACGGCGTCAAGCAGCTCATGCGCGACCTCCTGATTCCGTGGTGGAACGCGTACTCCTTCTTCGTGACTTACGCGAATGTAGACAATTTCGCGGACGCAGAGGTCCGCCTCCCCGATTCGGGGAACGTTCTCGACAAGTGGATCGTCTCTTCGATGGAGACTCTCATCGCCGACGTTGCCGCGGCGATGGACGCCTACGACCTGCAGCGCTCGGTGAGGCCGTTCGTCAAGTTCGTAGAGGACCTGACCAACTGGTACATCCGCCGCTCGCGTCGCCGCTTCTGGAAGTCCACGAACGACGGCGACAAGCTCTGCGCGTACAGGACGCTTCGCTATGTGCTCGTCCAGCTCTCGAAGGTCGCCGCGCCTTTCACTCCGTTTATCGCGGAGGAGATATACACCAACCTCAAGGGCGCGAACGACCCGGAGTCCGTCCACCTATGCGACTTCCCGACGGCAAACGCCGCCGCGCGTGACCTCGCGCTCGAAAAGCGCATGGCCGCGGTCCAGACTGTCGTCGAACTCGGCCGCCGCCTCAGGGCGGACAACGACCTCAAGGTTCGCCAGCCGCTTAGCGCAATACGCGTCGCCGGTGCCGACGTTAAGGGGCTTGAAGATCTCATCATGGACGAGCTCAACGTCAAGAAGGTCGAATATGTCTCCGACGAGACAGAGCTTTGCGACGTCAGCTACAAGGCGAACTTCAAAACGCTTGGAAAGAAGTGCGGCCCGAAGATGAAGGCGGTAGCGGCGGCTATAGCAGGAAACGCGCCCGGCCTCGCCGGGCTCTTTGGGCGGGGTGCGGGGGTGCCTGAACCCCCGTCCGTTCCAATCGAGGGTGTTGAAGTCACCATTGAGGACGTCCTGGTCACCCGTGCGCCGAAGGCCGGTCTTGTCGTCGCGTCCGAGGGCGCGACGGTCCTAGCGCTCGAGACGACGCTTAGCCCCGAGCTTGTCGCAGAGGGCTTGGCTCGCGAGTTCGTCAGCCACGTCCAGGCGATGCGCAAGGAGGCGGACTTCGAGGTCACGCAGCGCATCAACGTCACCGTAGAGACCGACGCCGAGCTAAAGGCGGCGCTTGAGACGCACATCGAATACGTCAAGGGCGAGACTTTGACGGTGGAGTTTGCGTTTGGCGCGGTCGAGGCCGAGGCAGTCGATCTGAACGGCCATGCCGCCAAGATCAAGATTCAGACCAGGTAAGGCGAGGATAAAATGAGAAAACTCCCATTTGACAAGGCGTGGATCGAGGAAACGGCGAAGAAGTGGCCGACGCCGTTTCACGTCTATGACGCGAAGGCAATCCGCGAGAACGCGCGTCGCCTGAAGAAGGCGTTTGCATGGAACAAGGGCTTCCGTGAATACTTCGCCGTAAAGGCAACGCCGAACCCGCACCTCATGAAGATGCTGAAGGAGTTCGACTTCGGGAGTGACTGCTCGTCGATGGCCGAGCTTATTCTTGCCGAGAAGGTGGGCAACGTCGGCGAGGCGATAATGTTCACGTCGAACGACACGCCGGCCGAGGAGTTCAAGAAGGCGTGGGAACTTGGCGCGATTATCAACCTCGACGACATTACGCATTGGCCGTTCCTGCAGAATATTGTCGGTGCGGCCGATTGGTCTGACCGCGTTATGTGCTGCCGCTACAACCCCGGCCCTTTGAAGGGCGGCAACGCCATCATCGGCAAGCCCGAGGAGGCGAAGTACGGCTTTACGCGCGAACAGCTGTTTGACTGCTATGCGAAGATGAAGGCGGCGGGCGTCACGCGCTTCGGCCTCCACACGATGGTCGCCTCGAACGAGCTCGACCCCGAGTACATCATCGACACCGCGAAGCTTCTTTTCACGCTCGCATGGGAGATCCACGAGAAGGTCGGCATCGACTTCGAGTTTGTGAACATCGGCGGCGGCATCGGTATCCCCTACAAGCCAGACCAGAAGGCGATGAGCCTGGAGCGCGTGGGAGAGGGAATCCGCGACGCATACGCCGAGCTCGTCGAGGCAAAGGGCATGAAGCCGATCCGTCTCTACATGGAGTGCGGTCGCTGCATCACCGGGCCCTACGGCTATCTCGTCGCCAAGGTGCGCCACATCAAGAACACCTACCGCCTCTATGCAGGTCTCGACGCGTGCATGTCTAATCTCATGCGCCCCGCGCTTTACGGCGCCTACCACGAGATCGTCGTTCCCGGCAAGGAAGACGCCGCAGAGCGCAATGTCTACGATGTCACTGGATCCTTGTGCGAAAACAACGACAAGTTTGCAATCCAGCGTGAGCTCCCTGTTCTTGAGCTTGGCGACTACGTTGTGATCTGCGACGCCGGTGCGCACGGTCACGCGATGGGATTCCAGTACAACGGCAAGCTTCGCTCTGCCGAACTTCTTCTCGAGGAAGACGGCTCTGTGCGCGAGATCCGCCGCGCCGAGACTCTTGCCGACTATTTCGCCACCCTCGATTTTTCTGCACTGTGAGCGCAGAACTTCTCTCGCCTGCCGGAGACTTCGAGACGGCGCTTGCGGCGTTTGACGCTGGCGCGGACGCGGTCTATTGCGGCCTTGCCGACTTCTCCGCGCGGGCGTTTGCGAAAAACCTCTCGTTTGAAGACCTTGGGCATCTCGTCCGTTTCGCGCATGCGAAGGGCAAGAAGGTCTATGTCACGTTCAATACGCTCGTCGATGAAGTTGACGTCGAGCAAGCCGTCGAGACTCTTTCTCGGCTTGAGGAAATCGGTCCTGATGCGCTAATCGTCCAGGATCTCGGCGTCGCGCGTCTTTGCCGTCGCCACTTCCCGGCGCTCGCGCTTCACGCCTCGACGCAACTCGTCGCCCACAATCTCGAAGGTGTCCTTGCGCTGAAGGATGTCGGCTTTTCGCGTGTCGTTCTTGCACGCGAGTTGTCGCTTGCAGAAATCGCCTCCATCTCCAAGCGTTGCGGTGGTCTTGAACTTGAGTGCTTCATCCACGGTGCGCTTTGCTACTCGATCTCTGGTCTTTGCCTCTTTGGCGCGATGGAGAAGGGCAGAAGCAGCAACCGCGGCAAATGCCCCTACTGCTGCCGTATGGGATATGGCCAGCCGATCAACCCGT
>JAZSLQ010000095.1:0-4945 GCA_045535455.1 Kiritimatiellia bacterium | reverse complement strand
GCGATCAGCCCAGATGCGAGACATCAGTTTGTCGAAGCCGCCGTTCCGCGAGACCTCGTCAAGATGCTCGACTCCAAGCTCTTCCTTTAAGATGCGCTTGCGGTAGACTTCGGGATCCTCGCCGACCTCAATCGCGGCCGGGCGAATTCCCATGAACAATGCCTTGCGCTGAAGTGGTGTAAGAGTTTTCATCTGCTCTCCTGGTGGTGTGGTGGTTAGTCTTGTATCTTATCAAGCGCTTCACTCGCCTGCTTAAGCAGCTTACGAGCGTTGTCTACCGCCATTTCCGCTGCAAGAAATCGAGCGTCGCCAACAAATGCGTAGGCGTGGCCGATTTCATGCCATGCGGTGTCTAATGCTTTCTGGATTTCCTCGATGCTCATGGTTTCTCCTGGTGGTGTGGTGGTGGTTAGAATAGAGTTGGTTGATAGTGAAGATGGCGGTTGCGGATGTAGTCCTCTTTGCGGACGAACTCCTCGAGGTAGACGGACGCGGACGCGCGTTCGGCTGCAGAGCCGAAACGCCACGCCCGGACGACCTTCTCAAAGACAGGGATTATCACATGGTGAAATGCATCAGAAACATTGGTGCCGAGCTTGGGGTCTCGCATCTTGCGGATCTCTCTCGCCACGACGACGGCGCTCAGTGCGCGGCCGCACTGCTCAGTGGTGCAGCGGAGGTTGATTCGCTCGGGCTTAGTCCTCGAGCCGGAGTTGGTCGGCGCGAATTCTCGCGTCCTCGGTCTCTTGCAGTGTCCCATGTTGATTTGCCTCCTTGTGGTTTTGGGCCTCGCGGCAACCGGGGCACCAGCCCCAGTAGCCGTCGGAGGACGGGTCGTAATATTCACAGTCGCAAAGATGGCACTTGTGCCAGCCGTTCATGCGATCACGTCCGTCTTTGGATCGATGGCGAAGGTTTCGCTCTGCGTGATGCGGAGCTTGAATCCGGCAAGCCATTCCGCAGTCTTCTTGACGAGCCCGCGCTTGTCGATGTCCTTCTTGACCTTTACAAACTCCTTGCCGTCCTTGCTCGCCTCAAGCGCAGCCGCGATTTCATCCCAGGAGTCCTTGGACGAAAGCGGCTTCAGCGTCGGGTTGCCGTAGCGGAACGAGAGAACCGCAAGCGGCGTCTCGCAGCTCTTCTTGTCGGAGAAGTACTCGGCACGGTTGGCCTTGGCGAACATGGCGACAAGCGCAATCTTGGCGTCTATGGCCTTGTCGTTCGCCTCGATTAGCGGATTGTACTTGTCCTGCACGTCCTGGATGTGCTGGTCGCGCTCGGCGACAAGCGCACGGTTGGCGACGATTTCGCGCGCAACCTCGTCGGCGAGCGCGAACGCCTCTTCCTTCGACATTTCCTTGACGGTCTTTCTTGCCATGTTCATTTTCCCTTGTTGGTGGTTTTGGTTTTAGTGGTAAAGCGGTATCGACATTCAAGCTGCGTGACGCCAGGGAATAAGACGCACTTGCGCTTTTTGTTCCACTGGCAGGTAGTGTTGTCGCACTTGACCTCGCGCATGTCACACCTCCTCGAACTGAGAGCGGTAGATCGCGCGGAAGCTCTCCCAGCTCAGCGGGTGCTTCTGCTTCGACTTGTTGTTGCCGGCGCACCAGCTCGCCGTGAGCGCGAGGCACGAGGTGAGGCGGTTCATCCTGATGTTCGCAAGGATGTTCTCGACGCAAGCCGTCGAGCCGCCGATGCTGTAGGCCCTCGCCGCAAGCTCGATGTCTTCGCGCGGGATGCGCGTCGGGAGGTTCATGACGCGCTGGCAGCGCTGGTCGATCTGGACGAGCCACCCCTTCATCCTGGCGTCGTTGATCAAGTCGTCCTCGAGAGACCTGGTGCCGCACAGCACCATCCCGCAGTTGGAGTTGTCCCAGATCTCGCGGATCCACTCGACGACCTTCATCGCCGTGCCCTTCCCGCCCGACATGACAAGCTCGTGCAGCTCGTCTATGATAAGGAGAGTATTCCGGCCGACCGCCTTTGCGACGCGCTGCCGCGCCTCGTCCACCCTGAGCGACGAGCCGACGCCCACCGCATCCGCGAACGCCGCGACCGCGAGCTTCATCGTCGGAGCCGCCGGGATCCTCGCATAGCACACCTGCTTGTTGGACCGGCGCATGTATTCTTTCAGGCAGTGGGTCTTCCCGATCTGCGACGGACCGACGAGACGCACGATGGCGTTCCTCGTGATCGCAAAGTTGCAAAGCGAATTGACCTTCGTCCAGATCGAGTTCTCGATAAAGCGATCGGACTTCATCTTCGCCCGCTCGGCCTCGAGCTCCAGGTACGAGTTGATCTGCGAGACGACCTTGTCAAGCGCGCCCTCGTACTTGCCGGCGAAGAGCCGCGACAGCGTCGCGCCCGAATACTCCACAAGGGCGCCAGTCTGGTCGAACGAGTAGCCGCGCTGCTTGCCGAGGTTGAAAAGCTTGATAATGCTTTCAAGCCCCTCGTCGGTGATGCGGCCCGCGTCCACGTATGCGCGGCACGTGGCGCGCACCTGGTCTGCCGATCGGTTCATGCCCTGGCTCGGCGTCGCCGGCATCAGGTCGCTGACTCGTTCTGGAATAATTATGCTCATTTGATTTTCTCCTTGTTGGTGGTTTTAGTCAATAAAGTCGTCATGCGGTATCTGCGGCTCTTCGCCCGGCACCTCGTCCGGATCGAATGTAAGGTCCGCGACCTCCTCCTCCGGCTCTTCGCTTGGATCGAGCTCGATGTCCGCGCCCTCGACGTCGGCAAGTTCGCCGCGCTGCCTCTCCTCGAGTTCCCGGCGCTCGACCGGATCCTCGACGCCGAGCGCGCCGAGGTTCGCAGCTGCGGCCTCGTTGCGCTCCTTGAGCCGCGCCTTGACGAGCGGCTCGAGCTTTTGCTTTGCATCGGCAAGCGCCGCGCTGCGCATTCCCAGCTGCTCCTGGAGCGCCTCGACGCTCGCGTCCGCATCGGCGCGAACCGCCGGAAGCGACTTTGCAACGCCGAGGAAACGCCCCTGCAGATCGCAGACATACGCCTTGCCGCAGTCCATCGGGTTGATCCAGACATGGACCTTCTCGCCCCTGGGAAGCGGCTGCCCATCGATGATCGCTGCGACGATGTATTTCTCGCCGGTCTCTGCGTCGCGCACCGTGACGTTAAGCTTGTCGCCCACCGTGCCCACGTGTGCAAGCTCCTTGCCGAGAATCATCGGCGCGAAAGCCGGCGAGACGCGCTCGAGCTTCGCCGTCTTGACGGACGCCGCCCACGCCTCTGCCGGAGACATCTTGCGCTCGCGGTACTCCGCAGCGCCCGACGCAACGAGCGCCCTGACCTGCGCGGACCTCTCGGGCGGGAGCGCCGCCATGCGCGGCATCGAAGTCCAGTGAGGCATCCCGGCGACCTTCAGCTCGCCGACCGTGAAGCCGCACTCCTCCCAGCCCTCGAGCTGGTGATCCGTCCGCTCGTCCATCTGCCGGTGAGCTTCCTCGACCGCGACCGCGAACACGCGCCAGGTCGGGAAGTTGAAGCGGATCCCGGATCCCGCCGTCGCCGGAAGCGCCGCGGCAAGCTTCACGAGCGCCGCGTCTTCCCTCGCCATGCCAAGCGCCTCGTGCGGCTGCACGCCACGGCCGCCGCCGATACCGCCGAAGATGATCGCGTCGGCGTAGTTCTTCAGAGTCGCGTGCATCTGCTCGATCATTCCCTTGTGGCGCGGATTGCCCTTCGACTGGACGCCCGGGAGCCCCTTCGCCAGCGGCTCGGTGATGATCGAGCCCGCGCGGAAGACAACCGGCTTCCAGCCAGCATCCTCGCGCACGGCGTTGATCGCGGCGAGCGCAGAGGCGAAGGTGTCGTCAGCCGAGGCGGTACCGTGTTCGCCCTTGATGACGCATCCGCCCTCTGGAACGCCCACGACGCACAATAGGTAGTGGTAGAGGTAGCGAACCCACGCCGACTTCAATGTGCGGCGCGTGCCGTCAGGAGCTTCGACCACCGGCTTCGCAAGATGCCCGACGACATGCCCTGTGAGACGATCCATCAGCGCGAACTCGAGAACGCGCTGCGGCTTTGCGTTGCCGCCGAAGATGACCATGTGTTCATACCACATGTCGTCAACCTCGACGACCTGGCACGGCAGAAGCCCGACGCGCGTGAGCCGCACGGTCGGCAGGAAGTCGATCTTCGCCTGGCCGAGTCCGATCCGCGCCGCCTCGAGCGAGCACTTGTCTGGCGAGACCATCATCAGGTTGCGGAGCGACCAGCCGGGCGGAGGCGCCGCCTCGCCCCAGGGACACGGCTCGTCGGCCGCCGGACGGTAGCCGAAGGTCGCCGCGTAGAGTTCTTTCCACGTGCCGACGCCGGGAATGGCGACGCCGTTTACGAGATCGAGCATCAGAGCCCGCCACGCCGGCTTCACCTTGCGGCGGTTCATCAGGACGCGCGAGTGCCAATGCTCGACGAAGACCTTGTTCGCCGCGATGCCCTGGGCAGACACGCGCCTTGCAACGCGCCTGTCGACACACGCCCACACGCCGATCTTCTTGAAGTCCTTCAGCTTTCGGTAGAGCGACTTCAGGTTGAGCCCCTTGTAGCCAAGCGGCTCAAGCCGGGACGCGATCTCGGCGGCGCAGCGCTTCTTGTCGGCGGCGCGGTCGAAGACCTTCAGGGCGTCGATGAAGGAGAGCGTGCGCTGCGCTTCGTCGCTCGGCAGCAGCTTCAGGAGCTCGTCGATCTCCACCTTCGTGACAATCAGCGGAGTGTCCATTATTTCTTGCTCCTCGCCTTGAGCGCTGCTGTGGCGGCAGTCGCAAGCTCCTGAAGGGAAGCAGTCACGAGCGCCAAGTCCGACATGTCGATCTTCGCAAAGACATCGCGTTCTCGCCAGGCCTTGTAGACGGTCGAGATCGGCTCGCGAATCGCCGCGATCAGCAAGGCGGGCGAGTTCGCCACCTCGTCAAGCGCG
>JAZSLQ010000064.1:0-8211 GCA_045535455.1 Kiritimatiellia bacterium | reverse complement strand
AACACGGACAACGCCGCGTCCCGTGCGCTCACGGGCGAAATCACCTTCACGGATGACTGGACGGCGACCGGCTCCATGTCGAGCTGCTACACCGTGCCGAACGGCTCGCGGCTGTACGGCAAGGCGATTACGGGCGGATTGACGAATACGACGATCCTCCGCGTCGAGGCGGGCGGCTATGCCGAGGTCGATTCCGTCCTCACGGGCAACACCTATGGGCGCGTCTCTGTGCGCGGCGAGATGGTCGTAAATGGAGTATGGGTGATTGCGGGCACTGCCAATGACTTTGTCGGTGCGGAAGGCGACCAGAACTACAGCGGCGTCCTCAGAGCGGGTGGCATCTGGAAAGGCGACGCAACCCACGAAATGAATCGCTATGTCTTTGTGAAGATTCCGAACATCTATGTTGGTAGCGAAGGGTTTGGTACAAAAACCCAAGACTACTATTTCCAGTTCGAGGGCAACCACACAATCTACGCGGCGACCGATTTCGAGATGTTTGGCGTCAAGCGGACCGGCTACGAATGGGATTGGGGATTCTGCCGTTATGGAAACGGGAATACGACTATAGATACGCGGGGGCATACGGTCATGTGGACGGGCGGCGCGCAGGGCGGAGGCGGAATCGTCAAAGACGGCGAAGGGACGCTCGTGATGAACCCCCACGGCTCGACCATGACTGGCGCGTTCACGGTGAATGCCGGCACGCTCCAGCTCGCGAAGTCCGGCGCGACAGGCACTGGCGCTGTCACGGTGAAGAGCGGCGCGGCGCTTGCCGTTTCTGGGACGGAGGCGATTGGGCTTGGCGGCGACCTGACGCTTGAGGATGGCGCCGTGCTCGCGTTTGAACTCACGCAGAGATCGGCCGTTCCGCAGCTTGCAATCGCCGATGGCAAGAGCGTTACTGCGAGTGGCACGGTGAAGGTCAAGGTCTCGGCGACCTGCCCCTGGCCGACTGGCGGTGAAAAACAGATCACAACTGGAGGCGGGTTTGCAGGGGCGAACGTCGCGCTCGCAGAAGGTTCACCGAAATGGGCGAAGGGCGTTTCCGTCGTTGGCGGCAACATCGTCCTAGCAGTCAAGCCGCAGGGCACCATAGTCATCTTAAGGTGAAACGCGGAATTAGCGTGTGCCGGCTGCGGCTGAAGCCTGACAATCACGAAAGTGGGTGGGCCATGTGTTTATTGTGCCGTCTCCTTTTGGTGATGGCTGCGTGTGCGACGCTCTCTTTGCCTTCCTTCGGCGCACTTCAGGTGAAGTACGCCGAAGGGACGAACCCGGACTGGGCGGACGAGCTTGACGCGGCGTACATTCGCGAGGAGATGGAGGGCTGGGCTGCCGAAATCTGCCGTTCCTATATGGGAAGCACGGCGGCGGTGGACAACGAGATCCTGTACCTTGAGCTCTACGACAGCGAAGACGGCGTTGCGGCAACGGGCGGGAACATGATCTGGCTGAACATGCGCTGGCTATGGCATGCGGGGGCGTACGATACGCGAGGTGCGCTCATTCACGAGATGGGCCACGCCGTTCAGGGATGCCTTTCCCGCTACCTCGGCAGGGAAATACAGCTGGACCAGACGATTACGCTCACATCCGGCGAGATAGAGCATCTCACCGAGGGTCTGGCCGAATGGGTGCGCCGCTACTGCTTCGCAACGCCAAGGGAAGTGCAGGACAGGGAAAGGGAACTTGCGGCGCGGGGCTTTGCACTGGACAACTACGGCGATGGCGCGGGGTTGATTGAATACATACGCCGCGCCTACGGCCCCGGCATATTGAAAGGTCTCCTCTACTACTGCAGCACGAACAGGGGCTACAAGGTTGATACTATGTGGCCTGCCCTCACCGGACGCACGCTCGATCAGCTCCTTGACGACTGGAGAGCTGAGGAAATGTCCGACCCGCAGTTCCCGGACGGCTATGATCCGTCCGCCGCCGCGACCGCTCGCTGGGTAGGGCCTGGCAACGGCGCACTTTCAATTGCTGCTAACTGGGAGTGCGTGAACGCGAACGGCTACCCTGTGACTGCCGTACCGTCGTCTGGCACGGCAGTCGTCGCATGGGGCAAGGCAGTCCCGAACATTCCTGCGGGTTCGTCGTTTCCCTGCTCGTCGTTCACGGTGAAGCGCTGGATAACTCTCGACAGGGACACCGACTGGCGCGGAGTGTCCGGCCCAGTGGCAGTCGACGACGGCGCGACGATCCGCACGGACGGCCACACGCTTACAGCTGGCATCATTACCGGTACGACGGCTCGCGTCTACGGGCATCTTGCCTACGGCGCCCTCAAACTCACGGGAGACCTTGTTCTATGCGGCGGAAGCGTTCTTGAAATGCCTTCCCTCGGCAACAACGCGCTTACGCAAATCGGCGGTAAGCTCGTCTTGCAGGACAACTTGCCGACATTCATCAAGCTTGGGTCGGGCGACATTGCCGCTGGAACTCACACGATTTTGACTGCGGTAGGCGGATTGCCAGATGATCTCTCCATGCTTCGGCTGACGGGGTTCTCCGGGCGCAAGGCATGCGCGTTCACGAAGAGCGGCAACACGCTGAAGGCGACTGTCTCCAATGCTGGCTACTGCCTTTGGACCGGCACGGCGGGCGACGGGAAATTCTCAACCGCCGACAACTGGGCTGAAGGCGTGAAGCCTACTGTCGGAGGCGGCGAGCCGATTGTCTTCGCCGCAACGGCAGCTGGGACGGTCGACAACGACATCGGCGATATCACCCCCGCGTTCATTGAGTTTGCGCAGGGTTGCGCGGCGACTGCCGTCGCCGGATTCAAATTCACCATTCCGTCCGGCGCGGCGATTGCGCGGTTTTGCCCTGACACGCCTGTCTTCACCGCTCCCGTCGAGTTTGCGGGCGAAATACGCACTGAGGGAGGCGTTCGCTTTTCGGGCGGCGTGACGGCACCGGACATCCACGCCGGGCAGACCGACCTCCTTGGGCACTACACAATCATGAGTTCCGGCGAATGGACGCCGCAGGGCCTCTACAACATCCGCAGCGGCTCGTCGATTACCGTCGACAGCTGCTGCTCGACGTTGAAGAACGATGCTCTGCAGGGCATCTCGGTGTGCGAAGGCGGCGCATTCACCTCGCGCACATTCCATGTGTCCGGCACTTCAAGCGCGGTTTTGGTCAACAATGGCGAGTTCGCCGTCATGGGTGATTTCGGCGGCGACATGAACTCGAACCTTTCGTGCATTGAAAGCTGCAATGGTGTATTCCGCCTCAACGGAATCAAGACAAATTCAACTAGGACCTACCACAATCTCAATCTGACTGCGCGAACCGTGAAGTGGAACGACGCAAACGCGGCTACCTCTAAAGTGAGTGTCGTAGTCGGGGGCGGCGGAATGAACGCGAAAGGAGAGGCAATTTCCGTCGCTAACGGCCGAGCCCTTGCAATCGGCTGCACGTCGGGCTGGGTTCTCGGCAAGGGGAAAAACGGAAGCGATGATTCAACCGTGTTCTCATCGTATTCGGAAAATCCCGACAATCCCGCGACGCTGTTCATCGACACTGCGGACTTCAACGACCCATCCGTCAAGCGCACCGTGACGATTGCCGGGAAAATCGCGAGCTCGACCCTCGGCGTGGCGGCCTACGGCGGCGGGACAATCAGGTTTGCAAATACGTCCACAACCCAATTCGGACGCGGACTCGCTGTCCTTGGTGCGACAACCCTTGAATATGCCTCGACGAGTGCAAAAGCCGGCGGCGGCGATGTGCTTCTCGAGCCGGGTACGACGCTCGCCTTGCCGTCTGCCGGTTCTGGTGCGGTGATCGTTATGGGCAAGCTCTCGCTCACAAACGGCACTGGAACGGTGAGTGTGCGACTTGGAGGGGGCGGGACGGTTGTTGCGCCAGGCACATACAGTCTTGTGACGGCGGGAAGCGACCTGCAGCCCTCACTTGTTTCGCAGTTGGCTCTCGCAAACCCGACGCGGGTCGGCGCGGCCACGACATTCAGCGTGTCCTCCAAGACGCTAAAACTTGTAGTCGCCGACACGTCTGCGACCTGGAATGGCGGCGACGTGGTTATCGTTCCGGAAGGCGGAATCGCCGTCACGACCATCACTGTGGCTGGCGCGTCGCGGGAAAACCCGGTTGCCGTCACGATGGGCGATGGCGGAACGCTGGCTGCGGGTAGTTATCAGGTGCTGACTACAACAGAACTGCCCGAGGAGGATCCGCGCGAGTATCTTGTGCTCGTCAACGAAGTTCCTGCCTGGCATGCCGCAGCCTTCCGCAGGGAAGGCGCATCCATCTGGGTTGATGTCGCGCCGGACGACGGACGGCTGGGCTGGCTGAACGAGACGGACGAGACGACGCTGCTTACGGGAACATGGGCGGAAGGCGTCGAATACGGTGCTGACGGTAGGGCGTTTCTTGTCGACGAAAACGTTTTCACGCCGTTTGCTGCGTCCACGGGGAATGTCGTGACTGTCGAACTCAGGACGCAGCTCTGGGCAGAGGATTCCGATGGACTGGACGATGCGGACGCACAGGCCGCCATCCGCCTCGGCACGAACGGCTGCTTCCAGGTGTGGACGCGGAAAGAGCCGGGAGTTGTGGGTGGAGGGGTGGGTGGCCTGATCTGGGTGGATGTTGTGGCGGATGGTGTGACTCCGGTCGATGGAAGGGAGTGGATGTTCCGTTTCACGATCGACTACAGGTCCGGGAAATACAAGGTGGCGGTCGCTGATGAATCGGGGGTGATGCGCTGCTGCACGGCCTATGACGACACGAAGGCATTTTTGCTTGGCGCAAAGTCAACTGCAATATCAGAAGCTGCCTTCAGGGGTGAGACCTTCTTCACCTCGCTGCTCGGAACCTGTCAGGAAAGGCCGCGTGGCTTCTCGCTGACGATATTGTGATGCATTCATCAAAACGACATTAACGACATGAGACAACTTTGCATCGTTGGATCTTTCGCCGCGGCGCTTGCCGCAGGCGTGCTTAGAGCCGATCTGAATGTGCTTGACTGGGTCGATCCGTTTATCGGAACGGGCGGCAACGGGCACACGACCCCCGCGGCGGCCTATCCGTTCGGCATGGTACAGCCCGGTCCCGATACCGGACATGGCGGCTGGTCCCGATGTTCGGGCTACCAGTACAGCGACGGAAAAATTGAGCGCTTTTCGCAGAATCACCTGAGCGGAACCGGATGCTCTGAGTTTACCGACCTTGGCTTCATGCCGGCGAGCGGCGGTTTTGACGAGTTTGTGAAACGCGGCTTCTCCTGCGAATACGACAAGGCGAGCGAGAAGGCTTCGCCCGGCTACTACGGCGTGACGCTGAAGGATGGCGTCAAGGTCGAGGCGACGTGCACGGACCGCGTGGCGCTCTGACGTTTTACCTACCCGAAGGATAGACCCGCCTGGCTTCTCTTCGACCCGTCGTGGTCCTTCCGCACGGTGAAGAAGCTCGAAATGGCGGAGATGGCGAACCGCCGCGTTTCGGGGCGCATCGATCGCGCGGGCTGGCCGGGACACGACCTCTACTTCGCGTGGGAGATTTCCGCGGAGCCGGTCGCCGTGCGCGCGGCGCAGCATGTCGGCGACGCGAAGATACCGCAGCTGGTCTACGATCTCGACGTCTCGCAGGACGGCGTCGTGTATCTGAAGGTCGCGCTTTCGCGCACTTCTGCCGAAGGTGCGCGGCGCAACATCGACGCGGAGGTTCCGGGCTGGGATTTCGACGGCGTTCTCGCCGCAAACCGGGACGCCTGGCGCACGCTGCTCGGCCGTGTGAAGGCGAAGGGTACGCCCAACCAGCTCAAGGGCTTCTATACTGCCCTGTACCATCTCTGCTTCCAGCCGAACCTCGTCTCCGATGTCGGCGAGGATGTTGAATATTCCACGTTCTCGTGCTGGGACACGTATCGCGCGGCAGGTCCGCTCTACACGATCCTCACGCCGGAATACGTGCCGGCCTTCGTCAATTCGATGCTGAAGCACTACGACCGGAACGGCTTTCTGCCGGTCTGGGCGCTTTGGGGAAAAGACAACCAGTGCATGATAGGCGTCCATTCCGTGCCGATGGTCGTGGATGCATACCTGAAGGGGTTTGGGGAGCCGGGGCGCGGGAACTGGTGCCAGATAGACTGGGAAAAGGCGTGGAAATGCGTCAAGACGACGCTCACGGAGAACCGCAACAGGGGCAAGGCTCGGTATGAGCTTATCGAGAAGTACGGCTACTACCCCTGTGACATAATCAAAGACGAAAGCGTGTCGCGCCTCCTTGAAGGCTGCTACGACGACGCATGTGCCGCGCGATTCGCAAAGGCGCTCGGCAAGTCGGACGATGCGGCCTATTTCCTCAACCGCTCCCGGACTTGAGACAGTGGACCGAGGAGAAGTTCGCGCCTGCGATGAGCGAGTGGGTTGTGAAGCTCACAGACATCATGGAGTCCGACGGCTGGAAGCCGCCGAAGGAGATACTCTTCCAGTTCGTCATTGAACCGCTTAGGTCCGACAGTAACGCGCCGGCGTGGGCTTCCGCGCGCGAAAGACGGGTCCGCCTTCGCACCGACTGGTTCAGAAAGAACCTGGACGGCGAGGCGCTTGGCGCGACGATCCATGAACTCGTCCACATCATGCAGAACTATTGGACGAAGGGTCATAACAAAGACAACTGCCCTGGATGGGCGAGCGAGGGCTATGCGGACTACATCCGCTGGTTCCTCTTCGAACCTGAGTCCGACGGTTGCGGCTATGTGCGCAAGAACATAAAGAAATACCACTACAACGACTCCTATCGCGTCACCGCGCATTTTTTCGGCTTTGTCGAGGGCCGTTACCCTGGAACGATGAAGAAGCTAAACGCCGCAATGCGCGACCACACCTTCGACAACGGCAAATTCTGGCAATCGGCAACCGGTAAAGCCGTTGAGGAGCTCGAAAAGGGGTGGAGCATACAGAGTCAGCAACTGTAAATGGTCGAGGTTTGGAAATCGAACGGGGTTGAGCGAAGAAGGGCTTTCGAGGCCTTCGCCGTGCTGACCTTCGCTTCGCTTGTTATAGCTATAAACTATCGCACATTCGTCGCGTGGGGAGGGCTTTATCCCGCTGGCACGACGGGGATTTCAATGCTTATCCAGCGCATCCTGCAGAAGCTTTCCGACGTCGGCGGATGGGAATGGACCGTCCCGTTCTCGCCGATAAACCTCGCACTCAACGCCGTGCCGGTCTGGATTGGATTCCGTTACATCGGACGCAGATTCACGATGTGGTCGCTCTACGTGATCTTCATGACCGGCTTGCTGACGGACGTATTGCCAGTGGACATGCTCACTTCGTTCATGTCCGAGGGTGACATGTCTCGCCTGTCGACCGACCCGTTCGTAACGAGCATCTTTGGTGGCATAGTGTTTGGCTTCGCGATGTCGCTCTGCCTCAGGTGGAACGCCACGACAGGCGGAACGGACTTCATCGCCATCTACATGTCTGAGCGGAGGGGACGGGAGACGTGGAACATCATACTTGCGCTCAACGCCAGTATACTCCTCGCGGGTGGCTTTACTTTCGGCTGGAGCGGTTCGCTTTACTCAATCGTCTACCAGTTCGTCACGCTTCAGGTTGTTCACCTGATGTATCGAACATACCAGTACCAGACGCTGTTGATTGTGACGAGCGAGCCGAAGCGGGTGTGCGAGGCGATTTACCGTGTCAGCCATCACGGGGCGACGGTTGTATCCGGAACCGGCGGGTACACCGACAGTCCGGCCAGCATCGTATACTCTGTTGTTGCCGCAGACGATACAACATACATATACGCGATCTGCAAAAAGATCGACCCGCAGGCGTTCATAAACACGATGAGCACGTCTCGCGTGATAGGCAGGTTCTACCTGCGTCCGCGCGACTGATCACCGAAAGCTCCGTTCCCCGGAAACCCACTATCCGTTTAAGACGACCCTGTATATGATTGTCTGCGAGTCACACGAAGCGGCTGTTTCCTGGCGGGGACCAAAGCGGGCGCGGCATCGCGGCAAATCCGCGGCAAATCCTCACTAAATCTTTTATTGCCACTTGACCGCATAACCATCATTCGCATTCCCCAACCTCGTCAACCAGCACTTGATGCCCATGATAGATTTCGTCCGCACCGTAATCTCATTTTTCCGTTGCCTTTCGTCCGCGGGTTTGGTATGATGTGCGGCATGAAGAGGGCAAAGACAGTGAAGATGTGGTC
>JAZSLQ010000072.1:0-50977 GCA_045535455.1 Kiritimatiellia bacterium | reverse complement strand
GACCACATCTTCACTGTCTTTGCCCTCTTCATGCCGCACATCATACCAAACCCGCGGACGAAAGGCAACGGAAAAATGAGATTACGGTGCGGACGAAATCTATCATGGGCATCAAGTGCTGGTTGACGAGGTTGGGGAATGTGAATAATGGTTATGCGGTCAAGTGGCAATCAAAGATTTAGTGAGGATTTGCCGCGGATTTGCCGCGATGCCGCGCCCGCTTTGGTCCCCGCCGGAAACAGCCGCTTCGCGTGGTTTCTACCCGCTTCCGAGGTCATTCAAAGGGTTGAAATCGCGGAAAGCCCCGTAAAACGCACGTTCCGTGGGGTGTGTCCCTCTCCTATTCACGCCCTTCGATCGGCAGGAACTTCCCGTCGATCCACTTCACGCCGTTCGTGTCCACGACAGCCGACTATGCGGCCATGCGCGGATCCCACTTCGAGACCTCGGCCTGCGCCAGCGCCGCCACGAGCGCGGAAGCGGCGCAAACCGCCGCGGCAAACGTCACCCTGCCCATTTCATCTCCTTGCTTCGATTTACCCTGCCGCACATTATATCAAACTTTCCGAGATCGATGTCGACGATGCCGAGCGGCGGATTCGTCCGCCACGCGCCGCGCGTGAAGTCGGGGATCGCCATCGTGCGGCCGCGCCTGTCGGCCGACTTCTCGGTCAGCTCGCACAGGCAGCTAGTCGCCGCGAGATCGTACACGTCCATGTCGAGCGGAAGCCCCTGCTGAAGGCAGTATATCCAGCGGGCGTCCATGATGAAGTCCATTCCGCCGTGCCCACCGACGCGCTTCGCAAGTTCGCCGACAGTCTTCCACAGTGGATGGCGGTACTTCTCGCGTATCTTGGACGCCCTGGCGTCGTCGAACCAGGAATGCGCTCCGGAACCCGGCCTGTCTTCGAGAACGATGCGGAAGGGATAGTCGCAGATCGCGCCCTTCGTCCCCGACAGGAACTGGATGCGCGAATAGGGACGCGGCGTCGCGACGTCGTGCTGCACGAGAATCGACCGGCCCTTCGCCGTCTTGACCAGCGTCGAGTTCATGTCAGCCATCTTGACGTCTGCGCGGCGACGCGGGTTTCCCGGTTTAAGGTTCGCCTCCATGTATGCCCGGAGGTTCGCACGGCACGAATCGACGGACACGAGCCAGTCGAGCCTGTCGCCGCGGTTGACGTCCATCGTAAGGCACAGCGGGACGAGCCCGTGCGTCGGATAGCGGTTGCCGCCGTGAACCCTGTTCTCATCGAAGCGCCAGCATTCAGCGTCCGGCCATTCCTTGGCGCACATGTGCCGCAGGTCGTGGATGTACGCGCCCTCTCCGTGTACGAGCTCGCCGAGCATGCCGAGTTTGGCGAGGTTGAACGTGAGCATCTCGATCTCGCCGTAGCAGCAGTTCTCGAGCTGCATGCAGTGGCGATGCGTCCGCTCGCTCGTCTCGACGAGCTCCCAGCACTCGTCAACGGTGAACGCGCTCGGCACCTCGGTGAACACGTGTTTGCCGCCATTCATCGCGGCGAGCTGAACCGGAACGTGCAGGTCCCACGGCGTAGTGTTGTACACCACGTCCACGTTCGGATCGTCGCAGAGCCTGCGCCACGCGTCGTCGCCGAGATATTCCCTGGCTGCGGGACGTTTCGTGTCCGCGAGCATCCTCTGCGCCTTCGCGATCTTCGCCGGGACGTTGTCGCAGATCGCGGTCACGGTGACGCCGGGGAGTCCGCAGACGCGTCCGACCACGCCGCACCCCCTGCTGCCCATGCCGACGACTCCGAGCCGGACGTGCGGCATCCGCGGCGCGGCCCATCCCTGCATCGGCGCCCCCTGCGTGAAATCGAACAGCCCGCCGCGCGTGGCACATCCGCCGGCCATCGCCGCGGCACCAAGCCACGCCCCGCCCTTCAGAAACTCTCTTCTCGTAGATGCCATGATGTTCTCCTTGCTGGTCATAAACCAGAAATCTGGTCGATGCCATCGAAATCTGCGCGACCGAGCGTCCCGGATTTCCAGCACGGTGCCCATGTCGCCATCATAAAGCCCTTGAGTCGTTCGGGCGAGACGTTTGCACGGCAGAATCCGGCAAGCCCCTTCATGCAACCGTCGTTTTTCGCACCACGACTTCGCCGATACTCCGAGCACCAGTTTGAAGCGCACGGAATCTGGTCAAAGCCGACGCGGTCGAGCTTCGCGTACAGCTCCAGGTACGGACGGCTCTCGGCATCTGGCTTCATGGACGCGAGGTCGAAGCCCTCCATCTTCTCGTCGTAGTACCAGTTGCTCTGCAGCACGCTCTTCGGACACTTCTCGACGAAATCCGCATGGTGCCATCCGTAGTCGCTCCACATCCACGGACGCATCCCCGCCTCTTCGACGGCCTTCACGAAGAACAGAAGATCGTGCCACCACACCTCGTCCGTCCTGACGCACTGAAAGCCCTTCTGGTGCGACGCCCTTTCCTCGTCGTATCCGATGTGCAGAAAGCGCGGATGGTCGAACATCTCCGCAGCGTCGCGTATGACGTCGCGACACACCTGATAGTACGGCTTCGTCGTCACCATCCGCCCGTATTCCTTCAGCCAGGCGTCGTGCGCCGTGGAGAAGTTGAGCTTCGGAATGGCCTCTATGCCAAGATTCTTCAGTCTGCGCACCTCGTAGCGAATCCATTCAGGAGAACGCGAACCTGGCAGCGCAAGTTCGGGGTGACTCGGATAGACCGGGAATTCGCCGAGGTCGACCACGACCATGTTCACCCCCCGCCCGGCGGCGTGTTCGGCAAGCGCGTTCCAGCGCGTCTCGTCGAAATCCACCCTCTCGCAGCAGAGCCGCCCGTTCGCTATCGCGGACACGCCCTCCGGCAGCGACTCGCCCCACATGTTGACGCCCCAATGCAACAGCACGGCGCGAATCTCGTCGACATTCCGTGCGAACGTTGGAGCTACGGCAAGCGCCGCAGCCCCTGCAACAAAAGATCTTCGCGTGAGCTTCATTTCGGAGAATCCCTGACCTATGGCAGGCAGACGAGGCGGTAGCCGTATGGGCCGCGAGTGTCATGGTCACCATCCGACCAGGCGGCATTGCATTTGCTCGATCCAACGGGTGTCCGCGAATGAGCCCAGATTCTCCAGTTTTCATCGGAAACGCAACCTCCTCTCGCAACGCGGCGGGTCGAGTTCGGATCGTTGCCCCATAGCCCGGCCTGTGTGTAGGTACTGTAGCTTCCGCACGAATAGCCGTCCGCATTCCCTTTTATGTCGGTCGCAGGTCCTACTGGTGCAACAATGGGGTCTGCGTTCACATCGAATGTAACGGCATCGCCTGTGTAGGCCGATCCCTCGCCATAGAGATCAAGACACATTTCCTTCACATTTCCGATCATGTCGTACAATCCGAACGCATTGGGTTTCAGCATGCCGACTTCGCTCGGCATATACCACGTTCCGATCCAGGTTCCAGGCGCGAATTTGACGGCGTTGTTTTGCGTCCATGCAATGTCGTCCGGCCAGCTGGAACTTCCGTCATAGCGAGTAGTGGCAGTCCCGGCGCGGCAGGCGAACTCCCATTCCGCATCCGTCGGGAGATCGAGAGTCGGCAGTTCGAGCGCATTGCGCAGCCTGTAGAGAAACGAGCCTGTGTCGGATATGGCATGGCTGTAGACGCCACCCCACGTCGAACCGGACCCGAAACCACGGAACTTGAAGTACGGCGTATGCGGCACGGGATTTGCAAGATTGTTGGTGTATCCGGCGAATTCCGTATCCTTGAAATACGAGGCGCAGTAGTAGTTCGCAAGATCGGAAGGTTTTTCGCCAATCGCGTTCTTCAACTGTCCGAGCGTAGTCTCGAAGACCGCCATGTAGAAGTCGTTCGTGAGCTTTACACGGTGGTAGACGCATGACTGGTCCGTGTCGGCATAGAAATACCCCATCGGAAAGACGGCATCCTTGGCAGGGATGCGACGCATCACGAGATAGTCAGTCTTGTACTTCTTGTTGGTTACGCCACCATCTGGCAATTGCAATGGATCGATGTAGTAGGTGCGAGCGCCCTTTTTGACAACAAGGTCAACCACCATGTAGTCCGGCGGCGCATTGGTCGCCCAAGCGACGACGGAGAAATCCGCAGACGACAGTCTATGACCATGCCACGCCTTGTCGGACTGCCAGTAGAGCGTATGTGTGCCCGCCTCGACGACGCGATGCACGTCTCCGTAGGCATGGGTGAGATTCTCGCCGCCGATGGAGACGTTGTTTGTCAACACGTCGAACGTGACAATCGCCGGTTCATCGAGCGTGTATGCCGCCTTTACCAGATGGGATGCGGAATCCTGCGACACGGATAAGAGCGTAACCTGCGGGGCATTCGGGTCGGCAAAAGCGACCATTGCCACTACCGCAGAGGAAAAGCAAAGAAGCAATTTGCTGTTCATTGTAAAATCTCCTTTGATTTACGTCAGAACGTGCAGACAAGGCGATACCCGTATTTCGGATTGCCGGCCGGCCAGTCGGCGTTTGCGTCATAGCCAAATTTGACGCTGTACCTAAACGCCGAACGGGCAAAAGACAATCCGCTCTTGTAATTCACATACGCGCCGCGAACGACACGAGTATCTCCGTCTGACGAGACGGCCGGGCCGACAGGTGCCATAACTATCGAACCTGCCGTTGCGTACTGCGAATCACCCGCATATCTGTCCAGACACCATTCTCCTACATTCCCATACATGTCGTATAGACCATAGGCATTCGGCTTCAAGAGGCCGACATCGCGTGCCTTTTCATAATAGCTGTCATAGACCCAGCCAAGGGTCAATATGCTGTCGCCATGTGCGGCGTCATACTCGGAACCATCGTACCGCCCCGAAATAGTACCTGCGCGACAGGCGAATTCCCACTCGGCCTCGGTCGGAAGGTCAAGCGTGGGCAGATCGAGCGCAGCACGAAACAGTGCCAACGGAGCGGACTGATCCAGTACATGTCCATCTCCTGGCCAAAGTTTACCTGTCCCGCGGAAATAGGAGTATATCAGCGAAGACACCGGTCGTGTTGGAGTCTCGGAAAGCGTTGGGTCATCCACGCTTATCTTCAGTGAACTGAAAACACCGGCGTCAAAGACACTGGGGAAGTTGGTCGTGATATTCCTGAACTGTCCGGCAGTCAACTCAAAGACACCCATGTAGAAATCGTTCGTGAGAGACACATAGTGGAGAATCTCGTTCTCGCGCCTTGCGCTCTCCGACGCGGGAGAACCCATGCGAAAAGTCTTTCCGGCGGCGGGGATGCGGCGCATGACGAGATAGTCCGTCTTGTACATGTCGTTCGTGACGCCGCCAGCGCCCGGCAGCTGCTCCGGCGCCGTGTAGAACGTGCGCGCGCCCTTGTCTTCGCCGACAAGCTTGATGACCATGTAGTCCGGCGGCGAGTTCGTCGCCCACGCCGTAACGGTGACCGAAACCTCGCCGTTCCTGAACTTGTAGCCAGGCCACTCCTTGTAGGCTGGCCATGTTATCGTGCGCTTCTCGTCTCCGGCCGTCGCCTCGACGACACGCCACAGGTCGCCTGTCGCCATCTTGAGGTTCTCCACGCCGATCGACACGCCGTTCGTCGTTACGTCGAACGTGACGATCGCCGGTTCGTCGAGCGTGTATTCGACCTTCACGACGCGACTCGCGTCCTGTTCGACCGAGACGAGGGCGACATGAGGATCGTTCGGATCGGCTGCCGCGACGGATGCGGCGCATGCAACGGCCATGCAAAGCAGATTTTTCATCATGCAGTCTCCTTGTGGTCAGCGTATGACAAGAACCATCCCGGTGGGCTTGTTCGAATTGAAGCGGGCAAGCTGTCGGCTCTCCACGGTGCGCGTGCGCGAGGAGAAATCAGCTATCGCGCGCGACGGACTCGACTTCCATTCGTTCCGCGACAGGACGAAGTTCTCGAAGCCGTTTGTGTTCTCCGCCGCCAGGGGCAGCACGACCGAGGCTGCTGCAGCGACTGCAAGTAAACGTTTCATCTCATTCTCCTTTCCTTTCATTATACATTTACACTTTTTCCTTCGGGTATCCGCGCGCATGCATTCCCCCGAATCTGCCTCGACGCGGTGCGGAGACGAGCGGACTCCCGCAGACGCCAAAGCAGTTTCTCGGATGGACCTCGATGCGATACTCCGCATCCTGCGGAAGATCCAGCGCGTTGATCCAAAACTTCAGCCGGTCGGGCTCGTCCTCCTTCAACTTGTGGAACGCCGGCGAAAGGAAGCGCTTCACGACAGCCGGAGATCCGTCCGAGGGCACGGCGCGCAGCTCGTAGTCGAATGCGCGCGCTTCCGGAACCGCCGCCGCATTCGGGAATTCCGCCACAAGCACTATCTCCCACTTGCCTCCTCGCGTCTCGGTGTTGCGCGTCGCAAGGACGAGTCTCGCCCCCGCCGGGAACTGCGGGACCGGACATCTTGCCGAGCGCGGCTCGATTGCATACGGGCGGCTCTCGCGCGAAAGCGGCAGCGGCACGCGCCAGGTTTCGGCCGTGTGAACGAACTTCCTGAAGTCGTATCGCTCCATCTCCATGCGATCGTCGAAGACGGAAACGACAAGCCCCTGCGGCTCCTCAAGGCGGAACCTCGCAGGAATCACCGGCATGGCAAGATGCGAAGTTCCGTTGCGGACGTCGAACCCGTTTTCATATCCGCTCATCACGCCGGTGCAGGAAAGCGACGGAACAGCCACCGCAGTGAATGCTCCCTGCCATATCGAACGCTCGTCGTTCAGCGTCCAGTGCGCATGCCCCGAGAAGGCAACGGCGTTCTGTCGTGCCGATAGGACGTTCGCGACCATTCTGCCGAGCTTCGTCTCCCAGCTGGCAGCGGTCGTCCCGGATACCGGCTGATGAAGAAAAAAGAAAAAAGGCCTGGACGGATCGAGTTCCCCGCCATGAGCCGCAAACCATTCCTCCGTCAAGTCGTAGCCGGGTTCCTTGTCGTATCCGTGCCACTCCGCGCCGATGAAGTCGAATCCGTTCACGCTCCGTCTTCGTATCGGCGCAAACTCCTCCTGAAAGACCTCCTCCCAGCACTTCTTCATGCCGAGTTTCACAAGTGCCTCGTCTTCGTCATAGCCGAGCGCATGCATCTCCACCGTCATGTCGCCATACCACCAGCCCTCGTAGTCGTGGTTGCCGGTGCAGAAGAGCTTCTGAACCGGTCTGCCGCCTGCCCCCTTGCCATGAGGAAACACCTTCTCCCATGTTTCGGCCACGTACTTGAGTCCGCTCAGCAGCCCCCAGTCCGAAATATCGCCGCAGATCATGACGGCGTCCACCTTCCTGTCCCGCATGAACATCAGCGTCCGCTCAAGCACTGACGCGGAGTCCCTGTCGGAGATATGCGTGTCCGATATGACTCCAAAAACAAGACGGGGGCGGGTGTCGTCCATTCCAAAAAGACAAGGTGCGCCGGCAAAGGCCGCCAGCGAGGTCGCTCCTTTTAGAAAGCTGCGTCGATTGAGGTGGTGCAAGTTCATTCTACATGTTGAACTTTGGCGTCTTGAGCGTGTTGCGGTCGGTGACGATGCGAAGGTGCTTGTGGTTGCGCATGTGCGTGACCGGATAGTCGTCGCCGGGCTTGCCGAGCGCGGCGATGCGGATGATTGTGTTCGCCCAGTTGAATGCCGTCGATTCGTTGCGCGTCATGATGAGTATCTTGCGCGCCTCGATGCACTGCTTCATGCCCATCGTGATCGCGCGGCGCGGGAAGTTCTCAAGATTCCCGCCAACGCCAGGATGGCGCGTCGCGTCGATTGTGCGCGTGAACTCGTTGATGTCGAGAATGCGCGGGTTCGACTCCGCTACGCCCGGACCCGGCTCGTTGAACGCGACGTGCCCGTGGATGCCGATGCCGCCGTAGCAGACCTCGATTCCGCCAGCGTCCTTGATCATCTTCGGCAGGTCCTTGATGTTCTTCGGCGTCGGGAAGATGATCTGACTCTTCGGCATCAGAAGGTCTGGGCGGATGCGGTTAAAGAGGAGCGGCCCTATCTGCCCGCGGAACGACAGCGGATTCGTCATCGGTATCAGCTCGTCCTTTTCGTCGTCAACATACTCGTCCATGAAGAAGAAGCGGACGTTCTTGAGCGAAATCTGCCGATAGTTGATTTTCTCGGCCATGAGGCGGTATGGCTGCGTCGGGCCGACGGGCATGATGAAGTTCACGATTTTCTTCCCCTTCGCCGCCTTCGCGAACTCCTTGACCATCTCCTCGGCGAGATAGTCGTACACCTCGTCGAGCGTGTCGAAGACGACGAGCTGTCCCTTGGCGGCCTTGATGACCTCGTCAGGCGTCATCGACAGAATCTTGCGGACCTCTTTCGCTCTTTCCTTATGCGTCATATTTCCTCCATGCCATCGCAGTTGAAAGTTTGATGTTTGAAGTTTGATGTTTGAAAGTTACAATACACCCATCATCGGCTAACATTGTACATCAGCCGCAGGAGAAAATGCAACTGTACTTTTTACAATTCGCCTGCAAAAAACGCAATACGGCGCGGTGCTTTTTTGGTATAATTACCGTTGTATGGTACGCCAGAAAAGAATAGCGATCGCGGCGGAGCGGGCGAGCGCATACGGGCGCAACTTCATCCGGGGCGTCGCGGAAACGGCAGAGCGGCATCCCGAATGGGATCTCGCGCTGATTGATCCGCTCAGCATAGCGGCAAAGGCGAAAGAGCCGTTCGACGGATGGATCTGCCGCGTCGCGGACAGGCGCACTGCGTCCGCGCTGGCGAAGAGCGCACGCCCCGTCGTCGACTGCCTATGCGAATCGGATTTCCCAGGTTTTGCCTGCGTGATGACCGATGCGGACGCGATCGGACGCCTTGCGGCGGAACACCTTATCAATCACCGCTTCGCAAACTTCGCCTTCTGCGGCTACCGTCGCGTCGCCTTCTCCGACAGGCGCAGAAACGCATTCGCGTCTTTTCTCGAAGCGAGGGGAATCCGTCCCGCCATCTACCGGCCGTCCTTCACGCAGCGGAACCGTTTTGGAACGGACTTTCTCCTCGGCACGCGCGTTGAATCTCCGCCGGACTCAGCCGATCTCGCGGCATGGATCAAGCATCTCCCGAAACCGGTCGGCGTGTTCTGCTGCGACGACCTCCGCGCCTCGCAGGTGCTTTCACTGTGCCGGGCACTGGGACTTTCCGTCCCCGACGATGTCGCCATCATCGGTGTGGATGACGATCCGATCTACTGCATGTTCTCGGCACCGCGACTTTCGAGCGTGGACCCCGACGCCGCGACGATAGGGAAATCGGCAGCCGACACGCTGGCGCTCATGCTGTCCGACCCCGTTGCGGCGGCGCATCCCCCAAGGATCGTCGTGCCGCCCCGCGGGATCGTCGAACGCGCCTCGACGAACACATACCCGCACGCGCCGGCGTGGTTCGCGAACGCGCTCGCATTCATCCGCGAAAACGTCCGGCGCGGCATCTCCGCGTCGGACGTATTCCGCCATGTCGGTTTCTCGCGCACGCTCGTCGAACGGGCGTTTAGGGAATGCCTGTCGTCATCCGTGCAGAGGCAGATCGCCGAGGCGCGCATAGCGGAGGCGAAACGGCTCCTCGAAACCACCTCCCGCCCCATAAAGGAAATCGCCGCGCTCTCGGGTTTCTCCACGCTCGAATACCTCTCTCGTGCCTTCGCCGCGGCGACAGGCGTCTCGCCCACGGCATGGAGAGAGCAAAGCGTCAAGAACGCATGACCTCGCCGCCGATGATCGTCATCTGCGGCGTGAGCGAATCGTCGACGAGAACAATATCCGCGATCTGGCCCGCGGCGATTTCGCCGCGATCGGCAATGCTGAGCGAGCGGAGTTGGTTGTAGCCCGCCGCCTTGACCGCCTCGTGAAGCGGCCAGCCGGTGACGCGGACTAAGCGACGGAAGCAGTCGGGGAATAGCGCGACGGAACCTGCGACGTTCGAGACAATGGCCTTGGGGTCATACGGAACGTCGGCAAGCGTTGCCCTGCCCTTCTCGACCTTGACGCGCAGTCCGCCGAGGGAGTACATCCCGTCCGGTTCGCCCGCCGCGCACATCGCATCGGTAATAACCATCACGCGGTCGGGACCCTTCGCCTTCGCAATAAGCTTTATCATCGGATCGGAAAGATGCACGCCGTCGGTGATGATCTCGACAAAAACGTCGTCCGCAAGCAGCCCGCCAGTCACCATCGTCGGACGAAGGTGGTGTATCGGCATCATCGCGTTGCAGAAGTGGGTGAGATGCGTCATCCCCGCTTTGCGCGCCCCCTCGAAAGTCTCGTAGTCGGCGGACGAATGCCCGCCGGAAGTCACAATCCCCGCAGCGGAGAGTTCGCGGATGCACTCCTCCGCGCCTTCCAGCTCCGGCGCAAGCGAGACCTTCTTCACAGACGAAATCGCGTCGAGCCTTTTCACGAACGCGGCATCCGGCTTCTTGAGATACGCCGGATTCTGCGCACCCGCCATTTCGGCATTGAAGAACGGACCTTCCAAATGGACGCCAAGGCACACGGCTCCTCCGCCGCGCTTCTTGTAGCGCTCGGCGGCGGCGCACATTTCGGCGAGATCTTCCTCTGGGCGCGTAAGGCCCGTCGCGAGAAAGCCTGTCACGCCGTCCGCGAGCTTGCCGCATCCGATGGTGTCGAACGCCGCATCCGTCGTGTCGCAGAAGTCCGCTCCGCCGCGTCCGTGGGAATGGATGTCGACAAAGCCCGGTAGAAGCGTAAGGCCATCCGCTTCGATGATCTCGTCTCCCGAAACAGGACGGACATCCGTTCCAACCGCGACGATCTTTCCACACTCGACACGCACACACGCGACACCAAGGTCACGACCAGGCGTCACGATGCGCGCGCCAACAATTGTTACAGTCCCGCCCACTTCGAATTTCACGCTTTTCGTGTATTTCGTGGTATAAGACTCCCTATCTCCCGGCGAAGAACTTTATGAGCCGCTGCACGTGCGCGGCGCACTCGTCAATGATCGGGTCCGCGAGCTTGTCCGGCGGAACGAACGCGCCGTTCAAGTCACCGTAGACCTTGAGCGTCGACTTGATGTACGTGTCGAGGAACTCAGTCGCGATGTTCACCTTCGCGATTCCGCACTCTATCGCGCGACGGACGTCCGCAAGCGGAGTTCCGCTGCCGCCGTGCAGGACGAGCGGCGTATCCGGAAGCGCCTCAGCAATCGCAGCACAGCGCGGGATGTCGAGCTTCGGCTCCGCCTTGTAGTAGCCGTGAGCCGTTCCAATCGACACCGCAAGCGCGTCCACGCCTGTGTCCTTCGCAAAGGATACAGCTTCGTCGACATCGGTAAGCGCGGTCTCGTCGCCCTGCGCGACATGGCCAATCTCGCCTTCGCACGTCGCACCGAGCGCGTGCGCGTAGTCGGCGACAAACTTCGTCCACTTGACGTTCTCTTCGTAGGAAGAGCGCGAGCCATCGTACATCACGGAAGTGTAGCCCCACGCGAGAGCGTCCGTCGCCTGCTTCACGGTCGAGCCGTGATCGAGGTGGAGCGCAACGGGAACCTTCGCGCGGAACGCGAGCCGCTGAAGAGTCCCCACAAGGTCGTATGCCTTCCCCGTGTCGAATAGGCGCATGTAGAGCTGGATTATGACCGGCTCGTTCTCCGCCTCGGCGGCCTTCAGGACAGCGGCGGCCGTTTCATAGTTCGTGATGTTGAAAGCGCCTACGGCCTTCTTGGCCTTGCGGGCGCCGTTCAGCATCTCCTTCATGTTGACTAGAGACATTCTCCTCCTTTTGGGAGAGTGGAAAATAGGTCAGACCTAAATTCCACTCTTTCACAGGCAGCTGGCGGCGAGCTCTTCCATCGTGACGACGTTGAGCTTGCCGTACTTCGCGAGACACTTCTTCGTGTAGGTCGAGAGGACGACGATTTTGTCCTTCTTCGGGTCGTCCGCACGTGCGGCGACATACTCCGCAAGCGCCTTGACGAGTGCGGGATTGAGCTTGTCGAGGACAATCGCGCCCTCTCCGCAGCAATACGACTCCTCATCGTTCGTGCCGAACGGCCTCAGATCCGCTTTGAGCGTCTTCAGCAGCCTCTCGGGGCATTCGCAGCCGTCGTAGTTGCGCATGAAGTCGTCCGCGAGATAGTAGAGCTCGCCCGCCTTCTTCGTGAACTTCACCTTGGCCTGATTGAGGAAGCCGGAGAAGCAGAAGACCTTGCAAGGGAGCTTCACGCCGAACTCGGGGTAGTCGCGCACCAGGGCATCGTAGGCGGCGGGATTGGATACGACGAGCGTCTTTACGCCGGCCTCCTTGAGGGACACGGCGAACTTCTCCGCGGCGGCCTTGGCCTCGGGCAGGTAGCCGAGGACCTTGAAGACCTTTCCAATCGGACCGCCGGCGATCCACACGGGCGACACCTTTGCGGCTTTGAAAAGCTTTTCAACGGCCCGCGTCACATTCTTGTCGGCGGCGGTTGTTTCGTCTAGAAGGTAGGCGATGTTGCCCTTGCCCTCAAACTTCCATTCCACTTTTTCAAGAAGCCTGCGGTACACGGCCGCAAGCTTCCTTACCGAGTCGGGTTCCTTGCTCGCTTCGACGACGTCGGCGCGCGCCGCAAGCGCGAGTCCGTTCTCGTCGTAGTGGTTGACGCAGTGGTGAGTGCAGCACGCGGAGAGCTCCTGGCGATAGAGCGCGTCGACGAAATCGGAGTCGTCGAACGAGTTCGTCCCTGTCTTGAGGCCATAGAGCATCGCCGCGCGGACGCGGGGCGTGTCGACCTCGGTGCAGCGCACCTGGCCGATCGTCGAGAGGTGCCGGCACATAAAGCAGAACCGGCAGTTCATCATCGCTTCTTCGTACTTGTCGATATGCATCTCGCTAAATCCTTCACTTTAAACTTCTAACTTTAAACTTCAAACTTTGAACTTTGAACTCACCAGCAGCCGGGAAGCCCCATCTTGCCGGGATTCATGATTCCGTTCGGGTCGAGCTTCGCCTTGAGTCCCTCGAGGATCGGCATCGCGGTGCCGTAGAGGTCCTTCACGTAGCGGCCGAGCTTGAGTCCGACGCCGTGGTGCTCGTTGATTACGCCGCCCTCGCGGATCGCCGCGCGGATCGCCTTGTCCCACACGGCGTTGTAGAGCGCCGCGGCCTCCTCGGCGTTCGGCGGAACCTTGTCGCCCGGGAAGATGAAGCGCGCGTAGAGCATGCAGCCCCAGTCGTACCAGTGCGAGAAGTGGCCGATGAAGCGCGCGTCCGGGAACTCCTTGTTGACGACCTTCTTCATCGCCCAGTAGACGTTCTCGATGTGCGAGAAGTCCGCGACGGTGTCGAGCGTTCCGAACGCCTGCGGGACGTGGAACATGTAGCCCGGGTAGAAGAACTTGTACTTGTTCTCCCACCACCACTCGCCGCCCTTCGAGCCGAGGTCCTTGCCGTGGAACTGCTTCTCCATTATCTCGCGTGCGTACTGCATCTGGAGGTCGACGATCTTCTCGCGTCCGTCGAAGCCGAACACGAGGTACGCGCCCTTGTCGAGGTCGATGCCGAAGACCTTCGAGACGTGCGTCTTCGTCTCTGTCTCGTCGTAGAGGCGCATCGCGCACGGACCGAGGCGCGAGCGCATGAGCGTCTGGCCGGCCTGCATCGCGGTGTGGAAGTCCTTGAAGGTGTAGGCGCGGAACTTGCGGGCCTCGGGCTGGGGATGTATCTTGAGCGTCACCTCGGTGATGACGCCGAGCGTGCCCTCGCTGCCGAGGAACATCATCGTGAGGTCCGGGCCGGACGCATGGCGCGGGACGGGGAGCGTGCGGATGATCTCGCCCGTCGGGGTGACGACCTCGAGCGACATCACCATGTCCTCGATCTTGCCGTACTTCGTAGAGAGGACGCCAGTCCCGCGGTGCGCGAGGAAGCCGCCGATCGTCGAGCACGCGATGGAGGCGGGGAGGTGCATCGTCGAGAGGCCCTCCTTGTTGCAGCCCCACTCGAGGTGCTTCGTGATGATGCCGGTCTGCGCCGTGACGGTGAGCGCCTCCTTGTCGATCTTGATGATCTTGTTCATGCGCTTCATGTCGAGGACGATTCCGTTGTAGATCGGAAGCGCCCCGCCCTGCGAGCCGGAGCCGCCGCCCCACGGCACGACCGGTATCTTGTACTGGTTCGCGATCTTCATGATGCGTGCAACCTCCTGCGTCGTCGCCGGATGGACGACGAAGTCGGGCTTCGGGCATTCCCGGCCGCGGTCGTGCCACATCTCGGGAATCCAGTAGTAGTCTATCGAGTGTCCGAACTTGTCGGCGAACTTCACGTCGACGTTTGCGTCGCCGACGGCGTCGGTGAGCTCCGTCCGAATCATCTCGAACATGTAGCTGTCAGGCTTGATCTTCATTTGAGTTCCTTCCGTAAGCTTTTATGGGCACATTATACAAAACTTGCAGTGAGAGTTGGACGGTAGATTCTGATACTTAATGAGAAGAGTTGAGAAAGCGGGAAATGCGAGTTAGAAGAACCCCATCACGGCTCCTTCCTCGGGCCGTAGACAGGCGCGAGCGCGTCGTGGATGCGACGGTAGCAGGTGAAGAGGTGGTCGTATTCCATCGCCGCCGCAGGATCGGGATTGATTGTGCGCTCGATATGCAGGCACTTTGCGACGGCTGACTTCACGTTCGGGAAAAGTCCGATTCCAACGCCCGCGAGAAGGCACGCACCGAAGCTCGCGTCGCCCGGCGTCGGAACGGAGACGGGACGGTTGAAGACGTTCGCGACTATCTCGCTCCAGAGACGCGAGCGCGCGCCGCCGCCGATGAGGAAGATGCGCTTCACCGGAAGCCGCATCTCCTCGAGCGTGCGGTAGCAGTCGCGGAGCGAGAAGGCAACACCCTCCATAAGCGCACGCGCGAAGTCGCCCCTAGTCGACGAGATCGACACGCCCGTGAAGGAGGCGCGCAAGTGCGAGTCCCAGTAAGGACACCTCTCGCCCTGGAGATAGGGATGGAAGAATACGCCGTTTGCGCCGATTGGCGAAGACGATGCCTCGGAGTCGATGAGCGAGTAGAGGTTCGGATGGCTTGCGGCCGGCACGGAGGCCGGCCCTCCCGCGTAGAACGCATCGCGCAGCCAGCGCATGCACAGCGCCGCCGCGTTCGTCGCGGAAACCGAATACCACATCCCGGGCACGATGTGCGAGTAAGTGAGCGTCTTCGGATGCGGATGCGCCTCGGCGGTCATCGAGTTGACGTTCCCCGCAGTCGCGAGCTTGATGATGAGATCGCCCGGCTCGACCGCGCCCGCGCCGTAGTCCTCCACCGCGCTGTCCGAGGATCCGCAGACAACCGGCGTTCCCTCGGGAAGCCCCGTGAACGCCGATGCCTCGGCCGTCACGCGGCCCGCGAGGTCTGTGGGCGCAATGAGGCGGGGGAGCTTGGCCAGACTCAATCCGGCCAGCTGGACAAGATCGTCGTCCCACTTTCCCTTTGCCATGTCGAAGAAGAGCGTGCCCTGCGCCTCTATGCGATCTGTCGCGGCCTCGCCCGTGAGCAGGTAGCGCACGTAGTCCTTCACGAAAAGGACGTGCTCCGTCTTCGCGAGCGCCTCCGGCTCGTTCGCCCTGAGCCACATCATCTGCGGGAGGGTCCATGTCGGAGCCGGCATCTGGTAGCACGTCGAGAACACCTTCTCGCCCCAGCCCGCCTTCAGCGCCTCGCACTCCGCGGTCGCGCGCTGGTCGGTCCACATGATCGTGCGGCGCACAGGCCGGTAGTCGGCGTCCATAAGAACCGCGTTGTGCGTCGAACCGTCGAGCGCGCAGGCCGCGACTGACTTGAGGTCAACGCCCTTCGCCGCGAGCTTCTCGAGCGAGCTCCTCAGCGCATTCCACCAGTCGGACGGCTCCTGCTCGCTCCACCCGGGGTGGTCGTGATAGGTCTCGAACTCGGTCGACGCTTCGCCGATGAATGAGCCGGCCTCGTCGATTACCGTCACCTTGCACCCGCCGGTGCCGTAGTCTATACCAAGCAGAAGTTTCATCTTAGATTCCTCGATATTTTTAACGCAGAGGCGCAGAGGCGCGGAGTACGCAGAGTCAGGTGGGAACTTGAGATTTTTATGGTTTGAGGTTGAAGTACTTGCGAACGGTCTCCGCCGAAAGCTTCGGGCGACGCAGGCGGTCGAACACACCTGAGACCGATCCGCCGAACATCGCGGACACCGCCTTGCCGCCGAAACGCTCGCGCGTCCTGCCGTCGTTCAGCTGCCAGATCGAGAAGCCGACGACGTCGGGGTTGTTCCACAGCGTCTCGAAGACGTTGGTCAGGTATTCGTTCTGGAACTCCTCCGTGTTCGGCGATGCGTATTCGCCGCGCCGCCCGAATTCAGCGCCGCAACCCGTCTCGGAAACCATGATGGGCTTGTCGGGGTAGCGTGCGCGGAACTTCGCGACTATGCCGTCGAACTTGCCTTTCACCAAATCCTCTAGCCCTTTTTCCGTGTCGGGCTGCATCGGTATGACCCCTGGATATGCGTTGAACGAGACGATGTCCATGTTCGTGCAGCAGATATCCCTGTCGGTGACGTTGCAGGCGAAGGTCACGAGTCGGCCCGAGTTCTCGGCGCGGATCGTCTCTGCAAGCCGATCGACGAGCGACTTGCACTCCGGTCTCTGGCTCGCGCACTCGTTGAGAAAACCGTAGATAATGACAGACGGGTGGTTAAAGCTCGCCCGAACCATGTCGCGCGTCTCCTTGACCTGCATCTCGCAGAACTCCGCATCCTTGAGCTCGTTTGGCGGGAAGCTGTTGTTGACGTAGTCCTGTCCATTGCCCCAGCCAAGAGACTCCTCCCATACGAGAACGCCGTTTTCGTCGCAGAGGTCGAGGAATCGCTCGCACTGCTGGTAGTGCGCGCCGCGGAAGAAGTTGCCGCCGAGCGCCTTGAGCCGCTGGATGTCCTGGAGCATAATCGTCTCGCCGGTCGCAGCGCCGTTGAGCCAGTCGGATTCGTGGCGGTTGAAGCCCTTGAGAAAAAGCTCCTTGCCGTTGAGGTAGATCTTGCGGTCCTTCGCCTCGATCTGGCGGATGCCGAAGCGAGTTGAAAGTTTAAAGTTTAAAGTTGAAAGTTGAATGGACATCCTGTGAAGGTTTGGGGTGTCGGGAGACCACAGGCGGAAGTTCGGAACGGTGGCAGCCACGCGGCCATCGCTCAATTTGACATTGACTTCCTGTCCGCCGTCAAATGCAAGCGTCGCCGCGGAATCGCCGCCATTCTCAATTTCAATTTCGACCTTGCCTGTCTTGTAGTCGAGTGTGCGGACAAAGACCTTCGGCTCGCGTTCCACGAGTTTCACGCCGTGGTAGAAGCCGCCATATAGATAGAAGTCGTAATAGGGCCTCACCATCTTCACGCGCGGCCACGCGAGGATGTTGTCAACCGCCGCGAAAACCGTGTGAGAGCCAGCAGCGAGAGGCCCGACAGGAATCTCGAGCCGCGCATACGGATACGGATGAACCCCAAGGTCCTTACCGTCAATCTCGAACTTCGCACGTACGCCCATGCCGTCCACTACGAGAACTGCGTCCTTCATCGGCGCGACGAGGTCGAACGTACGACGATATAGCCCGGTGCCGCGCTTCATGTACCACTTGGGCATCATGTCGTAGCACGCAGGAACAGGAATCGTATCCTGGTAGGGGCGGATCTCCGAGCCGACCGCACTTTCCTCAAGACACTTCCCCTCCTCAAAGCGGAATTCCCAACTACCGTCAAGCGACATTGCAAAAGCAAGAAGACACGAGCAAAACATAGGCGACAATCCTTTCTTGCGTAAATTATACCAAAAACAGCATGAGAGATGATCGCGACTTACCGCAACGACATGAGAAGATATGATACGTTCCCGCAACAGAAATTGCGTAGCCGCATGGTCAGAAGCGAATGCGGCAGCCGACGCCACCAAGCGTCCAGTCTTTGTGGGCGCAACGGTACGTACTCTCCCCGATTACATGGCGTGCGGCCTGCCCCACTACCTCGTACTGCTCGGCGAACACGAATGCGGACACATTCTCGCAGATCCTCCATCCAAGCTCCAGGCGAAATGTCACTGACGACACACCGCTATGCCACCGTTTGCCGTCGGGACGGGCGCCAATCACACGGCGGTAGTTGCGACTGCTTCCACCATCTACATACACGCTTGGCGTCAGATAGAAGTCGTCTAGGAACGCGAATTTCTTCCGCACGCCCGCCCTGAAGTACAGATAGTCGTTTCCGTGAAAGCACTTGCGCAAGCGGTAAAACGGCACGATATACGGATTTGCCAGTTCCTGATCGATTTGCCACCACGAATAAGTCCTGTTCGACGACGCATAGCCATTTCTAAAACCTCGATACATCGTCCACGACCGCGTAATGTCCGACTTGAGAGTCCAGTCCTCGAAGAGCTTGATGTCGTACTGCCATGTCGGCCCCAACTCAAAATGGTAGAAGGCATGGCGGTGCGCGTCGTGCCGTCGGTCCGTGAGAGAGCTTACGTCCCAGTTGCGTATGCCGAAACGCCCAAAATCGCCAGCGTCGTACCCTAACCTGATGTTCGTTATCTGCATCGGGCGATCCTCGACGATCTTGCCGAGGGACTGGTAGGTCGAACGGACCTCCGGCGTCACCTCGAAGAAGAACGGCGAAAGGACGCCCGCTGCCAGAACCGCAATCACTTGATGTCATCTGTCTTGAGGTTGCAGGCGTCGAGCGACACCTTATGCACCTTGAGGTCATGCAGATAAAGCCCCGGCGGGTTGGGTATTTCGCCGCGTATTATGCGCGCAAGCTCTTTGAGCTGACCAGCGTAGCGGTCTTTCGGCGCCTTGAACGAAAGGCGGTTGATTCCCTCGTGGTAGCCGAGCGCCTTGGCCTTTGCGTTGACCTTCTTGAGAAACATCCTGATTTCCAGCTTGTCAACCTGGGCAAGGCCCTCGTTGAGTCCCGTCGTGTGCTTCACGCCGCGGAAGTCCTCTATCGGCTCAAGCTCCATTGAGCCGTCCGTCCCGTCGATACGTATGTGGCGGCAGGGCTGCGTTCCGCGCGAGCAGACGCGTATCGTCACATTGGCGCGAGGATACTCCATGATCGTGAGCGAGTGCGTAACTGCCCATTCGGGATCACCCGGCGCGGGCTTCAGGATCGACCATGTCTTCTGCGGCATCTCGTCGTTGAAGATTGGCATCGCCCACTCGATCGCATGGCATGCAAGCAGATAGGCAGTCCCGCCCGGGTAGTGAGTGGCATATTCGGGGTACTTCGGGTATCCGTAGCTGTGGTCAAGATCGGCCTCAATGGAGTATATCTCGCCTAAGACCCCGCCCTTCGCGAGTTCGACCATCTTGTTGATCGCCTCGTTCGAGCGGAACATGTAGCCGATCTGGAGCGGAATGCCTCGGGCCTCGCAGATGTTCGACATTTTACGATATCCCGCCTGGTCGATGCCGAGGGGCTTGTCCATGTGCATCGGAATCCCGTGTTTCGCGATTTCCGTCGACACATCCACAAGCTCGGAGTTCGCCGTCTCGACCACGATAAGGTCGGGCTTTACCTCGTCGAACACCTGCTGCGGCGTGAAGCAAGGATAGTTCGTGTATGTCCCGACTTTCGGCTCAGACATCCGCATCGCCTTTGACGCGCTATCGTCGACCCATCCGACCAGCTCGTAGTCGTCCTTCAACAGCCGCACGGCGTCCCACTTGCCGCGCGAGTGGTTGTGGATAATGCCCCAGTGGACTACGCGGATCTTGCGGTTGCCAATGGGCTTCCATTTCGGGTCACTGCAAAAAGTGGAATTTAGGTCAGACCTGTTTTCCACTGTTTCAGATGCGCACCCTGCGAGCGCGACCTCAAGCAAAAGGATTCCAACCGCTGCGATATTCCTTGGTGACATGGCGATCCATCTCCTTGTTGTTCGTGACATGGTGTCCGTCCCACTTGAGGACGCTTCCCTTCCCCGCAAGCGACGAAATGTTGCCGAGGCAGACGGTCTTTGCAAGCGGAACCGAGTACTCGAAGTTGTCTATCGTCTGCTCTCCGGCGCGAATCGCCTCGTAGAACTCGTGGAAGTGCTTCGGCGTGACAAGGCGGTAGTTGAAGTCGTCTGGCCTGTCGACGCGCGGCATGCACCAGCCGTTCTTGCGCGGCATGAAGCGGTAGCCGCCGTGGTGGGTGAACCAGAGCTTGCCCTTCGTGCCGACGAAGAGGATTCCGTTCTTGTAGAACGGGTCCTTCTCGAATCCGTTCTCCTTCTCGACCTCAAGCACCTTCGGCGGGATGTTCAGCCATTCGCGCTTGTGGGGGATCCCGTACTTGTTGACGTGCGCCTGGTCGTACGGAACGCCGTCGTTGAGCCCGTCCCACCAGTGCATCGTGACATCGTAGCCGAACTTCGACGTCGGATAGTGGAACTCGAACGCGTCGCGATAGGCCCATGCGCCGTCAAGCGCGAACTTTGCCTCGTGGCATTTCACGGTGTCGGGATCCTTGAGCCCGAGCGCCCAGAACGCCACGTCCATGATGTGCATGCCAAGGTTGCCGATGGAGCCGTTGCCGTAGCCGATCCACGAATGCCAGCCGTGCGGATGCATTCCGTCCTGGTCGGGGCTGTCGGGATAGAAGTCGCAAATAGGCGAGCCGCCGCACCAGAGATCCCAGTCCATCCCCTTCGGCGGCGGAACTGCCGCGGGACGCTGGTAGATGGAGTTGCACCTGTCGTCGTACGCCCACACCTCGCGCACCTCGCCGAGCGCACCTTCCGCGATGCGGTCGACGCAGTACTTCATCGACGGGAAGGAGTGTCCGTAAGTTCCGCACTGCGTGACGAGCCCTGGGTTTTTCCGCGCCTCCGCCAGTATCAAATCGCACTCCGCCGCCGTGAGGCAAAGCGGCTTGTCGAGATAGACGTGGATTCCGCGCCGCATCGCCATTACGGTCGGAAGGACATGCTGGTGGTTCGGCGTCTCAACGACGATGGCGTCTATCTCGCCGCCCATCTTGTCGAACATGTCCTGGTACGTCGCAAAGCGCCGCGCCTTGGCGTAGTTCTCCCTTTCCGCCGCGCCGCACGTGTCGGCGACGACCTTGTCGAGCCACGCGAAACGGGCGGGGTCTGGATCGACGATCGCGACAAGGTCCTCACACAGCACCCCGTCTATCATCATCTTGGCCTGCAGTCCGCACCCGATCAGCGCGACCCTGATTTTCGCGCCTTTCGCGATCTGCCGAGCCCGGCTCATGCCGAAGTTGGCGCAGCCTATGTTGAAGAGCGACAGCGACGACGACGCCGCCAGCACCTTGATAACACCTCTCCTTGTTGTTTTCATTTTGCCTCCTATATATATAGAAAAGATGGCTCGATCTACTTTCCGTTGTTCTGCACTACTACAACGCGATCGCGCCAGACCTTGTTCTCGCCGGCAAGTCTATTCGCGGCAGAACGACGCCGGTACATCGTCGCGCCGATCTCCCGCGCGGCATCGACAAGCTCGGGATACGGCGCATCCGTCACGGTGACGAAGCCGATCTGGTAGTTCTCCCCGTCCAGCGGACGCCCCGTCAGCGGCTGGTCGCGCCACTGGAACCAGTGCACCCCGACGAAACGCGGCTGGTCGAGGCAGTCGTTGACGAACGTACGGTAGCTTTCGGCGCGCTCTTTCTGGTCGCGCGAGACGACGAGTCCGGCACGAAACAGTCCGCGATCGAGCGCACCAAAGTGGAACTCCCCGATAAGCATGGGTTTGTCTGCGGCTCCAAGCGGGAGGCTGCCCTTCGGTGTGCGCCCGTAGTAGTTTATGCTGACCACGTCGCAGTGCCGCGCGCACGCCACATAGACGGAATCGCCGCCCCAGCCGATTCGACAGCCAAGGTAGAGGTGGTTGGGCAACTCCTCGCGAAGCACTCTTCGCACGGTGCTGAAATATCCCTCCGCCACGTCTTTCATGCGCGGCTCGTCAGTCCACGAAAGCTCGTTGTCGACGAACACCCCCAAGCACCACGGATCGTCCCGCATTGTCTTGGCAAGCCCTTTCGCACGCTTGCGGAGAGTCGCTTCAAACTCGGGATTGAACGGATCGGGCAGCGCCCCCCACCAACCTGACGACCCTGCAAGACGCGGCGTTCCCGCCGTGCTCATCTGGACGGTGTAGGGCGTCCTGCGAAGACCGTATATCCCTAGATCGCTCCAATTGCCTATCGTGTTGAGACCCCAGGCGCGAATCCTGTCGTGCGCCCGGTCGGCGCACAGGCGATACCAGTTGGCGCCGTACTTCCGCTTCGCGTTCGCCTTCGCGAAATCGAAAGTGGCGTACGGAAGACGCGACTTGTCGCTGTAGAACCCGCGTATCCCCGGCCAGTTCGACTCCCCCACGAACTTCCCGAACTGCTTGTCATCCTTCGTGGGGATCCACGAAAAGCAGTCCTCGCGAAACCCTACGCCCGTCACCGCCTCGACGCTTACGCAATCCACGCCGTGCGAGAAGAAGAGCCGCCCCTTGGGATCCACGAGCCACCACTTGCCGTCCACCTTCTCGGTTCTGAAGAACCCCGTTGCCTTGAGCTGAGGTCCGCCGGACCAGCCACCGTACTCGTCGGCATCGGGTATCGGGCAGGAATGACCCTTGAGCCACGCCTCCTCTGCCTCGCGCGCCGACGCCATCTCTTCGTCACCGTGAACCTTGCCTGGCCAGTCGTCGTGGGCGAACTGTCCGTACCTGTCGACGAAAGGCCGGACGGCATTGGACGGGAATGCGCTCTCGTCAACTACCGCCTGGGCCGTCAACGACACGGCTCCGACCGCCAAAAGACCTATGTGCTTAGCCGTGAACATGCAACGTGATCCTTGCACCTACCGAATGAAGACAATCATACCGCTCGACGTGACGCGGAGGACAAGCGATGTCTCCGTGCGCACGAGCTTGGCATCTCTTCCTTTGCCAATGTCGTGGACGAGCGTCAAATCCGTGAGCCCCGTCAGCGTCTTGCCCTGCACGAGCGTGTAGTCACATGGAGGCAGTTTCACGCCGCCAGTGGAAATCGTCACCGTCACGGAAGCGGGGAAGGACAAGTCGGCGTTCTCGGCCACGAGCGCCGGTGAGAACGCGCCGTTCGAGTACGTAAACGACAGATCGCCGCCAGCCACGGTCAGCGTGCCGGAGAACGCAGGGGCTAGCGACGCCGCTTGCGCAACCGTCGCCGCCGTCACCCTGCCCGCGCCGCCTATCGTTCCCGTGAACGAGCCGTCCAGCGTGACTTCCTCAAAGTCCCGGAGCGCCCATGTCCCGCTTCCGGCGACATTCGCCTGGCTGCCGGTCACGGTGGCACCCGCACCGACCGTGATTGTGCCGGCGGATGCCGCCTGCTTTCCAGTCAGTCCCCATTTGCGGGCAAGGTAAGATTCGACGATCATGCGTTCCGTATCAGTGAGCTTGTTTGTGTAGACGAGGAACTCGGCGTAGTCCTGTCCGCCGGCATTTTCAACATCCTGCGGACTTCCGATGTTGCGGAAGGCCCGTCCGCCGCTTCCGGCCTTATCGGTATTGAAGGATATCACGTCCCATGAACCGCTCATCGGCGTATTGGTGCAGACGACGGACGTCCCGTTGACCCAGGTCTCGTAAAGGTTGGCCTTGGAGTTCTCGACCTTCGCCTGGAAAATGCCGTTGCCGACGCCATAGCCCGTGCCCGTGCGCAGGAAGTGGTCGCTGCACTGCGGGTTGTTCCCGGCAACTACCCCTGCGCCGCCGCTTGTGTATCCGTTGTAGCCGCCGAAGATGCAGCGTCCGCCGCCGCGTTCGGAACCGAAGACCATCACGCAGGTATGGACATAGACGGCATGACCTTCGGTCGCGCTCTGCATCAGGTGCATCCGCCGCCGTTCGCTGGCACCTGTACTGCCTGGCACTCCTGCTTGATTCCATTCAGTGCTCAACCCGCTCGAACGGTTGATGCCGAAAGAGAGAATCGACTTTCCGCCCAAGCCATTTGGGACGATGAACGGGTAGAACTGCGGGTAGAACGTGCCTGCATCCTGCCAGCGGTTGTTCCAGAAGAAGTTGAGCCGCTGCTCCGGGCGCTTGTCGTACCATTTCTCGACGAGCGGATAATCGTTCGTGTAGACGGCGGCCGGTTTGTCCGCGCCGAGAAGATATGAAGGGTTGTGGTAGCCCGCCTGGTAGCCCTCCTTGTAGAGCGGCGCGTAGGTTGAAAGATCGGAGGCGTCGAACCACAGCGCGGGCTTGGAGCCGAACAGCTCCCCGTCGCCAAGTTCGACCGAGCCGGCGTTCACGACGACCTCGGACTCGGCACTCACGAAGCCCACGCGGCTGCCGTCGGCGGCAATCACCTTGCCGGGGCCGGTTATCAGCCCGACGCTGCCATGGAGATAGACAGGTTTCGCACGCTGGTCAGCGAGGAACGATATCTCCTCGATTGTCCCCGAGGCAACTTCGAACACGTTGGAACTGACGGGCGAGGCCATGTAGCGGATCTTCACGCCCTTGCCGACCGTCCCGAAATGCAGACGTATGCCGTTTTTAACATAGATTTCGGTATCGTCCGCGACGACATCGGCCGTCAGGTCGTCGGTGTTGGCCGTGGCGGAGGCGTAGACAGCGAGCTTTCCGGAAAGCGTACCGACGCGGATGTGCTGCTTCGCAGAGAACTGGAGCCGTGCGCCGCCTTCGCCATTGCAGGGGTCTATCAGGCTGCCGCCTTCGAGCGCGCCAACGCGCCAGTTCTCGTTTGTGCTTCCCGACCCGCCTGGAGCGGCGAAACCGAAGGACACAATCTCTTTCTTAGACTGGGTGAATCGCATCTTGACCGTGCCGGCGAAGTCGGAAGCAAGGCGGCAGCCGTTGTTCATGACGTAGTAGCCTCCGTCGCCATACTGGTTTATCGCCAGAACGCTCTGCGCGTCCATTCCGCCGACACCGCCGTAGAAATATGTATAGACGTTCCGGGCGTTACTGGGCCACGCATCAGCTGAAAAGGTAATCGTGCCCGTTCCGGAGACACCGCCCCAGAAGTGGTGGGTGGCGGCGTTCATGATTGTGAGCGTGCCGCCCGCAAGCACGACATCGTTGGAGCAAACCGTCGTCGTGTTGCCGTTTATCGACGTGCCTGCACATGTGCTAGAATTAAACGTCGCCGGACGGTCCTGAAGCGTCGAAGACGACGGAACCGTAATGACGGTCGTCGCCGCGAAGTTCGTCGGGCTTGTTATGCGAACGATGCAGCCTGACGGCACGGCGTAGGCCGCATCGGTCACCATGTCGGCGCCGTAGAACGCAAGCTGGGTTCCCGAGTCGCATTCATAGGGAATCGGATTGCCCCATCTTTCGGGAAGGGCCAGCAGGGACACATATCCCGCCAGCTGCAACTTTGCGCCGCTCGCGCCTGACGCGAAGGCGATGGCATTTTCCGGGAGAAACGCGTACTTGGACGAATCAGCGCTGCCGAAGCGCACGGTGCAGGGCAACACCAGCCGCCCGGACGGATCAGTCTTGATAATCGTCTTTGCGAAACGCACGGACGCCCCGTTGTTGACGGTCACCATCACCTCGCCGCCGAGAGAGATGTTGTTCTGGACGGTGGCATCTGAATTGAACACAATCGTGCCGCCTGTCGCGGCAATGCTTTCGCTACTCGCCGGGGCCGCTGCATCCCAGTCGAGCGTCTCGCCAGGCGAAAGCGTAACATCGCCATGCACCAAAGAAACGCCAAGCACCGCCGCAACGGCAGCAAGCGCAAGTCTTTTGCCACCTGACTTCCCTCTAACGACTTTGCTTCGAGTGTGTATCGCTGTCATGAGTTCCTACCTTTACTTTCGCTATTGAGCTGGCTGGTTATTGAGTTAGTGTAAATATAGTATCATAGTCAGTCACACTGTTTCTTGTAAATCCCCGCCTGATTTGTGTAATATCCACGCATTCGTGCTTGCATTTTGCAATACGGATATTGTACAATACGCGACATGAGAAAGCGCCTCGCAAACACTGACACGACGAACTTCACACGTGACGACCTGCCTCCACTCACGCCGCAAGAAACCAAGCGCCGCCGAAATGCGTTCTTCAACGCTGTCGGCAACAGCCTGCGCACGTTCGCGCAGTTCGCCGACACGCTGCCCGAGACAGGCGTCACCATCAAAGACGCGCAGGGCTACATCTACTTCAAAAACCGGCGCGCGCTGGAATTGATGAACCTGACGGACGACTCGTCCGTCATTGGGCACCGTGCACAACATCTCTACCCTCGCCACCTCTGGCATGTCTATATCGACCGAGAGGAACCGACTCTCCGCACTGGAAAGCCGCTTATCGACAAGGTATACGGCTACGTGGCCGACATGTCCACCGCGCTCAACCGCGTCTCGGTGTTCCCCGTGAAGGACAGGAATGGAACCGTCATCGGGCTCGTGACCTCGCACTACCGCATCCGGTCGAAGGAATCGGCGCCAAACTGGTACGATGCCATCAAAGACGCCATAGAATACGTCTCGGAGAACTACGCCGCAGACCTCTCAGTGGCCGATCTCGCCCAACGCGCCAACCTTTCGGAATCGCAGTTCACGCGCATCTTTAGGCGGCAGACGGAAACCTCACCAGCGCAGTACATCGTCCAGACACGCATCAACGCCGCGCGCACCCTGTTGGAGACGACGGACAAGCTCCTAACCGACATCGCGGCCGAGACCGGCTTCTACGACCATGCGCATTTCGTGAAAACATTCAAGCGGATCGTAGGGACAACTCCATCCCGCTACCGCAAGCAGCACTGGCAAGGGCAGTCTTAGCTGACGACGCCGGAGCAACTCAGCCGTTCTTCACCCACGCGTGCGCGGGATCCATCGAAGAGATGAGGCCGCGGCCCTGCGAACCAGCCATCGTCCAGAGATAGTACATCTGGTAGCCCGGCGCGCCGACGAGAGGATGGTAGCCCTCGGCAATCGCGACGGTGTCGTAGCTCTGCACGCGGTACGCTTCGTTGAGCGAGCCGTCCGGCTTGTAGACGCTCTGGAACCCGAAGCCCTGCGGCGGATCGAAGAGGTAGAAGTAAGTCTCCTCCATGTCGAGCTCGTTCGGCGGATTGTTCACGTCGTGGCGATGCGACGGATAGCCCGACCAGTTGCCGGACGGAATCATCCCCTCGCCGATGTAGAAGTGCTCGGAGTCGAACTTCTCGTCGAGGATGATCTCCGAAGTGCGCGTCCAGTTGTCCTTGCCAAGTGCGATGTGGCGCGTGTCCTTAGGGCTAATGAGAGTCGGCTTCGCGGTGTCGCGCGTGGCGGGCGAACCGTTGTACGCAAGCTCGACGTCCGAAAGCGCCGTGATCGTGTACTTCGTACGGCGCGGGAGGTAGAGGCAGTGGGGCTTTCCGGTAAACGGCGACTTGCGTCCGTCGGTCACTTCGAAGGCCCAGCCGTCGCCCTTCGCGGCGAAGTTGCCGCCCATGAGTACGAACGCGACTTCCGTCTCGCCTGTATCGCCTTCGTAGACAGTGCCCTTCGCGAGCTTCAGAAGACCGAACTTCGTGAGCTTCATTCCATACTCGCCGACGTCAAATATCTTGTTGTAGCCCTGCGCGGGCTTCAGTGCAATCTTCAAATTCATTTTCTTTCTCCTTTTCCCGTTCCCCGTTTCCGGTTCCCCGTTACCCATTCCCCATTACTTCACCAAATGCATTTCAATATTCATGTTGCGGCAGAAGGCGGTGAGCTCGTCAACACGGTCGCCGTACATGAGCGCGTAGTGGTGCTCCCAACCGTTCTCCATGACCTCGCGGCGGACCGCCTCGCAGCCCGCGTCGAACTTGACGTTGAGCGGAGTGCCGCGCACGAAAAGATCGGTGTCGATTCCCGTGCCGGGGCAGACGAGCATCCTGAAGCCCCTTCCGTCGCGCGTCTCGCCGAGGCGCGCCAGCGTGACGCGTCCGGGCTTTAGCGGGAACTCTCCCGTGCATCCTTTCACTCCGCCTCCTTCGACGGTCGCGGAGCAGTGGAGCTCCGGCGTGCAGCCGGGCTTGGCGAGCCCGCAAGGAGCCGCGCCGCAGTGCCAGACAGTCCCGTGGTCGCCTTCGCAGATGATCAAGTCGCAGAAGAACGGAAGCTCGCCGGAGATTATCTGCCCGATGCGCATCATGACCGCGCCGTACACATCGCCTTCGCACGCAGTGAGGTAGCCGTGGTTCGTAAGGTGGCCAAGCGTAGAGCAGACAGCGATTCCGTAGAACTCGTTCAAGATCACCTCGGGCCAGCAGCGCATCGCAAACGTGTCGACGAAGAACTTGTCCTTCATCTTCATCACTGCCGCGATAAGCCGCGCGGACTTCTCCTTCTGGTTTCCGCGAGGGCCGTCCTTCTCGTCAGTCTTGAGGTCTTCGTCGATGATGGCCATCCCCTTCGCAACTTCTTCTGGCGTAAGGTTCTGCGCGACGGTGAAGAGTTCGTGCTCGGTGATTATCTTGACCTCGGGACCAAGCGTGCGGCGGAGCATCATCTCGTCGACGCAGCTCGTGAAGAAGCCGGGGACGCGTCCGCCGATGAGGCCGATGCGCATCCTGCCGAGCGCCTTCATCGCCTGCGCGACGCGTATCTGCTTCATCAGCTTCTCCTCGGCCTCCTTCGTCCCCGCCTGAGCGTGCACGTAGAAGTACGGGATTCCGAGCCGCCACATGTGGTGGGCGTTCATGTTCGCCGCGCAGAACGAGTTGTTCTGGAGGCGTCCGCCCTTCGGATCGGGCTCGGGCTGCGACCAGAGGAGGATCGGCACCTTGAGGCGCTGCGCGAACATCGGCGGCACGACGCCAAGCGAGAACGTGAGGAAGTGCGCGACGATGAGGTCGGGACGATCCTTCTCCCACTGGTCTAAGACCTCAATTGCCTCGCCTTCGAGGGCGAGCATGTGGTCGGGCGCAATTACCTCGACGTCGGGTAGCGTCTTGAGAAACTCGATCGCGTTTGCACGCGCGGCTTCGAGCGTGTCGTTGGTCCAGTTTACTTTGCTGAGCGGGAGGTATCCAATCTTGAACATTGCTGAGTTCCTTGTTAAGTTTAAAGTTTGATGTTTGATGTTTAATGTTTGAAGTTTTGTTTTCGCGCAGAGACGCAGAAAACTCTACACGTTCTACATGTTCTACACGGTTCGGTTAAATCTCTTTATGTGTTTTTAGAAATTCCTCGACCTCGGCGCGCGTCGGGGCGGAAGGCGGGCGGCCGGAGAGGCCGCGGCACTTTATCGCTGAAACCGCCGCGCCAAAGCGCTGGCACTCCATAAGATCGTGCGTCTCGAGCCATCGAATGGCGAACCCCGTGTGGAAGAGGTCGCCGCATCCGGTCGTGTCGACGACTTTCTCGACATGGAACGCCGGACACTTCACGAAGTCCTTTCCGTCGAAGCACATCGACCCGCGCACGCCCATCGTCGCGCCGCAGACCTTGGGGCGATACTTCGCGTAGACCTCTCTCACCGCAGCCTCGGTGTCGCTTGTTGTCGTCCGCTTGCTGTCCCTCCCCGTAAGCTTCAATATGAACTCCTCCGAACAGATGAGAAGATCGGCAAGCGGCAAAAGCTCCTCCATGCCGTCGCGGTGGGTGCCTGCGTCGTACATGACAGTGACACCCGCCTCGCGCGCGACCTTCGCCGCGGCAATCGCGCCGGCGGCGTTGTGGCCGTCAAGATGCAACACCTTCGCCTTCGCGATTCTCTCGGCGTCTATCTCGTCGGCCGTCAGCTCGTCTAACCCTTCGCGAGTCCACGCACAGGAGCGATTCCCAGTCTTCTCCTCTATCCAAAGATACGCTATCGCGCTCGTCGCGCCCTTCCTGACCTTCACCATCGAAGTATCGACGCCCTGACGCGCGAAGTCGTCGAGGATCATCCGCCCGTCCGCATCGTCGCCGACAGTTCCGACGAACGCCGCGCTCATCCCGAGCGTCGCCGCGCCCGCCGTGGAGTTCGCCGCAGGCCCTCCGCCCATGATCGCATGTGACACCATCTTCACCTTGGTGTCCATCGGGATGAATGGCAACACCGCGAGGTGATCGTTCGAGCAAAAGCCAAGACCGATGTAATCAGCATTTTTCATCACGGCAATTATACCACAAACGCCATGAGAGAGGCGAGCGGCTTCCTGAACCGAGATGAGAAAACATGAGAAATATGGTAAACTATCCCGCATGGACAACCTACGCATACGCAAAATAATCAACTTCGCAAAGGAACGCAAGTCGTGCTCGATTGCCGAGCTCATGGAAGAGTTTGGCGTAAGTTCCGCAACAATCCACCGCGACATAGAGCTTCTCGCAAAGCGCGACGCCATAGAGCGCGTCCGTGGCGGCATAATCTACAACGACGCACCGAACGCCCGCGCCACTTCCGCAAACTACCAGGAACGCGTCGTCGCGAGACGCGCCGAGAAGATAGCCGCGGCGCGGCGAGCGCTCGCACTCGTGGAAGAGGGAGACATCGTGTTCCTCGACTCGTCGACGACTGTTTACGAACTTGCGCTATTGCTGGTGCAAAGCAAGTTCGACCACCTGACCGTAATCACGAACGCGATTCCAGTGATGCATCTTTTCAGAAAGTTCCCGCCGCACTGGTCGATGATTGGACTTGGCGGCAACTTTGATCCACAGCTAAATTCAATCCTCGGCGCCGCGGCGCTTGAACACCTGTCGCGTTTCAACGTCACGAAGGCGTTTATCTCTGCTTTTGGGCTCGACGACAAGACGGCTACTACAAACCACGAGCAGCAGGCAGAGATACTGCGCAGAGTACTCGATGCCGCTGACAAGCGCTATCTAATCATCGACCACACGAAGATAGGCCGAAAGGGAATCTACCGCATTGCAGCCCGCGGCGGATTTGACGCGATCCTTACGGATAGGGCAAAAGACAGCCGCTAATCGCGTCGGCGGAGCGAAGGTCCGAGCGAGTGGATACGGCGTATTCGCCGAGTATCCACGAGGAGGAGTCTTCGGACGACGACGCGATCAGACGCGGACGCGGCCTGAGGCGACCTCGGCGCGGTATTCGTCGACGGTGCGGCGAAGGCCGGCGGCAAGGTCGATCTTCGGCGACCAGCCAAGCTTGCGAATGAGCTGTGTGTCGCAAAGCTTCCTCGGGGTGCCGTCGGGCTTTGTGCGATCCCACTCGATGAACGCCTGGGAACCAGTCGCCTCCTTCACCATGTCCGCGAGCTGGCGTATCGTCACCTCGCGGCCCGAACCGACATTGACGAGGTCCGGCGGATTCTCCATCTCGAGAAGGAAGAGACACGCCGAAGCGAGATCGTCCACGTGCAAGAATTCCCTGAGAGGCGAGCCCGACCCCCAGAGCGTAACCTTCTGGCTACCGCCGATGCGAGCCGTCTCGAACTTGCGGATCATCGTCGGCAGGACGTGGCCATGCTCCGTGTCGTAGTTGTCGCCAGGCCCATAGAGGTTCGTCGGCATGAGCGAATGGTATATGAGTCCCCTTTCGCGCCGCAGGAACTCGCAGAGCTTGAGCCCCGAGATCTTCGCAAGCGCATAGCCCTCGTTCGTCTTCTCAAGCTCCGAAGTGAGAAGCGCCGACTCTGGGATCGGCTGCGGCGCCATGCGCGGGTAGATGCACGTCGAGCCGAGGAAAAGAAGCCGCTTAACGCCGGTCTCGGCTGCGGACCAGACCGTGTTTAGCGCGATAAGCTCGTTCTCGTAAAGGAACTGCGAATTCGCCGCGCTGTTCGCACCGATGCCGCCGACGCGAGCCGCCGCGATTATGGCGACGTCTGGCTTCTCCGCTTCGTAGAACGCGCGGACCGCGGCCGGGTCAAGGAGATCGAGCTCTGAATGGGTGCGCGTTACGATATTCTCAAAACCCGCCGCCTTCAGCGCACGAACACACGCCGAGCCAACCATGCCGCGATGTCCCGCGACATATATCTTGTCGGTCTTAAGCATCCTTGAGCGCCCTTTCCTTGCGGGCGAGCTCAAGATCGGACTCGACCATCATCTTCACGAGGTCGTTGAACTTCACCTTCGGCTCCCAGCCAAGCTCGCGCTTTGCCTTCGACGCATCGCCGAGAAGCTGGTCGACCTCGGTCGGACGGAGATACCTCTTGTCGCACTCGACGTACTTCTCCCAGTCAAGGCCGACGAGCCCAAACGCCTCCTGAAGGAATTCCTTTACCGTATGCATCTCGCCCGTCGCAAGGACGAACTCATCGGGACGCTCGTGCTGCATAATGCGCCACATGCCCTCGACGTAGTCGCCTGCAAAGCCCCAGTCGCGGAGCGAGTTGATGTTGCCCATGTAGAGCTTGTCCTGGAGCCCCATCTTGATGCGGCCGACGGCGCGCGTAATCTTGCGCGTCACGAACGTCTCGCCGCGGCGGGGAGACTCGTGGTTGAAGAGTATTCCGTTCGAGGCAAAGATGCCGTACGCCTCGCGGTAGTTGCGGACGGCCCAGTAGGCGTAGAGCTTCGCGACGGCGTAGGGCGAACGCGGGTAGAACGGCGTAGTTTCCTTCTGCGGGACCTCCTGCACGAGGCCGAAGAGCTCCGAGGTCGACGCCTGGTAGAACTTGGTGAGTTTGTCGCGGCCCGTCAAGTGGATCGCCTCGAGAAGACGCATCGCGCCGAGCGCATCGACGTCGCCAGTAAACTCGGGCGAATCGAACGAGACGCGCACATGGCTTTGCGCCGCGAGGTTATAGATTTCATCTGGCTGGATCTCGTAGACGAGCTTGACGAGGTTCGCGCTGTCCGCGAGGTCGCCGTAGTGGAGGAAGAGCTTAACGCCGTTAATATGCGGGTCTTGGTAGAGGTGGTCTATCCTCTCAGTGTTGAACGTCGACGCGCGGCGGATTATGCCGTGGACTTCATAGCCCTTTTCAAGCAACAGCTCCGTGAGATAGCTGCCGTCCTGCCCCGTAATGCCGGTAATTAGTGCTTTCTTCATTTGGTCCTCTTTCCTTGGAGTGCATATTATACCAAATTCCCGGCCCCAAAGGCCTACCCCCTAACCCAAACTAAAATCTCCACCGCTCTCCAACAAAAACCTCTCTGCGTACTCTGCGTCTCTGCGTCTCTGCGTTAGAAATTCTGATAAAAAAGATATCAATTCCATTCTCCAACTCCTAATCCCTGCCTACTTCGCGAGTTCGTACATCATCGTCGGAGCGTCCTTGCCCTCGCCCGCCGCGACGCTAACCGTGAAGCCATACGCGCCGTTGGCGTATTTGGCAGGGACTTTCCTCAGGCGAGTGCCGTCAGAGGCGAGCGCGTAGAGCGAAAGCCCCGCGTTCGCGTTCTTGAGCGAGACCTTCGCGGAACCCGTCTTTGCGAGATACGGAAGCTTGCCCCACGCCTTTGTGTCGGTCCGCTTGTCGTTCGTAAAGGACATGTCGGTGTTCACGACATCGGTGATGTGAAGAACCAAGACGCGACGCGACTTCGCAAGTTCGGCGCCATCCATCGACGAAGCCGAGACGCTGCAGAACGTCGTCGCGCCAGAAACGGCGAGCGGCCCCGCCGAGAGGTCGTGCTTGTCGATCGAGCAGACCGCGGCCGTGCGCGGCGAATTGACCGAGAGGTCGCCAAGTTTCGTGTTGATGCGAATCTCCTTCGTGTCCGAGACAGTCTCGCCCGTGAACTTCGGAATGGCGTTCTTCGTCGCGGCGGTCCAGGTTTTCGCACAGGCAAGCTTCGGGCTTTCGCCGTTGTCTGCCGTGTAGGAGCCGATGCGGGAAGTATAGCCAAGCTGCGTGAACGGATGCGGGAAGAGCCCGTTCGCCCACATGTCACCAAGACCGCGCCCGAACGCCTCGCCCTTCGTGACGCCGTAGCCGTAGATCTCCTTAGCGGGCGCGACGTCGCCGCGACCGAACATCAGCACGACCTGACGCTCCGTGAGCTGCCCGATGGGGTCGCGGCAGATGTCGAAACCCCTCACCGCATGCTCCCCGAACATTCCATCTCGCGAATGGCTCCAGGCAAAGCGGTAGAGCGCGTCCCAGTCCTGAAGCGCTGCGTAGGCGCCCATCATGAGACCGCCGTCGCCGCGGAACTTGTTCGGCGGGCAGTAGTTGTACTCCGTTATCGTGAAGGGCTTTCCGAGAATGCGCGTCGGCGCCTTCATCATCGGCTCGTTGTACGTCGGGTTGCCGCTCTTGATGTCAGACGACTGGTTGACGTGGAAAGGCAGCTTCTGGTAGCTGGGCTGCGGGTGGTCGCCGTAGCCGTGGTTGTCAACTACCTCAAGCGTCTCGCGCTCGTAGGCCTGCGCCGTGTTGTCCCACCAGTTGCCGCCCGAGATTAGAGCACGGACGCCGGCGTCCTTGAGGCGCTTGGCCATGCGGACGTTCGCCTCGGCCTTGACCTTGTAGAGGAACTCCGCGAACTCCTTCTTCTTGCCGATGTCCTTGGCGGGGTACTCGGGATAGCCCTTCCCCTTCGCCCACTCGTTGTACTTCTTGACGTACATGTCGGCCGCGCCCCACCAGACCGTCGCTATCGAGTCTTCGTTCATCAGCGTGACGAAGAGCACCGCGGGGTCGTCCTTCCACTTCATGCCGGTGTAGGGGTTGACGTGGTCGAAGATCTCCATCGCGCGGCGGAACCACTGGTCCTCGGCTGGCTTGTGGATCGGCACGATGGCCTTGACCGTGTTCGAGTTAAGCGGCTTGTCGAAGCCCTCGCAGCTGCCGAGGCCGCCCATCGCGTAGAGGTCGAATGTCGCGTAGATGCCCGCCTTCTTGCACTCCGCGAGCAAGTAGTCAAGCTGGTCGAGCCGCGCAGGGGATATCTCGGGATAGGTCTTGCGGTCCCAGAGGTTGTTCCACTCGTCCTTCGTTATCGTCACGTCGATGTGGTGGAAGCGCACCGTGTTCCAGCCGCGGCGGACGAAATCCTCGACGACCCGCTTGCACTGCTCCTTCGAGAGGAAGTTCGCGTCGAAGCAGAGATTGCCGCCGACGAAGCGGACGGGCTTGTTGGGACGCTTGTCGAAAACGAAATGGCCATCCTTAGTCACCTTGGCGAAACCGTACTTGCCGGCCGGGGCGTCGGCAGAAACCATATCGGAGAAGTCGAGAATCGAACCCTTCTTGATGTCGTTCTGGAACGGGAAGACGCACCAGTCGTCGTTCGCCGCCATCTTCGCGGGCGGCGGCGGGATGTCGAGCTTCACCTTGCCGGCGGACTTCTTCAGCGAGTCGGCAAACGCGCCGTAGAACTCGAACTCGATCGTCGAGCTCGTCGCGGACTTGGCGTCCGGGAAATCGACGCGCAGCTCGAAGCGATCCAACTTGTCCTTGCGGCCGTCCCACAGGACGGGATTGCCTTTCGCGACGGAGAGTCCGAGCGTTTTGACCCCTCCTTTCGACACGACCTTTATCGCGCCCTTGTCGCCGACACCTATCCATTCCTGGCCGTACTCGGCGGGAATCGGCTTACCAGAGATGGTGCCGCCTGCGAAGTCGGCAATCGGCAGAGGGAAGCGAACGTAGGCGCGTTCAAGCGCCATCGGCTTGCCGTCAAGCGAAGCGATCTTCCAGCGGGCACGCGCCTTTGCCTCGCCCGGCTTCGAGACGTCGTAGAACTCCTCGCGTATCGAGAGCCCGCGCGATCCGGCCCATATCTTCGCAGTGAAGAGAAGACCCCTTCCGAGCGCGGGATCGTCTATCGGCTCCTTCTTGTGCTCCTTCGCAGCGTAGTCCTGCGCGGTGTACGCCCAGTTGGGACCGAAAGCGACGAAGTTCACGAATCCCCACTCCACTTTCGAGTTGTCGCGGACAACGCCCTGCACTTGCGGGAGTCCGCGGCCCTCGACGACGATGTTCGCGGGCGTGTCCGCAAACGCGATCTGCGCGGCCGCAACAAGCGAAACAGCAGCAATGTAAACGAGATGTTGAGTTTTCATGGCCGCATTTTACCAAACGCCGCACATCAAGGGAATATACAATGGTATAGATAGAGCCTTCGGCCACCGCCTCTATAATTATGCGCGGGGCGGGATAAGGCCGCGCTCCACGGCGCGATTCACCGCATCTACGCGGTCGCGTGCGCCAAGCTTGGCGAAGACGCTGGAAAGGCGAACCTTCACCGTTATTTCGCTCACCTCGAGCGCCTCGGCGATCTCGCGGTTTGTCCTCCCCTCAGACACGAGGCGAAGAGTCTCTATCTCCTTGTCGGAAAAGGTCGGCGAGGCCGCGCGACGCTCGTAGATGACGCGCACGGGCTCAGGAATGTATCGCTCGCCAGCCGCAACAGCGCGAATCGCGGCGACGATGTCGTCGGCCGCCTCAGTCTTGAGGACATACCCCTTCGCACCGAGCTCGAGCGAGCGGTAGATGTCCTCGTCAGTTCCACTCGTCGTGAGCATCACCACCTTTGCTTTTGGGTTTGCCGCGAGAATCTCCTCGAGCGCCGCGATTCCATCGGTTCCAGGCATCCTGATGTCGAGAAGCGTGACATCGGGCTTTACGCGCGCGACGAAATCCGCGGCACCTGCGCCGCTGTCGTGTTCGCCGACGAAGTCAAGGTCCTTGAAGAGCCTTACCGTGAACTTGAGGCCCATTCTCACGACCGAGTGGTCGTCTATCACCGCGACACGTATGCGCTTCATTTCCGCTCCTCCAAGATTACAGAACGCCATTCACCGTCATCGTTGAACGACACGGAAAAACCGCTTCGCGCCCCGCGCTCGCGCATTCCCTCGAGTCCGAAATGCCCGGGACCGCCGGCGCTCGCCGCAGGGTCGAAGGCACGGCCGTCGTTCTCGATCGACACGCGAAAGCCGCCGTTCGCGCCCTTCCCGCAGGCGATACGCACTTTCGCCGCCTTGCCGTGGCGGACGGCGTTCGTTACGGCCTCCTGCACTACCGCCATTACGTCTCCCTTCACCTCCGTCGCGATGCCGCCCGAAAGCGGCTCGAGGCGTTGCTCCATTGCGACTGCGCGCGACGCGGAGATGCGGCGGGCGTAGAGAGCGAGTATCTCGTCGAGGCGCATCGTCAGTATTTCGTCGTTGCGGAGATTGTGGATCGCGTTGCTGACTTCGATGCGCGAAAGGTCGAGCATCTCGCAGGCGGCCGTAAGCGCCTCCTTCTGCTCGGGCGGCAACGACGACTCGACGGCGACGACGTTGCGCAGGAGAAGCTGGGTTCCCGCGATATACTGCGAAATGCTGTCGTGAAGTTCCGCGGCGATGCGGCGGCGCTCGTCTGCGACCGCGAGGTCCCTAATGCGCTTGCGACGGCGCTCAAGAAGGAGCCAGAAGAACGCGACAAGAAGAGGGATGGACGCGACTATTGCGGCCGTGCGGAGGAATGCCGTTGCCCCCGCGACCCACTTGTTCCACTTGGGAAGCGGATGGATCGACTCGTCGCCAACGGCCTCCAACACCGGGGCGAGCTCGATTCCCGACGAGCTGACATACGGCATCATCACGCCATCGATGTACACCATCTCGCCTGCAAATTGTTGAATGGCCTCTTCGCTAAGGCCGTGGACGCGCAGGGGCCCCTCGTCCGTCTCGAGGACAAGCTCCGGCATCTTGTGTTCGAACGCCGCAATCATCTTGAGCTCGCCGACGATTCCCTCAAACCGCACACGGGTATTGGACTTCTTACCATCGACTACATCGCGAAGCCGCGTCAGCGGAGGCGACGGCAGTTCCGCCTGGCCGATCTTCGTGATGCGCGCGGCAGTTACTCCCTGTCGCACGATGAGGGGGTCTACGTAGCCGATCACTTCGACAATGTCCCCGACGCGCAGCCGATCGTAGCCGACGCGCACGGACTTCGGCACTTCGGGCATCGCACCAGACATGTACATTCCAATTCCGTTGGGATCGCGTTCATCCACAAGGACTGCCGTGTCGTTGATGAATGCGTGCGCAAACGCAACGACGCCGGTCACGACGCAGGGCGGCTTGTAGCGTATTGCGACGCGGTCGATCGACATGATCTCCGCGATGGTCGTCGGCCGCGGCTTGACCTTGAGCTCCACAAGGTCACCCGCCGTAGGAAGGAAGGAATCCTCGTCGACCGTTTCGACAACAAGCTCGTTCTCGCCAACGCGCATGAACGGCGTGATGTCGCAAATGTAGGGCGGGGACGACAAGGTACAGACGCTCTTGTCGTTCAGCACTACCTCGAACGAACCGCCGGCGCCGGCGAAGTCGATGCCGTACCTCGTGCCGGGGCGGTTGTGCATTTCGAACTTCGCGGACATGGAATGTACCGCGCCATCCTCGGCTTCGGAGTCTCCCGAGGCAAACACGATCGGCCTCGCGTAACGGCTGTTGGCGTATTTCGGCTCGACTTCAAGCGGATCGGTCAGCGCCACCGCGAAAGCGGTGGACACGGGGAAAGCCAATGCAAGAATCGCCGCACCGAACTTCATTTGTGGATATTTTACCATATTCAAGCGGCGGAATTCACACGGAGGTTCAAATCACGTTCTGCGACAATTTCAGCGGCGGTAGTAGCGTATCCAGTCGATCTTCATTTCCATCGGGAACTTGGCGGCGGGAATCATGAGAACAAACAACTAAGACAAAAGGTCGTCCAACGTCAGCGTGTTTTGTGCGACGCCTGAATGTGCACCCTGCTTGACCCCTTCGGATGCGATTATTGTGATGCGGCAGTTTGCAGAAGTCCCAGTGTCGGCGCGAAACGCCTCGCGGCGGTTGAGCAGTTTCGCCTCTTCCTCGGCTGTGATTTCGTAGGGCGTCCGATAGAACTTCATTTCGCAAAGGTTCACGTTGCCATCCTGACGTTCAATCACCAGATCAATTTGCGCGCCTCTCCCTGCCTTTGATTCGGCTCGGCTCCGCCAGGAATATACTTCGCAACCGATGCCGGAAATCCCCAGGGCCTTCTTGATCTGGTCAATGTGGAGGAGGCATACCCGCTCGAACGACTGCCCCTCCCAATTCGCAAGCCGTGGCCCGCCGACTGAATTCATCCAGAAGTTTGAATCGTGCACAGGACCCTTTATAAAGGAAAAGTGGAACAGGGTGAAATTGTCGGTCAACTGGAAAAAGGCATCGCGATTCTTCTTGTGCCATGCGTTGAACTGCCGCACGAAGTCGCAGCGGACCAGTTCTTCAAGTGCTTTTTTAAGGGTTCCTCCGTTGGTGATTCCAGTCTTTGCGACCAATTCGTCGCGAGTGATCCCAGACTTGCATGCGGCAAGCGCAGTAACTATCTTCAGGTGCGCACCGGCGTCATGGAAAAGAGATGAATAGAGATAATCGAATTCATCGCGCAGCTTGCCATGTTCGGAAAAGCACAGCGCATCCACGTTCTGAGCAAAACTACGATCACCTCGAAGAAGGCTCCAGTAATACGGTACGCCGCCAAAAATCATATATGCCTGGCAAAGCTCGTGACGACTGAGCGAGACACCAAGATACGCAGCATATTCAGAGCATTCCCTAAGCGTGAAGGGACGTAGCCAGATCCGGTCCGTAAGACGATCATGCAGTCCGCCCTTGTTGTGCACAATGTTCTCGACAATCCAAGAAGTCGCCGATCCGCAAACAACCATGAAAACGTCCTTCTCCTTTCTTGACAGGACCTGGTTGTTCCAAAAATACTCGAATGAAGAGACCATCTTCGATCGTGGAGTGTCCATCCACGGCATCTCGTCAATGAAAATCACCTTCCTTCCAGCTGGAGCAGCAGCTATCAATTCGGAAAGCCGCGTAAAGGCATCAATCCAGCTTGTCAGCCTAGGGCATTTCAAATACCCATACTGCACCAGCGACGCATGAAATGCATTCAACTGGTCCCGTAGTGAACCATCCCTAAGTCCAGTGTGGTAGAATGCGAACTGATCCGCAAATTTCTCCCGTATCAAATATGTCTTGCCGATGCGGCGCCTTCCGTAGACAACTACTAGCTGCGACTCTGGACGTGACATATCCCAGTCCAAGGACTTAAGTTCTTCCTTTCTACCGATCATGTCATAATCCTCCTTTACTTGCCGCACATATCATAACATTTTTCCGTGATAATTACAACCCTCACGGCAAGATTGCGCCATGACATGTAATTATCTCCCTGATTTTACAAGTTAATTACATACTTCACAACTACATACAGAGACTCAAATCACGTTCAGAGAGCGGATGCAGGGTATGAGAGTGTTTGCGAGAACTTCCGAATTCAGCTGGTGTCCGCCGGGGAAGGTCTGAGACATGCCTGGGTAGTGCTGCTCGAAGGCCGCTCTCGACTCTGGACCCACGAGCGTGTCGGCGTCGCCGAAGAGCCCGTGGCAAAGCATGCGGTCGTCATCGTCGATGCCGTCGAACTGGCGCGACTCAAGCTCCTGGAAATGGGCAACCGTCTCTTTCGTAACATGGAACTCGGTTTCGCCGTCCTTGCGCTTGTTTAGCCACTTGTGCTTGCCGACGTAGAGGATGTCGTACTTCCTTGATATCCAGAAGGCCGGGTTCACGCAGATGCGCGTAAAGCCGTGGAGCATCTGTGCGTACATCCCGCCCATCGAGGTGCCGATGACGAGATCGGGCATCTCGTCGTAGGCAAGCGCCTCGAGCGTCTTCTCGGCGACAAGCGGATCAAGCGGAATGTCCGGCGCAACCACGACTGCCCGATGCGCCGGTTCCGACCGCTCCCAGAACCACTTCCGAAGCAGCTCGACAGTCCCGCTCGCACCCGACGACGCAAAGCCGTGAAGGTAAAGTATCTTCTTCATCAGCGGCGGTAGTAGCGTATCCAGTAGATCTTCATTTCCATCGGAACTTGGCGGCGGGAATCGCCTCGCAAGGATTCGCTTACCTGATGAACAACAAGGAACTGTTGGCTATCGGATTAGAATCGCAAGGCCCATGCTCCCGACGCGGAACTTGAGGGCCGTGACTATAGGCGACTCGCCAGATGAGTCCGTTACAAGCTTGAATTCGTATGGGCGATCACCTTTCGTCAAGTGGCCGTCTTTCTCGGCAAGCACAACACGACTCGCAAGGTTCTCCTCGGTAAGGTTTGTTATGCCCTTCTCTGCCGCAAGCAGAGACACCCACACACAATTCTTGCACTCCGTAGCGTCAACCGTGATCGGCGGCATGCCCTCGGCAAGCTGGATCCTGTTCGTCGCGGAAATGATGTTCGCATTCTCAAAACCTTTTTCCGGAACGACGAACTTCACGACCGCGTTCGTGAGGCAGTTGAGTGTGCCGAGCTTCATAGACGCCGTCGCACCGGAGATGGTGAGGTAGTCATTTCGGCGGTCAAATTCTCCGCCGCCGACATTAAGCGTTCCGCCAACAGTCACAGAGCCACCGTCGACGTTCATACGTGTCGACCCAGACGTACCGTATGACGAGGCCGTCATATTTACGCATCCCAGAATGGCGTTGCCTGTCACGTTAAATGAGGCATTCTCGCCGAAAACGTCGATCTTGTACAAACCCTTGAACTGCGTGTGCCGCGGAGAAATGAATCCCGCCGCCTTGAAGGTCGAGTTGGAGACGATAAGCGTGCCGGCAGTCGAGCTATTGTCGCCATCGCAACCGAGATAGAACGCCGCGCCGGAAGCATCGAAGGTCGAGCCATTCAGGACATTCAGCGTGCCCTCACCTTTGCCGCCCACGCCCGTCGAACTTGCCCAGTGCTGGCGGAAGCATGCGCCGTTCCTGATCGTCAGCGTACCCTGCTTGGCATTGTTGCCAACAGTCAGATTGGCCCTGTTGGTGACGATCGACGCATCAACTATCATCGTACCGGTGTAGGAGACTGTAAGCCCGTTGGTGATCGTGAGCACAGACCCCAATTTGACATTGACGCTGTTGTTCCCGCCGGAATCGTTCCCCGTTGCGGTCGAAATAGAGCCATTAATGGTCGCCGTCGTGCCGCAAAACTCGAGCTTGTTCTGACTCGTGCGGGCAGTCCATTCCGGAGCTACATTGCCGTTCACCGTTACGACGCCACCTGTTGTCACGAGGACGCCATTGTCACAATTCATGATATTCTTGTCGCCATAAGTAATAGAACCAATCGTCATCGACGCGTTGCCGCGCAGATCGACCGTCGCCTTGCCGTTTTTGATGCTGAGCGACTTCACAACCGCATCCTTGTCTTCGAGATAGAGCGATGCCATCGTGGTGACGTTGGAAATCGCCGCGGAAATTACATCGTTCGGGGGAATTCCCAGTGACCAGTTCGCACCATCCATCCAGTCGCCGGACGCCGTAGTCTTGAGGAAGTCGAGCGCAACGGGCTTAACGTTGCCGGCTGGCGTCTCGGTCGTGTAGATCTCGTTGTTGTACTCGAACGAGGAGACGAACTTGAAGAGATAGGTCGTTCCCCAGACGGCGGCCGTATTGGTGGCGACAAGCGTATCGCCGGTCTGAACGTTCGACCACGTTTCGAGTTCCGTCATCGACTCGGCCGTCTCGCCGCAATAACACGTGATGGTCGTCGCGGCGATGCCGGTCTCCTCGACGTCGACGGACGCCCAGACGCCGCCCTCGGACGGCAGTCCGCCTGCCGTCACATCGCCGAAGACGACTTCGCCCTTCGTCTTAAACGAGGCAACCTGGCTTGTCGCGGGATCGGCGCCGCTGGCCGTGACCGTCCACTGGTAGTAGTACGTCGTCATCGGATCAAGCCCCGTAAGCGACTTGGTCACGGATCCCGCCTCTGAGATCGGATCAAGCGTAGCGCTATTCACAAGCGCATCCGCCGCCGTGCCCCAGGCGACCGACGGCGTCGCGGAGGCGACGTTTTGCATGCCGATTGTCGCCGAGATGTCGGCGGAGGCGGTGGTGACGTTGGCGACCGACGTCGTGCCGACGGTAACGTGTGGCGCGTTGGGGGCGATATGCGCGTAAGCCTCGGCTTGGTCGGTCGTGACGATGAATTCGTCGAAGGTGATGTACTGACTATTGACCTTGTAGTGGCCGATCATTTGGAGGTACGAGGGTTTCGCCGAGCCACTGACGAGCGAGATGCCGTTCGTCGTGACCGTCCACTCGAAGTCGGTTGTCAGGGTGTTGGTCGGAGCGGCGTAGAACGAGAGGGTGTCGTTGCCGTTTTCGCCTATGTCGATTTTCGCGATGCAGGCGCATCGAAGTGTCTTCGACGTGTCGATGGTGAAGAGAGGTTTCGTGAAGGTCGCGCCGTCCGCGGGGTTCTTGACATAGGCGGCAACCTCCAGCGTCCCGTTGCGGTTGCGGACGCCCATGTAGATTCCGTTCACGACATTGCACTCGTTGCCTGTCGTCGGCTTCTCGATCGCCTCGGTGCCGAGACCGGCAATCCAGTAGTTCCAGTTGCCGAGATAGGACGTGCTGAGAGCGGCCTTGGGGACCTGCATCAGGAAGCGAAAGTAGATGGAGCCGGACGTCGGCCACGTGCAGGTAAGCTTCCGCTGCTGGGCGCGGTTGTCGCGGGTGGCACTGGTCGCCGTGGTGTTGTAGAGGACAGCGCGCAAATCCTTTGTTCCGTGGACAGTTCCATCCTTCCAGATGTCGGGAAGCTGGAGTCCGTTGGGTTGTGCAACAAAGACGCCCGTTCCGGAATTCCAGCCATTCTCCGTGTCGAGACCGATCGAGTCGATGTCGGACTTCTTTCCGTTGAGGGACGAGGCTGTGTAGTCGGACGTGGCCGTGTAGTCGGCCGAGCTGAAGCCCTCGTAGACAAGAACCTCCGCGCGCGCTTCCGGCGCGGCGAGCGCGCACGCGAACAGCGCCACCATTAGCGGGAGCACTCCGCTCGCGAAACGCGATTTAAGAATCGAACGTAGACCTTCGGTATGAGTGTGTTTCATTGCCTTCACTCCTTGATGCATTGCATCGTTTCTTGCGATATTCTACCAATTTTGGTAAACTTCGTCAATGCGCTAAGCCCAATCTCCAACAACCAGAACTATTCGCTTCCAGCCATATAGTGCCCAACGCCCATTTTGTGTCAGCGGCGGTAGTACCTGACCCAGTCGATCTTCATCTCCATCGGGAACTTCGCGGCGGGGATGACCTTGCCGGACTTCTCGTCCTTCGTGTCTTCGTCCACGACCTTGTTGCCGTAGCCGCCGAGCGCGAGGTTCATGATGATGAACATGGGCTTGCGGAACGGATTCTGCCCGTCGGGCCAGTCGCTCCGCGCGAGGTTGATGTCGGCGTATAGCTTTCCGTCGTAGAACATGTACATCCGGTCCTCGTACCAGTCGAGCGTGTATGTGTGGAATCCGTTCCACGGCTCCATCCCCGGCTTGTTCGCCCTTATCTCTCCCCCGCCCGTCACCTTGTGGTGCTCGTTGAACCTGTAGTTCTTCTCGCCGGGATTGGGCCCGCGGTCGGCGGAATGCAGACACGCCGCGACGCGCGTCGGGTTGTTCCCCCAGATCTCGACGAGGTCGATCTCGCCGCACGCGGGCCAGTTGAGGTACTTCGGGTCGTCCTTCGGCAGACGAAGATTGTCGCCGAGGAACCAAAGCGCCGGCCACGCGCCCCATCCGCTCGGCATCTGCGCGCGGAACTCTACGCGTCCGTAGTGGAACGTCCGCACCGACTGGAGGTCCGCCGAGGTGTACTTCGCAAACTCCCGCTGACGATACCAGCCGCCGAGATGACGGTCCTTGTAGAGCGGATTCGGCCACTTCTCCTTGCGCGCCGTTATCGTGAGGACGCCATCCTTCACGCAGCAGTTCTCGACGCGGTTGGAGGTGTAGTACTGCGGTTCCTGGTTGCGGAGAAAGCCGATTTCGGGCTTCCAGTTCGCGGCGTCAGGCGCCGTGTCCTTCCCGTCGAACTCGTCGCTCCATTCGAGCTTCCAGCCCTCGGACGAGTAGTTCCGCCTCGGGTCCTTCTTGGGGTCTTTTGCATCTGCGGCGACAGCCGCGAGCGCGCACGAAAGCACCGCCAATACAGTCATCGCCTTTTTCATCGTCCCTGCTACCTGCCTGCGAATTATCTCACAATAACCATAAACGAAACACCCTTCACGACAAGTTCACCGCCTGCGCCTTCGGCCGTGTCGACGAGATAGTCGGCCAACGTTCCTTCGCCAATCTCAACATCCGATCCCGCAGTGTACGTGCCGGGCGCGAGCTTCACGCCGTTGACTGTCGCGGACTTGACGGTGAGGGTGTGGCCATACAGATCGAGCTGCCCGGTCGAGTCGATTTCGACGGAGTTCATCGCAAACTTGCCCTCGGCGTCTGCCGCCGTCACCTGGCCTTTTGCCTGCTGCTTGATCACAAGACTGGCCTTCTTGAAGTCTGCAACATCATCAGCTTCATAGCCTGTCGCGCAGATAGGCGTGTATGTCTTGCAGGTCACGTTGTTGTCGTCAAGGATGATTGTTCCGCGCCTATCGCCGTCCGCTGCGGTCTCGACATATATCGAGCCGCATGAGCCGACGCTGCCGGCGCCCATCGTCGCGCAGTTCACCGTTCCGTCGAAGTCGCCGAGCGTCGCGCCTGCGGCCGTCAGGCGGATCGCGATGCGCCCGCCGGGCTGGCCGTTCTTGATGGCGCCGGCCGTGATCGTTCCGGTGCCGACGAGCCTCCCGGCGGAGATGTCGATGGAGCCTCCGGCGCTCTGGGAGACGATGCCGTCGCCGCCCTCATAGCCTGTCGACGTCACAGTGCCGCCGAGCGTGAATGTCCCGGAGACCGAGAGCTCGACCGCGCCGCCAGGGATGATGTGCCCGTAGCTGTTCGACTGGCCGTGGGGAAGCGTGCGGGGATGGAACACCGAGCCGATTGTCGCCATCGTGTTCGATCGGCGACCGCCGTGCGCCTCCTGCGGATAGCCGGACGGGGTGCCGTTGCTGTCCTGCATGGCGCCGGCCTTGTTGACGTTGACCGAGCAGCCGGACGGGACAGTCAGATCTCCCTCCACCGTGCAGTGAATCCGATCAACCGAAACCGGATAGGCGTTGTTGGCGAGCTTTTGCGTGTATTTCCCGCCGAAACCGATTGCCGCCCCGTCCGCGAGCGAGACGTCAGCGTTGAAGACGTAGTTCGAAATCGGGGCGAAGTACCAGTGGCCGGCAAGCGAGACACTGGCGGCGGAGCCGAAATCGAGCGTTCCGCCTCGGTAGATGAACCCGGACGGCGTTCCGGTGCCTGTGCTGTTGGCCGGGGCCGTCACGCAGTCCCAGCCGGGGAGCGTGAGGGTCGTTCCGCAGGGAACGGACAACTGCACTCCTCCTCCCAGCTCGAGCCGGTCGAAGGTCCAGTCGCCTTCGGCCGTGACATCGGTACGGCGTCCCGAAGCGTCTTCGGCGAAGGTCAGGTCGAAATTCCGCACGATGAGGACGCCGTTCGCCATCGTGCCGTCCTTGACGAAGACGGTGCCGCACCCGCCGTATGTCGAGCTCTGGCTGGTTCCGCTCTTAAACGGATAGACCGTTGCCTTGAGCTGGAGTGTCGTGTAGTCAATAGGCGTTGTTGATGTTGCAATGACGGCAACACGACCTCCGACACCGCGTTTGTTCTGGTCACCTGTCTTCAGCGCGCTCGCAGAGATCGTGCCGGCACCGGTGACAGAGGCTCCTCGGACATAGACGGCTCCCGCCGCCGCGCCGCCGCGGAGCGTGTAGTCGCGATTCCATGTGTCGGACCCGGTGTCGGCTCCAATGTAGCCGTTCACGACGATGGCGCCGGTCGACGTGAGATAGATTGCGCCGCCGCCGATGCCGATATAGTAGGTGCCGCTATCCCGCTTGTAGGGCATGCCGATGTGGATCGGCTCCTTGACATCGTCGTAGGGGGCCTGACCGGAAGCGGAGAGACGCCCCCCGTGAGAGGGCTCGGGCGACGTGTGGCTGCCGGAGTTGGAATGGTAGTAGCCCTTGTTGAGGGCGTCGATCCGGCCGTCCGGTCCGACGACGATCGACCCCGCATCAATGCGGACGCGGTAGGTCTCGTTGTCGAGGAGGTCCTGCAGGTAATCCGTCGCACTCTGGCTCTGCGTCCGCGACTGCGGGTGGGTGATGATGCCGCTCATGACCGCCATCGGCCCGGTGACGGTCAGGCACTGGAAGTCTCCCTTGCCGGGATAGACCGTCTTGAGGGTGACGGTGCCCGTGTAGCCGTTCGTCTGCGTCCAGGAGGCGACTGTTGCAGATGCATCAGCGTCCCATTCGCAGTTCGCCGAAGAGAAGCGTCCGTCGAAAAGGACATTCTCGGATGCCAGTGGCGCATGGCCGGCGGACCAGTTGGAGCCGACGGATGCAAGCCCGTCGGCAGCCGCAACCCACGTGTTGAACCCGGCGGGCGCGACGAGGTTCGCGACCGTGAGCTCCGCGGAGCCGGCCTGCGCGTCGATGCCGTAGAGCCCAGCGGCGAGCGCGACGGACACGGTCGTGTCGGATGTTGTCTGAGCGTCAATAAGCGGCACTACCTCGACATCCACCGAAGAAGAACCTGCGGGAATTGTCGCCGTGCCGGAGAGCGCCGCGTAGGTCTGTCCAGGCGTGGCGGTTCCATTGATCGTATAGGTGATCGTGAGATCGTGCGTCGTGTCGGCGCGCGAGATGCGGAAGACACCGGGGACGAGGCCGTTTTCGGCCGCGTCGGAGATTTTTTCGACTGTCAGCTCGCCGTTGTAGAAAACGCCGCCATCCTCGACGACCTCGGTGCCGTTCGCGTTCTTTCCGTAGGCGGAGAAGGCGTAGGTCGTGTCCGCCTCCAGGTTCGCCGGCGTGTCCGTGTAGGTGTCAGGCGTCGCGTTTGACTGGATAATGTTCGTGATCGCCGCCGCGCCGCCGTCATAGATCACGCCAACGTCGCCATTGTAGGCGGAAAGAACCACAGTCACCGTGTATGTGTTGTCGTTCGCGTTGCGCACGGCGGTCGGCGTCTCGAAGACCTGCGCCGTAGCATCCACGGTCTCGATCGCGCCGGCGTCGAAGAACGCCGCATCGGCCATCGTCGCGTATTCGAGTGCGGTCTCCGCCGCGCCCGCAGCGCCGGCGCGGACGCGGTATTCGTCGGAACAGCCGCCCTTGCCGCAGATCAGGAAAACCTTGGAACTCGCCTTGACCTTGTAGGATACCGATTTGGATGCGCTCGTGGAGCCGTTCATGTAGACCTTCACCGTCGAACCGTCCGAAACGAGGTGGAAGTAGTTCCAGTTCGCCGAAACGTCCGGAATGTTGAAGTTGTTCGAGCCGGTCAGGACCAGGTTCGCCTTGGTCTTGCTTTGGGACATTTCAAGATACCAGCCCTTGTCGGCGTTCCAGGCCAGGTCAGCCTTCTTCGAGACGTACGTGAAGTACGCGCTGCTCTGGTTCGGCGCCTTGAACCAGCCGGAGACGCTGAACTGCGCGACGTTGGAGAGCAGCGAATCGTAGTCCGGCGCGTTGATTTTCTCTGTGCATTGGAGTGTGTCGCCGCCGAACGGGCCGGCGTAGGTCGAAATCGTGCCCGTCGTCGTGCCGTCGAGCGAGTGTCCGGTCGCGTCGGCGACGGTCGTCGTTCCGGCGGCCGAGCCGGGGAAGTGCCACACGCCGACGTAGCGCGACCAGACGGCGGTCGGGTCGTTGTCGGCGTTCGCGGAGCCTCCGAAATAGACTGTAAGCCTCGTCGCGGACGAAAGTGACGGCACCTTGACCCAGACGAACGTCGTGCCGGCCGAATCAAAAGACTCGACTTCGAACACAAGCGGGGCTTCGCTCTCATCCTCAAAGTAAAGGTCTGTGCCATCTGCGGCCTGCAATTGAGACGACACCTCGGCAGGAAGCCGCACCAAGACAGGGAAGTCCGCCCACGCCGTCTCGCCGATCTTCGCGCACGCCGTTTCGGACGGCGTCAGCGTCATCTTCTTCGCGAAGTCCGCCGGTGCGGCCGCGCGCGCAGACGGCGCGGCGAGCGCAAACGCGAGAAGAGCCGCTACAAGCGGGAATACGCCGCGCGCGAAACGCGATTTAAGAATCGAACCTGGACCTTCGGTATGAATGTGTTTCATTGCCTTCGCTCCTTGTGTATCACGTTGCTTCTGACAATATCCTACCACTTCGGTTAAATATCGTCAATGACCTGAACCATCGTTCGCCGACAGTCTACCAAAAGCGGGGAGGGATGGGAATATACGAAAGTATAGGTGTGGTTGAAAAGTCGAAAGCCCGCAGCCCGCGCTTAGCACGGGAATGTAAATGAGGATAGCTTTAGGGCTTAAGGCAACCTATGGGACAGATGAGGGTCCCATCAGTGTCCTCATACGCATAATCCCCCTCTGCGACGACTATCATCATAAAAGAAGGAGCGGGCATCTTTTTGGTGTCAATCTCGTTCGCGAGTTCATGGAGCCTCCGCTGCCCTTCTGCTATAAGCGCAGACCCGCCGATCTTGACTTCTATGAGACCATATCTGCCGTTGCGAAGGTGCATCACGGCATCGCACTCAAGTCCCCTCTTGTCTCGATAATGGCTGACCTTTCCGTCATTCGCGGCCGCGTATGTCCGTAGATCTCGCGCAACCATGGTCTCGAAGAACAGACCAAATGTCTTAAGGTCGTTCATCAGGTCGCCAGGCCCCAGCCCCAGAGAGGCTGTGGCGATGGACGGGTCGGTGAAATAGCGCGTATCGGTGGTGCGGACCGGGGTTTTGCACCTGAGATTGGGACACCATGCCGGCATGTCCTCGACTACAAATATCTTCTTCAGCGCCCCGATGTACGAGTAGATGGTGTTCTCGTGCACACCTCCAGCGACTGCATTTGGAGACAAATCGGCCTTTATAGCGCTGATAGCCGACTGCGTGCCCTGAAGCCTGGCAAGGGATTTCATTATCCGAAGCGCAAGCTCTGGATCACGCAAAACGTCGTCTACTCTGGATATGTCCGTATTGATGATCGCGTCAACATAGTCGAATGCCTGACGAAGCGCCGCTCTTCCGGACTTGCATGTCGCCTTTGGCCAACCGCCTCGGCATGTCAGATACGCCACCTCCTCCAGTGTATGCGGCATCGCATCACCAAGCGACCTTTTGCCTGAAAACAACTCAGCAAACGAAACACTCCCAGAAGACTCCAGGCTTTCGAACAATGACATAGGCCGCATCTTCACCCATGCAAAGCGCCCCGTCCCAGAATGGTGGATCTTCTTTTTCTCTTCATCGTCAAGAGGCACCGCACTTCCTGTAAGAATATACTTGCCGTCTGCATCTGAATGATCAACATCAAACCGTATTGTATCCCAAAGTTCAGGTGCCGTCTGCCATTCGTCAATCAGACGCGGATTATCTCCTTCTAGCAGACGCTGCGGATTCGTCTGCGCCGTCATGAAATACTGGTCGCGCAGCTTGGGATTGTTTAGGTATATTACGCTCTTTGCTATCTGCTCCGCAGTAGTCGTCTTGCCGCACCACTTTGCACCCTCGATTAAAACGGCCCCCTTAGCATATAAAGCGTCGCGCAAAATGCTGTCAAAAACCCTATTCTTGTAGTTTTTCATGCATATATTATATCAGTTTGAATAATAACATGTCAACTGCGTTGTGACAGTTGGCGCGATTTCGTTGTGGCAGTTGGCGCGATTTCGTTGTGACGGTTGGCGCGATTTCGTTGTGGCAGTTGGCGCGATTTCGTTGTGGCAGTTGGCGCGATTTCGTTGTGGCAGTTGGCGTTAAGTTCAAAGTTCAAGGGTCCATCGGGGCGAGGAGCCGCCACCAAGATGGCGGGCGGAGCGGGACGCTCCACCTCCTTGCTTACCGCACGAGAATCGTTAGCCCCCCGCCGTTCACGACAAGCGATCCGCCCGTTTCCGAGTCGACGACAAATCCCGAGACCGCCGCATCGCCCGCAGCGTATGTGCCGGGCGCGAGCTTCACGCCGTTGATCTTCGCCGACTTGACGGTGAGGGTGTGGCCAAACAGATCAAGCTGTCCGGCCGAGTCGATTTCGACGGAGTTCATCGCAAACTTGCCCTCGGCGTCTGCCGCCGTCACCTGGCCTTTTGCCTGCTGCTTGATCACAAGACTGGCCTTCTT
>JAZSLQ010000234.1:0-4196 GCA_045535455.1 Kiritimatiellia bacterium | reverse complement strand
TGGGAGAGCTGATAGGCGATGGCTTCGGGCGAGTCGCAGGCGGGAGTCGTATTGGGCATTGTGACGACCGCGGCAAATCCGCCGCGCCGCGCCGCCTCAAGACCAGATGCCGTTGTCTCCGCCTCTGGAATGCCAGGATCGCGGAAATGGACATGAACGTCGATGAATCCGGGAAATGTTAGTATTTTATTCATTGGTCAGTTATTTAGCCGTGTAGAACGTGTAGATCGTGTAGATTTCTTCATGTTCTGCATGTTCTACATGGTTTATATTAGCCAAAAAGATCTCCTTGAACTGGAGCGGCGGACGACGGCTTTTCGTCGACAGACTGCTCCGCCTTGTCAGATGAAGTTGACCCAAGAAGTTCGAGAAGCCGAGCTTCATCTATTACCTCGGTGCCGAGCGCACGCGCCTTCTCTGTCTTCGTCGCGCCGACATTCGCTCCGGCGATCAGGTATTTCGTCTTTGACGTGACAGCGCTTTGAACAATGCCTCCCGCCTTCTCGATTAGCGCGGCATATTCGCCGCGAGGACGGCTCAGCGTTCCAGTAAGGACGCAGCCGGCGCCTACAAGCGGGCCTGTCGTCGCGACCGCGGCACGTGCGCCGCGCCGAGGGTCGATGCCAAGCGAAAGCATGCGATCGAGAAACGCGCTTCCGTATTCGCTCGCGAAAAATGAGAGAACCGCCTTTGCCGCTTCGACCTTGATGGCGAGAATCTTGCGCTCCTTGCCCTTCTTCGCATCGTTCTCAATGACGTTCTTAAGAACGGGGCTGTCCGTTAGGTCGCTGAACTTCTCGTGCTCTGCCGCAATATCTTTCGCAACCGTGACGCCAACTTGGGGAATGCCGACGGCAAAAAGCCATCTCTCCAAAGGCAGTTCCTTCGCATCGACAACTGCGTTCTTAAGGTTGAGCGCGTTCTTGCCGAATTTGCGAGGCGCGTCCTTTTCGCCAACGTCAAGACCCGCGAGTTCCGAATAGTCAAGCGTAAAGAGATCGAGAGGATCCTTTACAACGCCCTTTTCGACAAGGATGTCCGCGATCTTGCCACCGAGCGCATTCAAGTCAAGCGCATTGCGGCTCGCAAAATGTTCAAGCCGGCGGCAGAGCTGCGCGGGGCACGCAGGATTCATGCAGCGCGTCGCCACCTCTCCTTCAAGACGCGCAACCGCACCGCCACAGACGGGACAAGCAGTAGGCATCGTGAAAACGATTTCAGCACCAGTACGCTTTTCTGGAATAGAAGATTCGATGGCGGGAATTACATCGCCCGCCTTGACGAGCCAGACGCGGTCGCCTATGCGAATGTCCTGACGCGCGATCTGGTCGGCGTTGTGCAAAGTGGCGCGGGAGATGACAGAGCCGGCGAGCGGAACTGGCTTCAGTTCAGCAACAGGCGTAAGGATGCCAGTTCTACCAACCTGGACTGTAATCGCCTCGACGGTCGTTTCAGCGCGCTCGGGCGCGTACTTGTATGCGCGCGCCCAGCGAGGGCCGTGAGCAGTCGCGCCGAGGATGTCGTAGAACTTGCGCTCGTCGATCTTGATGACCGCGCCGTCAATCTCGAAACGGAAGGTGTGGCGAAGCGTCTGAAGTTCGTCGATTGCAGCGAACACCTCGTCTATCGTCTTGCAGAACTTCGACCACGGCGCGACAGGGAAACCCCACTTCGCAAACGCCGCGACCATTTCGCTGTGAGAGGCGAAGCCGTCGCAACCTACGCCACCAGCGTTGTAGATTACGACATCGAGCGGACGCTCTGCGGTGACGCGCGAGTCGAGCTGCTTCAAGGAGCCCGCGCAGGCGTTCCTCGGATTCGCAAAAGTCTCGAGCCCCGCGGCCTCCTGACGAGCGTTGAGTTCGACAAAGCCCTCGCGCGTCATATACGCTTCACCGCGCACTTCGATTTCGCGCGGCGCGTCAGGCGGAAGCACCTTGGGTACGGTTTTTATCGTGCTCACGTTTGCCGTTATGTCGTCGCCAACAAGGCCATTGCCGCGCGTCGCGGCGCGGACGAGCCGACCGCCAGAGTAGCGAAGCGAGAGAGAGATTCCGTCAATCTTCGGCTCGACGAGATATGTAAAGCCCTCGACAGTTTTTCTGACAAACGCATCAAACTCGGCAAGCTCATCTTTCGCGTGGGTCTTGTCCAAAGACTGCATCGGCGGATCGTGCTTCACTTTCGCAAAGCCCTCGAGAAGCCCGCCCGCGACATTCTGAACTGGCGAAGAAGCATCTGCAAACTCAGGGAAATCCGCTTCGAGCTTCAGGAGCTCCTGCTCCCACATGTCGTAGTCGCGGTCGCCTACTGTCGGCTGGTGAAGGTCGTAATAGTCATGGTTGGCCTTCTCAATGAGGGCCCTCAGTTCCGCGATCCTCGCCTTTGCGTTTGCCTTGTCCATGTCTTTATTCGTTGCGGCTATCAGCCCGCATGACACTCGTCATGTGTTTCAATCGTGCCTATATTATACCAAATCCGCAGCCCCGGACCTGCGCCATCAACTCACCATGCACGAAGGCGAGGTCTGCGCCCGACCTACAGCATTAGCCGTACCGCCCCATCCTTTCGCGGGGTCCCCGAGGCTTCTTTCATTCTGCTATTTCAGCCGAGTTTTGCTCGGCATACCTGACCCTTTTAACCTTTCCGTTAACGATGGCGATCTCGCGCCATTTAAAGCAGAGCCTATCCAACCTATTTCCGTTGTGGCCTCGAATTGGCGGCATCGTAGATCGGCAACCATGTCCCATTGCGGAAAAGCATGTTGTTCACGGTCTTATCGGCAATTTTCCGCCATTGTACGTTCTGCTCGTAAATACGCCTGAAATCGGATAGGCATTCTTCATGATATCCGAGGCCTTTTTTATGATCCTTGCCACACTCTGTATGGAACTTGAGCCCCCAGACGAGCGATTCCCCAACTGTTGGATGTCCCTTTTCGCGTTTCGGCCAATTCTCGCACGACGGATCAAAGATGCCCATGTACGCACGTCCCAAGAAGAGCACAGGCAACAGAGGGACGCGTTCAGAGTCTCCAGATATCGGCTCCCAGAACATCGACCACCAGGCGTAATCGCAAACCTCGTGATAACCCTCGAGAAAGAACTCGCTCGTGACACCAAGGCCATGAGTGTCGTGATAACGTCCGAGAAAGCGTTTCCGGTTTTGGAAATTCGTCTCGCGGGTTGACGGATGGATCGGATTGTAATCCTCAAACGGGGGATGCGCAAAAACATCGATGTGCCATGTATCGCCGGGCTTAGCGGACCACTTGCAGATGCGCGTATCGATCTGATTGTCTATGAAATCAGCGTCCCACAGCGCCTGGCGAAATGTATTCGCCCACGCATGCCGCAGCTGCATTTTCTCCGTCCAGTGAATGCGTTCGGGATCCGCCAGCGCGTTGGCAAGCGAGACATCGTCAAGATTGTCGTGCGGAGAGATGAAGATTCCCTGCGGTTCAAGCGCCTCCTTCACTTCCCGCCATTCGCGTGCGAGCTGGCTGCCCGGTATATGTCGGCAGTCCGCCCCAACAGGCAGGAGCACCCACATCAGAATCGGCACATCGGGTACTTCCTCGCGCATTCGCAGGAGACTCTTCATGAGCGATTCCTTTGAAATCCACCACAGCTTTCCACACAGGCCGTCCCGCAATCGGCTATCGAGCCGCGCAGTTTTTCTAATCCAGTCGTTGCGATAGCGGATACCCGCATCGACCCAATTCTTTACCCCATCGCCATTTTCGTCATCATACGGCTGAAGCTCAAATGCGAGCGCATCATGGCATCGCGCAGTCACGAACACCGTCGACTGGGAAGGTCGGAAGTCTTGACATAGCCGTACAGTCGGCTCGTCTCCCAACGTTCCGAAATCCATCATCCACGCATGGTGCAGGGGATGAACGATGAGTCCGGCGTCTTCTCCAATTACGCCAAGAAAATTCGCGCACATATCACCAAACCTCATCCCGCGCCAGCCACCGCCATACAGGCGACCTCCGTCAACCAGGCTTAAGAACTTGACCTTCCGCGGATTTCGAAGTCGGAGGCCAAGCGGTCTTAGGAAGCAAAATTTGTATTCACCTCCTTGGCCCACAGTACGACATGGCTACGATCCGACTTCATCCCGCGCCACCCACCGCCATACAGGCGACCTCCGTCAACCAGGCTTAAGAACTTGACCTTCCGCGGATTTCG
>JAZSLQ010000016.1:0-17580 GCA_045535455.1 Kiritimatiellia bacterium | reverse complement strand
CGGTCAGTGAGCGGGACTCTGCATTGGCTACGGCCTCTTCCGGCGGATGAAACGCACTCTCTTACCTGAAGATTTCGCCCATATCCAAGGGTTCAGCATCACTAATGCGCAGTCATTTCAGCGACCTTGTCGTAGGAATCGACGACTGTAGCGCAGTCGAACTTCGCGGCGATTTTCCGCTTCTTTTCCGTCTCCGCGACAACAACGACCTTTCCGCCACCCTTGACGAACGCCCTCATCGCCGGCGTCCAGCTGTTCTTGTCGAAGAGACAGAGGACGACGACATCGGCATGCGCAAGCTCGTTGTTGTCCATCGCGTTGACGACGCGGCAGTCGAAGCGCCTGTCGCGAAGGAACGACTTGATGAAGAACCTTACTGCGGCGTCCATCCCCTCCCTGTAGCCCATCTTCACGACGACGGAGCGAGAACCCCTGACGCGGTGGGGGAGGACGCCCGTCGGACGCGCCCCGGCAAGCCACGCAAACGAATCGCGCACCATGTCGAAGTTGCGCTCGTGGGACTCGGGATGCGGGCACTGCGCATACACCATGCCCTTGCCGACGCGCCCGCCCACTATCGCCGCCTTGCCGTTCATGTCAGGCGTCGGCTTCGGGTCAAGCGTGCTTATTACGCGGCTTTCGTACCTCGCAAAGATCTCGACCTCGGCGTCGTCGACCTCGTCCGCGTCGACGAACGCAGGCCCTCCCGCATACCAGACGGTGCGCTTCTCGTTCGACTTCGGAAACACCGCCCTGCCATCGTCGGTCAGGCGGATGCGCACAGGCGCCTTCCCGCGGTAGTGGTGGGGCTTGTCGTCCTTGAACGGAAGAAGACCAAGGAACTGCGTGCCCGCCGGGGCGTTCGCCGCCTTTCCGACTGGCGTCTGCGAGACGAGAAACGCGCCGCCGCACACGCCGTAGTAGCGCCCGCCGCCGCGGACGAAATCGACGATTGCCCTGCGCCCTCCCTCGCCAAGCGTATTGTATACGACCGAGGAATAGCCGCCAGGCATGTAGAGCGCGTCGCAGCCCGCGAGCGCACCGCCGGAGATTTCATCCGCCCCGACGATTGCAACCTCGTATTCAGGCGACATCTCAAGGAGCTGCGGGATGTTGCCCATGGAGCAGCCGTCGCCCGCGAACACTGCGACCTTCGCGGGCTTTGCGACCTTCGCGGGGAACGGCGCGGGGGCGGGGACTTCCGACGCGGCGAACGCGCGAAGGTCCGCAAGGGCTGCGTCGGCGTCGGCAACGACCGCGATGCCGTCGATGCCGCTCGCTTTCGCCGGTTTCGCAGCGTTGCCCCACGTTACAATGCGCCCGCCACGTGCAAGAAACGCCATCGCCCGCCCGGCATTGTCGCCGTAGATGCCCGTCTTCAGGTCGGCTTCGCCGGCGCACGACGGGACGAGAACGGCGTCGAGATGGCGCAGCGCCCCCTCGCCTATGCTCGTCGCGTTCACGGGAACCATGTCGAACTCGCCTTCGCGCAAAAGCCGCTGCACGAAACGCGCCGTCTCGGGGCCGAAGGAATTGTCGCACACGAAGCCGACCGCGAGCTGCCCGCGCTTCCTCTGCGGATGGCGCCACCTGACCTCGCGACCCGTCACATAGCGGAACGCGCCTTCGATGCATGCATGGTCGTCGACGTCGCTTTCGGGATGGCAGGTGAACACGAACATCCTCCCCTTGCCGCACTCGGCCGCGACTGCGGCGGGGTGTCCGGCCTTGGAAAGGCTCGGCACGGACTTCGGATTGTAGTCGCAGGCGTACGTCGCGACAACCTCGGCTTTCGTCCCCTCGACTTCGTCCTTCGAGCGAACCGGGACGGGGCCGTGGCTGTAGCACATCTTCTTCCTGCCCTTCTTGATCCCGGCGAGTTTCCCGGCAAGACCGTTGAACTCGAACATCACCTCGGCCCGGCCGTTGCCGCCGTCTTTCGTATCGACGAACGGTATGAGGCCGAGATAGTCCTTGCGCCGCCCGCCGGTCGGTTTCGTCACGAGGTAGAAGCCGGCGCACGTGCCGATGTAGCCGCCGCCCCCGCGTATGAACGCCTTTACCTTCTCGCGCCCCTCCGCGCCAAGGTCATTCGCCTCCACGTGAGCGCTGCCGCCCGGCATTACGAGCACGTCCGCCGCGTCAAGTGCGCCGCGCCTCACCGCCTCGCCGTCAACTGGCGTCGCGACGACGTTCTCGGCCATGGTCGCGATCTCGATCCAGCTGAACGCACCGGTGCTGCGCGCCCCCTCGCCGACGAACACCGCGACGCGCAAGGGCGCGGACTCCGCGTCGAAAGCGGCGACGCCGCTTCCCGTATCCGGCCCTATGCACCCCGCAAACGCCGCAACCACCGCTGCGGCAATCACCGACTTTATGCAGAATACGACCATGCACTTGTTCATCTGCCGGTTCTCCTTGTGGTGTTCCCAATGCCTATTCCAAAGTTCGCCTGTCGCATCTCCGCACGCGATCCGCATGTTCCTTCTTGACGCCCATCGCACAGTTCAAACACCAACTCCCCTCCGAAGACAATCTCGGAGTGGCGGAGGAAGAGAGGGTCGTGCGGTTTACCGTTCAATGTCACGGACTTTACCACGTCGCCTTTGCCTTTCGACCTTATGGCAAACGCCTTTCCGCCGGGCAACGCGATTTCGATCTTCGGGTACGCACTGCCGTGCATTATGTACATGTCCTGCCCCGCCACGGGGAAGAACCCGAGCTTGAGAAAGACGAAGAGCGCACACATCGCGCCGGAATCGTTGTCGCCCGGAAGTTCGCCGCCCTTGAAAAGCGCCTCAACCTTGTGCGCCCACTTCGAGACGAGATCGCCGCGCCCTGCGAAGGCGAAAAGCCACGGAACGTGAAACCCGGGTTCGTTTCCGAAATCAACGAGGCCGTTTTCAAGCGCATACGAGACCCTGCCGCAGAACGCCCCCTCGCCGCCGCATCGTGCCACAAGCCCCGGAATGTCGTGCGGCGCGAAAAGCGAGTACTCCCATGAGCTCGCTTCGTAGAAATCCGTGTTGAAGCCCTCGCGCGGGTTTGTCGCGGAAAACGAGCCGTCTTTCCGGCGGGCACGGGCAAACCCGCGAATGCCGCTTTGCGCATCTACGGCGGAAGAATCCCATACGTTCGTCCAGTTGCCAGAACGCGCCCGGAACTTCGCCGCCATTTTCTTTCTGCCAAGCCCTTGCAGAACTTCGGCGCAGCACCAGTCCTGGTAGGCGAAGTTCATCGTCGCGGAGCCGGACTTGAACCGCCTGCAATACCCTTCTGACGAGCCACTTACTGCAAAGCCCCGTTCGCGGTAGTCGCGCGTCCGTCCGTTCCAGCGGCTTTCAAGAAGCGGCGCGACACGAGTCCATTCGACGCCGGGGACTTTCTTCGCCCATGCGTCGGCGATTATGCAGTCCGCCTCGTCGCCGCCCTGCCCTACCCTGTAGTCCTTCCCCTGCGTATAGCACGAGTCGCAACGTCCGTTTCGCGCGAAGCGGTCGGCGAATGCGTTTACGTTTGCGGCAAGGGAAGCGGGGTCGACGATTGCCATCAACGGGAAAAGCGTCCGCCACGTATCCCAAAGCGTGTAGTGGTCGTCCCACCCTATGCCGTCCGCCGTCCTGTCGCGCGGCTGTATGAAAGTCTGCGCGAGATGTGAATAGAAGCGCCTTTTCTCCACGTCGTCGACGCCCTCGATGCGCACGCGCGAAAGGACGGCGTTCCACTTTGCCTTCGCGGAGGCGGCGATGCAGTCAAACGACTTCCCTTCAAGCTCCGAGGCGAAATACGTCCTTGCCTGCTCGTCGCTCTTGAACGATACGGCTATGCGGTGCAGGGCGCCGTCCGTCTCGTCGTGAGCGTAGCAGCGATACGGCGCGGGGTTCCAGTTCCCGGTGAATTCGCCGCGCTCGTTCACGCAATCGTCCTTGGCGAGCTTGCAGCGGCGGTTCAGCGGAAGCCTGGCGGGCTTCCCGTCCGCCGTCCTGACGTCGTATATCGCGCCATGCGCGGTCGGCGCGACTGCGACGTCCATGGGAGCGTCGCCGGCGCGGGAGAGACGGAAGCGCAGGCAATAGGGATGCGCCTCCAGTATCTCCATATCGGACGGCTCGCAGACATAGCGGAACAACCCATAGCTTGGCACACCGCCTGTGCCCTGCGCGTGAAGCTGCGAGAAGCCGACTACCTTGTCGCCCGGCCACCACCCGCTCGTCGGCGGGCCGAAGCCATGCCGCGCGTCCTTCGGCTTCTCGTGCGGCGACGGCCAGAGCGAGTCTGGCGAAGGATGTGCGGAGCCGTGGGGAACACAGGGTCCAAGGACATTGCTCCCCGTGGCGCGACCCGTGCCGAGCCGCATGTCAACCAAACTTGCTACATCCGCAGCATGGGCCGCAACGCCCGACAACTGCAATGCGCAGAGGCAGAGAATTGTTCCGCGCGGCGCTCTGTAGAGTAGAGACCCACGTCTCACAAAACGCTCTTCCTTCTCCGCTTCGCGATTCCGCAATACCTCGCTCATCGCCTCTTGCATCGACTTCTGGCGGCACCGATTCTGCATAACAATCCAGTTTTCCCTCATGCGTGAATTATACCGTTTCTGCCTTGTTTACACGCCACGCGGCCTTCCGCCTCAAGCGCCTCCAGCACCTTGGTGTCGGCGACCGCCTCGCCCGCGAGGTCGTCGCCGAAGTCAGCGCAGAATCACCGTAATCGCCGGTTTCTTGGCGAGCAGCAGCCCCTCGTCCGTGGACTCCAGCTGATACCGGTCCGCGCCCGGCCCGCCTAGGACGAACTCCACGTCCGACGGCTTCGCGTTCCAGAGCGCGACGTAGCCGTTCCTCTCGCCGGTCTCGGCATCCCTCGAAATGGCGATGCGCCGCTGCGCCGCGTTTTTTGGATCGACCACAACGGTCACCTTCGAACCGGACTGGAAGGTCATCGCCTTGGCGTCGATCGCCGACGCGATCAGCGAAAGGTCGAGCGTGGTCGCGAGGTGCGACGAATCGCCCATCTGCACCTTGGGCTGCGCGGCCGCCGCCCCTTCCTCCGCCGTCGTGTTTGGCGCGAAGGTGTCGGTGACGACAGTCGTCGGCAACGTGCCGGACGAGGAGAACGTCGCGCCGGTGGCGAACGCGAGCGACTTCACGGTGGTGAGGCCGTTGCCGGCGTAGATCACTCCGCCGAAGACGTTCACGGCGCAGTCCGCCGCCGTCGCCGAGTTCTGGGAAGTCAAGACCGCATCTTGCGCCACGGCGACCGCACCTTGCCCGACGTAGATGACGGCGTTCGCGTAGGTGGTCGCGTTCGTGTAGGTCAGCGTGCTCTCGCCCTCGTTCTCGCCATCGGTGTGGATGACGAGGCTGTAGATGCCGTCTGCCGTCGCGGCCTTGGAATCGAACTGCGCACCGTAGAGCAGTTCCACCTTCGCTCCGCTCGGACCCGACCCCGTCGAAACGGCATTCTCGACGGAACCTTCCTCGACGCAGAGCGTCGTGACGCCGGTGAAGCCGATATCGTCGTTGGCGGCGCCCATCGCGAGATTGCCTTTGCCGAGCTTGCGGATCTGAAGGCCGAGTCCGCCGAAGTCAGACGTTCCCGGCGTGCTGCCGCCGAACGTCAGACCGCTCGTGTCGTATTCGTCGCCCTCGTCGATGTCGAAGTAGAGGTAGCTCGTCGGGCTGATCGTCGTCCACTGGGAAGCCTGCGTGCTATCGCTGCCGGAACGCATTATATCGATTTTGTAAGACGTCCCCGCCGTATATTCATCGAAGGTATAGGGACCCATGATCGTCCCGTCTGTGGTGGTGCAGCTCTCGTCGAATATTGCAACACTCTCGATTTCCACCTTCACGCTCTGGGCCTTGTTGCTCCATGGCTGTTTCCGTATTATTGTCTTGAGATAGCAGGTGCGCGTCTTGGGCAGCGTGAAGTGCTGTTGTGCGCCACCCCACATGTCGCCAAGCCAAAACCATGGATACCCGTCGCCGCCGTCGTCCGAATTCCTGTAGAATATGTATCCGAACGGGTCGAGGACGTTGCCCGCCGTGATGCGCCCCTCGCCCTGCGGCTTGCGGACGTAGAGATCGTATCCTTTCAGGACGATTGTCTTGCCGTTGAGGTTGAAGTCCAACGCGCGCCAGTCGGCGTCCGCTTTGAGCGTGATGTCGTCCTGGAGGAACACGGTGACGTGGCTGGCGGCAATTTCGTCCGCGTGCTGCGCGAGTGCCTGGAACTCCGCGTCGTCCGCGAAAAGCGCCTTCATGTAGTCCATGCCGAGCGTCCATTCGCCACTGAACGGATTCACGTCCTCGTCGTAGAACTTCCAACAGTTGTTTTCAACGTCATACTTGACGAACGACGGCACCTTGCCGGGGAAGATGTAGAGCCCTTCGGGGCGGGGTAGCAGCCCCAGCCGGTCCTTGTTCGCGTCATCGACGACGAACGTCGCCGTCGGTATCTCCGCCCACGCGATGAGCAGGACGCTCCCCTGGAACTCGCGGCTGCCCAGATCGACCGTCACGGTGGAACCGGCGTAGAACGTCGTGTTGGTTCCGTCGAAGACTCCTTCGAGCCGCGAAAGGTCGAGCGTCGTCTCGAGATGCGAGGCGTCGCCCAGCTGCACGCGGGGCGTGGTCAGCGTGCAGTTGCCGCCGTTCGTATGGTTGGCGTTCGGCGCGTATTTTTCCAGCACCACCGTCTCCGGAATGCTTCCGGAGCCCGCCGAATCGCCCAGCCAGCAGGTGCTGCCGGTCTCGAAAACGAGCGACTTGACTTGGGTGAAACCGCCGTTGTTCTGGTTCAGCGATCCATGTACCGTCACGTCGCAGTTCGTCGCCGCCGGGCTGTGCGCGTAGAACGAGAGCACCGCGTCCGGGGCGACCACGATGCCGCCCGTTCCGCTGTAGGACATGTTGCCCGCATAGACCGTGGTGTTCGTGTACGTAATCGTGTGGCCGCCCATCGTCATCGTCGTGGCGCTCCAGTCACCGTTTTTGAGACTGACGTTCTGCGTCCCGCCGATTACTGCGTTCGCTGCAAGCGTGATGTTCCGCATGACGAACGAATTTTTGTAGGCGTCTGCCTCTTCCGTGTTGTTCGCCACCGCGCCCAGTCCGTCGGGACCCGCGCCGGAAATGGTGAAATCGTAATATGCCGAATTGGAGACGGCCCCATGCGGGTCGAACTGCGCACCGTCCATCACCTCGATGCGCGAGCCGGCCTCGCCGCATCCGGCGCCTTTTGCGTTCACAAGCACGCCTTCCTCCACGACTGCCGATGCCACTCCGTTTCCTCCGATGTCATTTTTGGCCGTGGACATCACAAGCCTCCCCTTGCCCGTCTTGTGTATCTGAAGGCCAATCCCGCCAAAATCGGAAGTGCCGGGCGTACTGCCGCCGAACGTAATACCTGAAGGATCGTACTCCTCTCCTTCGGGGATGTCGAAGCACAAATAACTCGTCGGACTGATCGTCGTCCACTTGGAAGCCTGCGTGCTGCCGCTGCCGGAGCGCACTATGTCGATTTTATAGGAAGTTCCGTCGGTATATCCCGTGCGGGTGTAGGGCCCCATCGTTTTCGTGCCGCTGCAAGTTTCGTTGAATATCGACGTACCGGCGATTTTCACCTGCACTTTCTGGGCATAGCTGCTGTTGTATTTGTTTATTCTGGTCTTGAGATAGCAGGTGCGCGTCTTGGGAAGCGTGAAGTTCTGATGGGCACCTTGGTTGGATTTACTGAGCCAGAGCCATTCGTACGTGGCGCTGCCGCCGTCGTTGGAGCCGCTGTCGAACGTGTATCCGTGCGGGTCGAGGACGTTGCCCGCCGTAATGCGCCCCGCGCCCTGCGGCTTGTGGACGTAGAGATCGTATCCTTTGAGGACGACGACCTTGCCGTTGAGGTCGAAGTCGAACGCGCGCCAGTCGGCATCGGCGGTGAGGGTGACGTTGCTCTGGAGACAGACGGGAACGCCCGCCGCGGCGATTTCGTTCGTGAACGGCACGAGCGCCCGGAACTCCGCGTCGTCCGCGAAGAGCACCTTTTTGCACGCAGCGAGTCCTTCGGCGGGGGTCTCGGCGGAAAGCATGCAGGCCTCGTCGCCGAAATACGCGAAAGTGCCGTCGACCAGCTTGGCGTACAGCACGCCCAGCTCGAGGTCGTTGTCGCGGGAGTTGCTGTTGGAGTTGATGTACGTCCTGGAGGCGCTGACCGTGACCGGATCGGAAAAGCTGCCGTTGTACGTCGCGGCGATGGAGTAGGTCTTCGAAGACGCGTAGGGCGGGAGGTAGAGCGCGTAGATGCCGTTCGCGTCGGTCGTGGCCGTCGCCGCCGTCTCGCCGTCGCAGGTCGCCGTCACGGCGACGCCGGGAACGACGCTGCCCGAACGGTCGAACACGCGTCCGCTCGCGATGGACGAGTAACGCGCCGCGTTCGTGGAGATGTTGCAGACGATCCCTCTAATTGTATCGTACACCGTCGTCACCTCGCCGTAGACGTTGCGGTCGAACAGCGGCGGGTTGTACCACACGTTGCACTTGCTGCTGCCCCATCCCATGTTGAAGTGGACGTACAGCGTGTTGCCGGAGTAGCCGTAGCCGTCCGCCATGACCGCATGGCCAGATTCGCTGCTCCCCTTCTTGATGGAGACGACGCACGGCGTCTTCGCGTCGAGGCTGGGGAGCAGGGCTTTGTCGATGATGTCGCTCTGCACAAAGACCGCGTTGGAGTAGTGGAACGTGTTGACGAGCGCGTCTGGGACGTCCGAAACGGAGGCGCCGCTACCGTTCGGACCATATTGCATATTCACCGCGACGCCCGCGTCGTAGCAGAGCTTGCCCACCGCCTTGCGCCAGGTTTCGGTGGAGTCGGCGCTCCAATTGTAGTAGCTGTTGATGTTTTCGGGCATGTTGTCCCAGTCGTACGTGCCGCCCATCAGGGAGAGGGTCACGTCGACTTTGTTCGACATGCATTGGAAGGAGGCGACGGCGACGGGGTTGTCCGCCTGCGGCCACCTGAAGTAGCGCATGACCTGCGCGGAGGACGTGGCCACGCATCCGCACGGCCAGTTGGCGGGGGTGTAGTAGTTGAAGCAGACGGGGTAAGAGGTTCCGCCGTAGTTGCCGATCCTGGACTGCGACCAGTCGTTCTGCGGCGCGAGCGCGGGCACGCGCAGGTCGGGCGGGGCGGACGTGATGGACTGCTCCGCGTCGTCCGCGTCGAAGGAAAGCGGCTTCGCGGCGGCGCGGAGGGCGGCCCAGCGCGCGGCGTTGCCGGCGGCGGCGGGGGATGCCGTAGCGGCGGCGTAGGAAAGACCGGAGCGGGACGGGGATTCCGCGCGCGCGGCGGTGTCGCCGGCGATGAGGCACCACAGCGGGTTTTCGTCCGTCGCCGCGAACTCGCCAGACTTCGACCAGGCGAGGATCGGGGTGAAGTCCGTGTCACCGGACGTGACCACGTATCCGCCGCCCTCGAACGACACCACGTGGAATACGCCCTTGCCGTCCCGCCCCTGGTACGTGGCCGTTGACGCGGGCGCGGCGTCAAACTGCTCCCCGAGGGCTTCCTTGAGGCGCACCCAGCCGGCGACGGCCTCCTGCGCGGCGTCGGGCGACACCTCTACGGCGAACGCTCCCGTGCCGGCCGCGAACGCGAAGAACGCAGCGGTGATTCTGCGCAATACAGTTCCCGCATACTGCTTTCCATTGGGTGTTTTTACAGTTGCCATGACATTTCCTCCATCCAGTCCACGCTTCAAAAATTCATCAGGAACGACCAAGATCGTTCGAGTCTTTGTTTACCGAGGAAATTTCAAAACCCCTTCCGCATTTGGTAGGGACTTCATCTTTTTCTTCGGCCATGTGGAACCTCCTTGTTGCGGACATTATATAAAAAAAAACTCCGCGGCGCAACCGCCGCGGATGACTTTCGCTTTTGGGCAGAACGCGCTATCAGGCGTTCTTGGCGATCTCGACGATCGTCTTGAAGCCCTCGGGATCGTGGATCGCGATCTCGCTCAGCATCTTGCGGTTCAGCGCGACGCCCGCCTTGGCGAGACCGGCGATGAACTTGGAGTAGCTGATCCCCTCGGCGCGCGCCGCCGCGTTGACGCGGGCGATCCAGAGCTGGCGGAAGTCGCGCTTCTTGAGCTTGCGGTGGATCGTCGAAAGGCGCATCGCGCGATCGACGGCCTCCGTCGCAGTCCTGAAGAGTTTCGAGCGGGCGCCGTAGAAGCCTTTGGCCTTCGCAAGGCGGCGGCGACGGCGTTCGCGGGAAGCGGGTGCATTAGTAACACGCATGGTATATGTCCTCCTTCTCTATCAGCGTCCCTGGAGGGCGCGTGCGTATGTCTTGGTGACCTTGTTGGATTCGACGGCGGTGCGGCCGCAGAGGTTGTTCTTGCGGTTGCGCTTCTTGCCGTTGTTGAGGTGTGCGTGGCCGCCCTGCGAACGCATGACCTTCCCGTTCTTCGAGAGCTTCATGCGCTTGACGGCACACTTCTTCGTTTTCATCTTAGGCATTTTCTTTTTTCCTTTCGTTGTTTCCTTACCGGTCGGGCAGCCTGTTTTCGCCCGAGCCAGACGGTATTTGAGAGTTTAAAGTGTAAAGTTAAAAGTGCAAAGTTGAGGGTTGGGAGGTTGACGGCTTACTGTTCCGCGTCCTTGCGGGCCTCGGTCTCGAACTCGGGGCGCTTGCCCTTGTACCACCAGTACATGATCGGCGTCGCGATGAAGACGGACGAGTACGTGCCAGCGACGACACCGATGAGCATAGTGAGCGCAAAGTCGAAGATCGAGCCGTCGCCGAACGCGAAGAGCGCGAGGACGGCGAAGAACGTCGTGACGGACGTGATGACCGTGCGTCCGAGGCAGGCGTTGATCGCGCTGTTGCAAAGCTCGGCGAACGTCATGCGCCTGTCGTGGCGCAGCTGCTCGCGGATGCGGTCGAACACGACGACCGTGTCGTTCACGGAGTAGCCGATGATCGTCAGAAGCGCGGTGATCACGATGAGCGACACCTGGCGCCCGCACAGCGAGAAGATCGCGAGCGAGATGAGCGCGTCGTGCGCGAGCGCGACGAGAGCGCCGAGGCCGAAGCCGAACTGGAAGCGGAAGCCGACGTAGATCAGGATCGCGACGAGCGAGAAGAGGACGGCGTAGGAGCCGCTCTTCTTGAGGTCCGCGCCGACCATCGAGCCAACCTCGTCGACCGAGGCGGGAGCGATCTCGGCCTGCGGGAACTTCTCGCGGAGGAGCTTCGTGACATACGCACCGACGTCCTTGCCCTCGAGCTGGGAGCCCTTCTTCGTCTCGGCCGTCTCACCAGTCTTGACGAGGAGCGTAGAGTCGCCGACGCCGCCATCCTGATACTGGATGACCGTCGCGTTGTCGAAGTCGTTGAGCGCAGCGCGGATATCGGCGATGGCCGGCTTCGCGTCCTGCTTCAGGTTGTAGACGATCGAAGTGCCGCCCGTCAAGTCAACCGCGAGGACCGACGCCCTGTTGTTCATGAAACGAACTGCGAAGATCGCGAGCGCGACGGCGATGAACGCGAACGAACCGCCGACGGTGTACTTCGTGAGCTTCATGAAGTCGAAGTTCGGCTTCTTGAAGAACTGCATCATGCGGAACGGCGCCTCGCGGCCGGTTTCGACGCAGTGGTCGAAGACGAGGCGCGTGACGACGACGGCCGTGAACATCGAAATGACGACGCCGGCGGTGAGCATGATCGCGAAGCCTCGCACAGGGCCTGTGCCGACGACGAAGAGGATGATGCCCGTGATGATCGTCGTGAGGTTGGAGTCGAAAATCGCGGTGAACGCACGGCCGTAGCCGTTCTTGATCGCATCGCCCGCACGACGGCCGGCGGCGAACTCCTCGCGGATGCGCTCGAAGATGAGCACGTTCGCGTCAACGGCCATGCCGAGCGAGAGGACAAGGCCGGCGATGCCGGGCATCGTGAGGACAGGGAGCTGCATCGATCCGCCGCCGCCCATCGCAGGATCGTGCGCGAAGACGCCGAGGATGTTCGCGACGAAGACGAGCGCGGTCGGAAGGAGCGCGATGTCGAGGAAAAGCGCAATGTCTGCGACGAGGCCGGTCATCCAGTAGTAGATGAACATGAAGATTGCGACGAGGCAGAAGCCTAGGCAGGCGGCGATAACGCCCTTGTGCTTAGCGTCTTCGCCCACGGTCGGCGAGACGGTCGACTCGGCGAGGATCTTCATCGGCGCGGGCAAGGCGCCGGCGTTGAGCTCGTTGGCGAGCTTCTGGGCGGCAGGACCGTCGAAGCGGCCGGTGATCTGGCCGTTCGCGCCAATCTCGCTCTGGATCACAGGAGCGGAGATGAGCTGGTCGTCGAGGATGATCGCAAGCTGGCGGCCGCGGCCGGTTGGGTTCTTCGGGCCACCCGCCTTGTAGTTGCGCGTGAGCGTCGCGAACTTCTGCGCGCCCTCGGAGTTGAGACGGAAGCCGATGGAAAGCTGGCCGGAAGTCGGATCGCGCTCGACGGCGGCAGACTCGAGGTGCTCGCCCGTGACCTGCGGATCGGTGTGACGCGCGACGAAGTTGGGCGCATAAGTGCCGTCGCCGTTGTCCTCGAGCATGAAGACGTAGCGCGGATCGGGAACCTCAAACGCGGCGAGGCGCGCGGCGTAGCCGGGGGTCTTGGAGACTTCCTTCCAGTTCTCGGCGCGCGCATAGCCCGAGCCCTTCTTGACATAGCCCTCGGGAGCGACGTCCTTGGAGAGGAGTTTCGCAACGAGCTGGTCGTTCTTCGCGTGGGTGAGGCGGAACTCGAGGTAGGCCGCGCTCTGGAGGGAGGCCTTCGCGGCCTTGCGGACTTCCTCGTCTACGCCGGGAAGCTGAACGAGGAGGCGGTGGTCCTTCATGCCCTGGATTACGGGCTCGTTCGTGCCCATAGCGTCAACGCGACGGCGGATGACCTCAATTATGCGAGCGTCGCAGTCCTTGAGGATGTCGTCGATCTTGGCCTCGACTGCGCCAGTCTTGTTGGTGATGTCGGGATTCTCGGCGATGATGCTCTCGGCGAGCTTTTCGGTGTCGACGCCAAGCGTGAACGACGTGCCGCCCTTGAGGTCAAGGCCAAAGCGGAGCTTCTCCTGTACAGGCGTCGTTACATAAAACGAAACGACGGCAATGAGCAGCAAAACAAGCCATTTCCAGATGTTGTTGCGAACAGCAGATTCGTTGGACATAGTCTATCTAATCCCTTTTTTGAGAAATTGAGGGGAGATTATACCAAAATTAGCGTGAGAAGTCCAGCGGCCAGGCAGTACGGCCCGAAAAGCCAGAACCAACTGCCCTTTAGCGCGCGCAGAAGGACGGCGAGCGAAAAATACCCGACAACCGCCGCAAGCGCCGCGCCGTATATCGTGAGCCCCCATGAAATTTCGCCAGCCGAAGCCGCCGCCTCGGCGCGAAACGACTTAAGAACTTCGAGGAGAACCCCTCCGAGGATGAGCGGCGCCGACATGAGAAACGAGAACTCGGCAGACTTCTCGGCATCTACCTGCCCGCCGCGCGCGCTCGCGAGCGTCATCCCCGAGCGGCTCACGCCTGGAAGGAGCGCAAGCGCCTGGGCACAGCCCATGAGAAGCGCCCGCTTCCAGCAGACGTCACTGTTCCCGCGTGGAAGGTAGCGTGTCCCAATCAAGATTGCGCCGGTGAACATGAGAAGCGCCCCGACCATCTTTGCGTTCTCGAAGAGCCCTTCTATGAAGTCCTTGAAGAAGAAAAAGACTACTACCGCCGGAAGTGCGCTCAGGACAATCTTGAGGACATACTGCCACTCGAACTTCGCGACTATGCGCCAGATCGTGCGCCAGTAGAATGCGCAAATGCTCACGAGAGTGCCGAAGTGCAGCATGAGGTCGAGCCGCATTCCGGGAATGTCAAGCCCAAGGAGATGCTGCCCGATGACAAGATGACCCGAACTCGATATTGGAAGAAACTCAGCGACACCTTGAAGCGCCGCGAGGATGGTTACGTCGAGAAATTCCCTCATTTGCCGCCCTTAAGGTGCTTCTGGACGGCCGCCGTCACAAACGGCGCAGTGTCGCCACCGTATGCCGCAATCTCGCGGACGGTCGACGCGGTGACATATGCGAGGTTCTCGCTCGGCATCATGAAGAGCGTCTCGATTTCCGGTGCCATGCGGCGGTTCGTGAGCGCCATCTGGAACTCGTACTCGAAGTCGCTGTAAACCCTGACGCCGCGAATGACGACCTTCGCCTTTTCGCTGCGACAGAAGTCGACGAGAAGTCCGTCGAGCATCTTGACTTCGACATTGCGGAGACGCGCCTTCTTGACGTCCTCGCGGATCATCGTGAGGCGGTCCTCAGCCGAAAATCGCGCACCCTGCTTCGCGCTCGTCGCCGCAACCGCAACGACGAGGCGATCGTAGAGTTTCGACGCCCGCTTTATGAGGTCGAAGTGCCCGAGCGTCATCGGGTCGAACGTTCCCGGATATACTGCCGTTTTCTCTGCCATGGCGTATATTATACCATATCCCGCGCGCAGCACGCCCGCAGACTGGCGACGCGCATTAGCGCGCCAGCCAGCCGCCGTCGCAGGCGTAGGTGTAGCCAGTCATGTAGTCGGACGCGGGCGCCGCGAGGAAGACGCAGATGCCCTTGAGGTCGTCCGGCGTGCCCCAGCGGCCCGCGGGAATGCGGTCGAGGATCGCCTTGTTGCGCTTCTTGTCGGCGCGGATCGGCGCGGTGTTCGCGGTCGCGATGTAGCCCGGGGCAATCGCATTCACGCAGATGCCGTCTTTGGAGAGTTCGTTCGCCATGAGCATCGTAAGCGACTTTACGCCGCCCTTCGACGCCGCGTAGCCCGGAACAAGAATGCCGCCCTGGAACGAAAGCATCGAGGCGATGTTGATGATCTTGCCGCCCTTGCACTGCTTCTGCATCTGCCTGACGACAGCTTGCGAAAGGAAGAACGGCGTCGAGAGGTTGATCGAGATTACGTCGTTCCAGTTCTTCGCGCTATGCTCGGCGAACGGTTCGCGGCGGATGATGCCGGCGTTGTTGACGAGGATGTCGATCTTCTTGAACGCCTTGACGACCTTTGCGACGATCTTCGGGGCCTCCTTCTCGCCCTTCGAGAGATCTGCCTTGATTCCGATGGCCTTGCGGCCGAGCTTTTCGATTGCGGCGATTGTCTCGTCCATCGGGATGACGTCGACTATCGCGACGTCTGCGCCCGCTTCCGCAAGCCCTATCGCGTACGCCTGGCCGATTCCGCGGCCCGCGCCTGTTACGATTGCGACCTTTCCGTCGAGCTTGAACTGATCGAGTATCATGTTTGCATTCCTTTGCTGCGTTGAATTTGTGTTAGTATATCATAAACTCCCGCTACTGTGGTAACCATGTCAGACCCTGTAGCCTACGATATCCTTTCACTATTTATCGCGGCGGATTTGTCGCGCCCGTTTCAGCGCCCGCCCGGGAACAGCCGCTTCGCGTGGTTTCTACCCGCTTCCGAGGTCATTCAAAGGGTTGAAATCGCGGAAAACCCTGTAAAACGCGCGTTCCGCTGACCCCACCCGTCCCGTTTCTCTACAACGACAGCACCTTGACGTCCGTTCCGACATCAATGCCCGGTATTGCTTCGGCGGCGTCCATCATGCCGTCCAGCCCGCCGGACGTGGAATCGAATATGTTGACGATGGCGTCGCGCACCGATTCGGCGTCTTCGCCCGAATAGCCGAGTTCGTGGGCAAGCTCGAGGGATAGCGCAGAGCGTTCCTCCTTCGCCGCCGGCCTGATCAGCATCTCGACCTCCATCATCTCCTGCAGTGTGGACTGGTCCGGTATTCCGAATTTCATTTTCGCCATTACGGCTTCACGGCGTTCTGCGAGTTCGATGAATTTAGAATGCTCGTCGCGCTCTTCCTTGGTCATCGCCGAGACGTCGATGGACTTCAGAAAAGCGATTCGATCCTTTGCCTTTGCGGCCATGTTCGCCTTGAGGCGCGCCATCGCGTTGGTGACCTTGCCGAAATCCTCCTCGTCGAGCCGCTTCCTCATTTCCCCGATGACATCGACATCCTCCCCGACCGCAACGACATAGTTGGTTTCGCCGTTTTCGCCGGGCTCCGCGCTTTCCTGCGAAGGTCCGGCGTCGTCCGCCGTTGTCGCGGCGGCGGAAACCGCCGTCGGCTTGCGCATGGCGGAAAGTTCCCGCTCGAGCACCGCGATTTCCCGCCGGGCCTTGGCAAGCTCCGCGGAATTCCCTCTCGACTGCTCCTCCTGTTTCGGCTCGTCTGGAGCTCCGCAGACGGACACGCAACGACCGGCGCAGAAACCTATGACCGCGCCAACAAGAATCAATATTAATTTTAGTTTCATTTGTTTTCCCCGTAAATAGATTCCGGAAACCGGAAGTCGCGCCGGCACTTCGCCGCAATCGCCCTGCCGCTTGTCCCGAGCGAAGAAAGCGGACGGACGGCGATGGTCAGCGTCTTTCCGGACGGCAGTTCCCCGCCTGCGATGTCCAGCGTCGTCACGCCGCCGTTCGGCTCGTGGCCGACGCCCGTGTTTACGCCCGCCGCGTAAACCGCCTTGCGGAGTTTCGGCGTTCCTTCGTCGCCCGCCACGACAGCCTCGTATGCATACACCCGCGAATCGGGGTTGCCATCAGCAAGAGGAATCGAGACCCTTACCGCATCTTCACCACTCTCCAACTTTACACTTTCAACTTTCAACTTTACACTCTTCCCGAACTGCGGCTCGCCGATCACCTTCTTCAACTCGTCCTTCGAGAGCGGATGCGGTCGCGACAAGCGCGCCCCTCCCACTCCCTCAACTTTACACTTTACACTTTCAACTTTACACTCTTCAAGCGGCATCACCCAGTCCGCGCCGAGGCTGGACTCGCCGTCGGAGAAATCGTGGCGTTCAAGAACCATCATGTCGTCGTACATGCAGACGACGTATCCCTGGCGGCCCTTGCCTGTGTTCGCCGGATCCCGCCCTTCCAGCTTCGCTTTCGTTATCCAGTCGTCGCCGACGAGCGCGGCGCATCCGCGCGGCTCGCAGGACGCGCACTCGAAACACGGCAGACGGTTGTAGTACAGATACGCCATGTTCCAGTTGGCGACGCTCCAGTGGTTGTGTCCGAAAAACGAAACGGCGTTGCGGTTCGCCGACACGCGCTTGCGCAGCGGAGCAACGGGGCGCGAATGCGTCATGAAGAAGAACGGACGAGCCGGATCGTCGAGACGCACCATCTTTCCTGTTTCCTCGACGAGCCGAGCCAGCTCATCGTCGTCAACGCCCCAGTTCCGTCCGAAGAAATGGTAGCCCTTGACCTCTTTGTGCCAGACGCTTTCGTACTTCTCGCCCCAGATGCGCTCCCAGTTCGCCGCCATGTCGGTCGCAAGGACATGCTTCGCCCTCTCCGCAGGGTCTGGATAGTTTTTCTCGACGAAATCTCCGTATTTGGCTCCTTCGGCGTCGTGGTTTCCGGTGACGAAGAGTTTCACGGGGCCGCCGGAAGGACCGAACACCCTGTTCCACGCATTTGCGTGAAACTGCATTTCCTCGACCTGTCCGCG
>JAZSLQ010000140.1:0-4775 GCA_045535455.1 Kiritimatiellia bacterium | reverse complement strand
CGCGGACATTCGGTTTGTGAGGGAAGGGGAGACGGTGGAGGCGCTGCGAGGGGCGAGGACTGTGCGCTACTGCTCGGCGGCGAAGTGGCGGCCATGGATGTTCCGTTTTGCCGCGATGGTTCCGCATCCGTCGTTCTATGTCCGGCGCGAGTGCTTTGAGCGGCTGGGCGGCTATTCGCTCGACTACCGCATTTGCGCCGACTTCGAGCTGGAGCTCCGTTATCTCTATCTTGCAAAGCTCCGCGCGGCCTATTTGTCGGAGTGCGTTGTTGTGATGCGCATGGGTGGGATGTCCACCGCCGGTTGGCGTTCGAATGTGCTGATCAATCGAGAGGACCTCCGCGCCCTCCGCGCCCACGGCATCTGGTCCTGCCTCCCGCTCATCTACCTCAAGTACTTCTTCAAAATCTGGGGGTTTGTGTTTAAGAGGAAGTAGTTGGGAGTTAAGAGGTTGAAGAGTTGAAATAAAGGACCGCCCGAGAGGGCGGCCTTTGTTGTGTCACGAAGCCCCGTTCGGTTTGACCGAGCGTGGCTTCTTGCGTCTTGTGAAAGTTTCCAATGCCCCATTGACTCACAAGAGGGAGAGGTGGCAAAATATTGCTGTTTCGTTGGCAGAAGTAAGCAGACAAAGATGACTATCGCAAACAAAACCATAAGAGAATGGGTGCTATATCAGGAGATGACGGGTCATCCGTCATTCTCTCGCGCTGATGTTGTCGCAGCGTTTCCCGTGTTGTCGCCACACGCTGTCAGTAACGCCCTTGTGCGTCTTGTCAGGGGTGGTGTCATAGCTTCCGTCCATAAGGGCTTTTTTGTCGTTATCCCAACGCGATACAAGATGACAGGTGTTGTGCCGCCTCTGTTCTACATGGATGCGCTGTTTAGATATCTGAAGCGCCCATATTACGCAAGCCTCCTTACGGCTGCAAAGATATGGGGTGCGTCGCATCAGATGGCCCAGTCTGAATTCGTTACAACAATCAAACCAGCCATAACCACATCCAAGGCAAAGAACCCCCTTTTGAACTGGGTATACAGGTCCCATGTTCCAGAAAAGCTTGTTTGCGTCAGGAACGGCGAGGGCGGGGTGATAAGGTATTCGTCGGCAGAGTTCACGCTGTTGGATCTCGTGCAGTATGCGCACCTCGTCGGAGGACTGAGCGCCGTAGCGACCGTGCTTGCGGATTTGACGGAGGCTGTCGATTTCACCAGGTGTGATACCAAGGTTCTCTTTGATGCCGTTAAGGGGAGGGTTGTCCAGCGGGCTGGCTTCATACTGGAGGATATCCTTGGAGAAAAGGACTGCGCTGACGCGCTGTATGAAGCCTACAGGGCTACAGGCACCGCGCTGTTGTGGACTGATCTTCGGCCTGGAGCAAAGGACGCACCGCAGGGTTCAAACTTGCGTTGGAAGATAAAGATAAATGAAAAGGTGGAGCCAGACGAGGCATGATAGACCAGCAATCCATACTTGACTGGCGAAAGCAGTTTCCGTGAAGTATGTGCAGAACGTCGAGGCGAAGCTGAACGACGAAGCATACCGCAACGGCATGGAGACGCTTCTGCGCCCCGGAACTTCTTTCAACCCCGATGAGGCATGGGCTAATGTGCGCAAGCACATTGTCGACCGGCTGATGACTCCACGGGATCTGAGGGAGATGAAGAAAGGCGTAAAAGTGTCAGAACCTTCTGTATAGGATCAACTGTATCTGATTGGTGAATGAGGGCGGGAGGCATGCGTAAAATTCGACATGTTCTACACATAACCGCCGCTTGTCGGGGGTTCGCGATTCGAGCGAACCACGCCGAGCGCGATGCGCCTGTCGCCGCAGGCGATCAGGTTGGCTGAGCGCGTAGCGCGAACCGCGAAGCGGCCGCAAGGGCCCGCGCGAGCCCCGAAGGGGTGCCCCAAGCATCCGCGAATACACTGAATACACGGAAAATGTATAAGTCGGGTAGAGGTGGAGAGGGGGAGAGGCGCGAGGCGGGAGAGGGCGTAATCATAAAGATTGAGTAAAAGTGTCAGACCCTTCTGTAGAAGATCTACTGTATATGATCAATGAATGAGGGATAGAAACCGACAGGAAAGTCTCTACACGATCTACATGTTCTACACGGCCATTTAACCTTCCACTCTCCAACTCTGCCCTCTATCATTTTTGCGCACTCCGCGTCTCTGCGCCTCACCCCTGCTAGGGCATCAGCGTCGCGGACTCGCGCTTCGCGCTCGGGGGATACGCGTTAAAAACTCTAAATAAAAAATTCCACTCTCCAACTCCAACTCACCTCTCCAACTACTCTCCACTCTACCCGTTCCACACGGCTAAAAACCTTCTGTGCATTCTGTGTATTCCGTGGTTCTTCAATTGCCAATAAACCCTAACAACAAACTACATTATGAAAACCTCGGTCGAAATCACCCTAACGCCCCTCTTAACCCGTCCGAAGTTTAGCCGCAAAATCGGCAAACTGACGCTTTTTATGCAAGGATGACATTAACCACGAAATAGGGGATGCTATGCGTGCGAAAAAAATGGTAAAATATTCGGCATGACAGTATATCACGGTTCAGAGTTTGTGGTCGAAAAGCCGCTGCATGGTCTTGGGAAGCGTACCAATGACTATGGCCTTGGCTTTTATTGTACAGAAGACAAGACTCTTGCCGGAGCTGAGTCTGCGAGCCGCTCCAGTTTCCTTGAGGCGAGGGAGAGGCGCGATTCGGAGGCGCGGCAGGAGTTTCAGCGCCTAAAAGCGCAGCCGTTCGATCCGAGCGGACTTTACATGCTCAATATACTTCAGGAGAGGATCGCGCCAGATGACCCCCGCATACAGTGAGATGTATCTTGGTGACGCCTCGCTTGCGCTTGGTTCAATGCTGGAAAGTGCGGTTTACCTTTTCGGTGTTGAGCTAAACGAGTTCTGGCGGCTCTTCCTGGCATCTCACGTATCTAGCGATTTTGCACGTGGACTGAGCGGCACGGTTAGCGGGAAGTCTGGGTGGGAGCTGGCCGTGGATATCCTTGAGGATGCCAATGTTGAGTTCGTGCATGAGAAACCCAAGGGAGTTGTTGGCCGTAGCCGGGAGTTCTGGACGGGATGGGCGATAGCGCAATACCAGTGGCGCACAGGCCTTGGCTTTTCGGAGATTGAGGCTTTCGCGCCGATAGAGACAGTGCTGCTTATGTATTCGCCGTATCACGAGATGGAGCTCGGGCAATTGTTTGATGCGCTGGATAAGTTGCGGGATATGACAAGATGACTATGTAGCGCTTGGGCAAGGGAACGGCCATAAATGTGATTTTACCACTCGACATGGCCCCGCGTTTTTCGCTGTTGCGTCCCTGTGCCCGGCTGTTTTCACGGCGCGAGCGTTGACTTGCGGGAGAAGGTATTATCAAGGCAGGTCGATGACTTTTTGGGCGGGCTTAACGCCGGGGAGGGCCGAGTTGTTCTCGGCCTTTAGGCGCGAGACAAGTGAGGAGCCATGTCGCCTCGTCGTTCAGGTCGTAGTTGACTGCGATCTGGCGGATCATCTTCCACTCTGAGGCCGGGATAATCGGCGTCTTTGGCGCTTCTGCGCTTTTCGCAAGTGTTGTCGCGGGCACTTCCGCGCCGAGTGCCGCCGTGGCCGCGAAAAACGCGAAGACAGTATGCAGGCAGAATTTCACGCCCCAAATTATACCAAAAAGTGGTATAATAGTTGGAGCATGAAAAAAACAAGTGGTTTGATTTCCTTTGGCGAAAGCGCCAAGTCGGCCATGTGCGCAATCACGGCGATCTTTGCCGCGATGATGTCGTCGTTTGCAGTCGCGGCGGCTCCTATCGAATGGGAAAACGTCGATCCGGCGCACCATCTTGCGGGGCGAATGGCGTCCAGCGGGTATCTGCGCGGCAAAATCGTCTGCATCGACTGCCGCGACTACGGCGACAAGAGCGGCGTCGAGGGCATGCGGCGGATGGAAGAAATGTGGCAGGCCTTCAAGATGAAGCCGTTTGTCATGCTCGGCAGCCACCGAGGCGAGGCGAGCGCGGAGAAGATCAAGCGCATCGCAGAGGGCCTGAAGCTCACGTATCCCATCTACAAGGACGCCGACATGGCCCGCTCGCAGGAGCAGAAGGAGTCAGATCCAGGGCGTGCGGGCTACTTGTATGTCGTCGGCAGTACCGGCAAGATATTCTACTGCGGGAAGGACGACCGCCGCGCGTCTGGCGTGATCGCGAGTGCGCTTATGGCTATGCGCAGCCCCCAGACGCCGAAGCAGTGGAAGCACTACATCGACTTCGACATCGACGTCCTCCCCGGAAGGGCGTATCTCGAGATAGAGGAATTCCGCAAGGCGTTTCCGAAGGAGGCGGAGCAATACGACGACGTCTGGGCGAAGTTCAATGAGGACAAGGACATAAAGCGCGTCGCGAAACTCGAGCGCATTGCCAGGCAGGCGAAGGACTACGATTTCAAGGATGTCAACGCGAAGCGGCTCAGCGTCGAGAAGGTGGAGAAGGCGATAGAGGTTTCCGCAGACCTCAAGAAGAGCGGGAATCCGCTTGTCGCGCAGGAGGCGAAGAACTGCATCGCGGACTTGACCTGGACGGCGGCCATGCTGAAGTCCATCGAAGAGAAGTCTAACGCACAAGGAGGAGGAAAATGATGACGAAGAAGGCGGTCGTTGTCGCGGCCTGCGCACTCTCCGCGCTTTTAGCAAGCGGCGCGGCGAAGTGGAAGAACCTCGACGACAAGGCGCACGTGAGCGGCCCCAAGCTGACGGAGACCGACC
>JAZSLQ010000154.1:0-3477 GCA_045535455.1 Kiritimatiellia bacterium | reverse complement strand
CCTTGCCGCCTGCGCAGTTGTTGAGCCACGCTGCCTTTGCCGCGCTGAGGACGATCTGGACGTTGTTCGACAGAGCAAGCGCTTCATTCGCCACGAAGCCGATTATCTCGTATCTACCTTCTCCATACAGCGACGTGAAATACGTCTCGCCGACGAAGCCGATTGAGGAAACGCAGTTGGTGACGACGGCGAGCTGGAATGAGGTTCTGACAGGATTTACAGGATTAACAGGATTTCCCTTTTCTACTAATCTTGTAAATTCTGTTAATCCTCTCTTAACTTCAACAGAATAGATATTCGCCGTGTAGTCAAAGGTCGTGCGAAGCGTATATTCCTCGCCGGAGACAGGCGTCACGCCCTCGGCGACAACATCGACCCAACCGTTCCCACCCCGCATTGAGCCGCCTTCGGCGCTCGCTTCGCTCGGGGGATACGTTCCCTGTTCCCCGTTCCCCGTCTTCGTCCACACCTGAAAGCATCCCTTCGTGCCAAGCCGCACGGCGGCCTGGGCAGTCATGTCCGGCTCGATGTCTTTCACATATTCATCGAACCGCGCCGTTGTCTCGACCGTCACGACATTGCCGGCGGAGGCGTTGTATGGCACGAACAGCACCTGGCCATTGCGACTGCCGAGATACGCCCTTCCGTCCGCGCCGTAGGAGACTGGCTCCGACCACGCACCCGTCCGTCCGGCTGTCATGAAAGATTCGACGATCCACCCGTCGCGTTGGCACGGCAACACGAGGTCTGCAGCGACAGGATAATGATCGCTTGGATAGTACTGCATCCCCGGCCGCGCGTCGTTGCGAATCGCGAACGACTCCACACCCGTTCCAGGGGACGTGAAGATGTAGTCGATCCGCTTGCCGAGCGTCGCCGTATTCGCCGTCCGCTCAGCTGCCGAATATCCGGCGAGCGTCTCCGCGCACGAGACCTCTTCATTCTTGTAGGCCCAGCTATTGAGCGTGCGCCACGGTCCCGTCGGCGTCGTCTTGGAGAAAAGCAGGGAATCCTGCATCCTCTCCGTCGCCGCGAGCATGGAGGACTCGGTCTCGTCCGCGTTCATGTCGCCGACCAGCACGACTGGCACGCCCGCGGCCTCGAACTTGGAAAGACGCGAAAGGATGAGCCGCATCCCGGCGAGGCGCGACGCCGCCTTGAGGTCGAGATGGGTGCCCGCGAAACAGAATACGCCACCGCTCGCCGCATCCTTCAGGAGCACCCACGTGCAGATTCGCGGAAGGCCGGAATCCTCGATGCCGCCGCCCCACACCTTTGAGCCGACGACCTCCGGCGTCGCCGAAAGCCAGAACGTGCCGCTGTCGAGTAGCTCAAAACGATCTTTGCGGAACGCCACCGGCGTCGCCTCGCTGTTAGATGAGGTGTCGCGCATCGCACCGACGAAGGTGTAGTCCGAAAGCTGGTTCCGCAGATACGTGTACTGGCCGCTCCGCACCTCCTGAAAGCCAATCACGTCGGGCGCAATTGACTTCACGAGATTGACAAGTTCGCCCTTGCGGTTGGACCAGTTGTTGGCGCTGTCGCTCTCCGTTGTCTCGCACCGGATGTTGTAGTTCGCCGCGCGGACGCCAAAGGTGGCGGCGGCATCGGCGGCGGACGCACAAAGCGCCGCCGCCGCAACAAAAGCCAATATCGACATGGCTTTCCGCACGGCCGTCCCACCGTTTGTGCAGGCAAAGCAGAAGCCGCCAGAAGACCGCTCTGCGGCCTCTGTGGCGATGCCATTTTGCATGGCTATGTCAGCGTATTTCTGCATCAAGTCTATTCTCGTTGGATGATACACTTATGCGCTTTTGCCCACAATTATACTAAAAAATTGTTGCTTTTGTATATACCTTTTACCAGTTCTTTTACCAGTTTTTTTGGGTGTGAAGTCCAGAAGCAAATGCAAGATTCCCTTGCGTTTAGACTTTGAGGATACTGGGTGGGATTGAAAGGCAGGATATTTCCCATCATTCCTTCCGAGGAAGGAAACCCGTGTTTACTTTTGGACAATGCTGCCCCGTCGCAGTTTTGTCAACTCCGAACATAACTCCTGCACTTGCGCCGTTGTGCAACAGACGGAAATATGATACAATATGCGCCGTTGAACCAAATAGTATAACACCAAATGGTATAACACCAAATGGTATAACACAAAATGGTAAAGTAGATTTATACGAAGAAACGATAAAAAGGAGACCTGGATGAACCCTTTCAAATATGGTTGCTCTGTAGACGGCGAATTTTTCTGTCCTCGTCCTGCACTGGAAAAGACCCTCGCCTCCTACATAAAGGCCGGGCAGAATGTTGTAATGCAGGGCGAGCGCAGAATGGGCAAGACCTCTCTCGTCCTTGACACTGTTCGCAGCATGAAAGGCGTATCTCTTTTTCATGCGGACTTCCTCTGCGTCCGCGACCAGGCCGACGTGTGCGGGAGACTGGTCGCCGCACTTGCGAGACTCGAAAAAACGGACAGCTGGCTTGCGAAGATTTTGCGCTCCGTCGCGCACCTTAGGCCCGTAGTTTCGATTGACCCGTCTTCCGGTTCTCCCACCGTTTCCCTGGATGCGAGGCTCGCCTCCGCTCCATCCACGCTCGAATCCATTCTCGACGCATTGACGGCCCAGACTGCCAAAAGAAAAATATGCGTCGTGCTTGATGAATTCCAGGACATCCTCGACGTTGAAGACGGAGAACGCCTTATAGCCATCATGCGCGGACGCATCCAGCTCGACTCCAACACGGCATATGTATTCCTCGGCAGCGTCAGGAACCGCATGACGGACATATTCTTCCACCCGAAAAGCCCTTTCTATCGCGGCGCCGCTCCTCTGAGCGTAGAAAGCATAGCCGCCGACGACTTTTACGCTTTTCTCAAAGCGCGCTTCGCCAAGGACAGGCGAGTTTTCCCGCGTGAGACGTTCGACGCCGCAAGCGTCATTTCGCGCAATACGCCCGGCTTTATGCAGGAGCTCTGCGATGCACTTTGGCAAATCACCTCCTGCGGCGACACAATCGGCAAGGCCACCATACCCCGCGCCCTTGACATCATCTACGCACGCGAGCATGAGCATTTCGCCTTTTTTATCCGGCAGCTCTCGCCTCTTCAGACTCGCGTCCTCAAGACGATAGCGACCCTCGGCGGGAAGGAGATATGCTCCGCTGGCTTCCTTGCGGCGGCAAACATCTACAATGCCACCTCCGTTAAAAAGGCCGTCGCCAAGCTCGAAAGAGAAGAAATCGTCTATTACTTCCAAAGCGAATACCGATTCGTAAATCCGTTCTTCGCCGAATGGGTGAAACGGTCCATTTAACCTAGCTCTCACTGTTCTTCGATCTTCGCGTTGAAGAAGGCGGGCAGGGTCTCGCCATCAAGCGGAATCGTCGCCGTGGCGGTTTCGCCGCCGGCGAAGGTTTCGTTCGTGAGTTCCGCCGCGCCGAGCTCGGTCGCGCCATCCTTGAACGCCGCCAAGG
>JAZSLQ010000026.1:0-20881 GCA_045535455.1 Kiritimatiellia bacterium | reverse complement strand
AGGAAGAAGGATCGCGCACGCCATGCCGTGCGGCGTGTTGTAGAGCGCGGAAAGTCCGTGCGCCATCGAGTGGTCGACTCCGAGGCCGACGTTCGAGAAGCCCATGCCAGCGATGTACTGGCCAAGCGCCATTCCCGCGCGGCCAGACGGCTTGTTGGCAACGGCGTCTCGGAGGTTCGCGGAGATGAGCCGTATCGCCTCGAGGTGCATCATGTCGGTCATCGGGCAAGCGCCCTTCGTGATGTAGCCCTCGATCGCGTGGGTGAGCGCATCCATGCCGGTGAATGCCGTGAGACCCTTGGGCATCGTTGCCATCATCTCGGGGTCGACGAACGCGACGACGGGAATGTCGTGCGGATCGACGCAGACGAACTTGCGCTTCTTCTCTACGTCGGTAATGACGTAGTTGATAGTCACTTCCGCTGCGGTGCCGGCAGTAGTCGGGACGGCGAGGATCGGGAGGCAGGGCTTCTTCGTCGGGGCGACGCCCTCGAGAGAGCGAACGTCAGCGAACTTCGGGTTCGTAATTATGATGCCGACGGCCTTGACGATGTCCATGGAACTCCCGCCGCCGATCGCGACGATGCAATCGGCCTTCGCCTTCTTCGCGGCCTTGACACCGTTCTTGACGTTTTCGATCGTCGGGTTCGGCTTAATGTCGGAGTAGAGCGTGAACTTGACCTTTGCCTTTGCGAGGATGTCGGTGACCTTCTTCGTGACGCCGAACTTCACGAGGTCGGGATCGGAGAACACTATCGGGTTTTTGAGCCCGCGCGCGGCAAGCTCGGCGACGATTGACTTCACGGCACCTGCGCCGTGATAGGACGTTTCGTTCAGGATGATGCGTGTGACCATTGGTCGTAATCCTTTCTTTGGTAAAGTGGATTATCCTAAAAATCCTGACAAAAGTCAAGGACGCGGATCACTCGCCCGGACCATACTCGATGGGGAACCAGGTGCGGTAGTAGTTGGCCGGCTGCCAAAGATTGCCCGCGGAGGCATAGTCGCAGAACATGACCGCAAGGCCGTTCGCGCCCTCGGGATTCGCGTGGTGCGGACCGACTGGAAGCGTCGCGGAGAACGCCATCCAGATGTCGTCCGACGGTGTGCGAACAGCGGAAAAGCCGTCCATGCGCTGGCCGTCAGCGATCTTGCCGCGCCTGAAGACCTCTGTCATGTCGCCGTCGGCAAAGCGGCTGTCGCGGGCGAGCAGCACCGGGCCGCGCGTAAACGCGACGGAATGGTCGATGACGTGCGCGATGACCGGCATGTCGAAGGTGATTTCAACTATGTCGCCAAGCTTCCAGTCGCGAGACACGGAGAAATAGGAACCCGGCTTCACGCCCTCCTGAGACTTTCCGTTCACCTTCACGACGGTCTTTACGCTCCAGGCGGGAATCCTCAGGCGCATCACGAGAGGGCCTTCCGTGTGGCTCACGATCCTGGCGTAGTTTGCGCGCGGATAGAGCGAGTACATGTCGAAGCCCTTCACGAGCGCAGAAGCGTAGAAGTTGAACGTCACCGTCTTGCCGTCGTTGCGGCAGAGCTCCTTGAGGAAGCAGAGGAAGCCGCGCGGCCCGTTCGCCGTGCAGCAGTCGGTGTGCATGTAGCAGTGGTGCTGCCCGTGCCAGCGGTTGCCGGAGAGCGGCGTGTAGCCCGCGAACTCGGAGCCGTCAGGCTTCATCGCCGCGAGGTAGGCGTTGTAGAAAGTGCGCTCGATCTGGTCGGCCCACTTCGGATCGTCCGTCACCTCGAGAAGCTTCTCGCAGAAGCGCATCCAGGTCGTAGTGACGCAAGTCTCTTGAAGACGCAGATAGGGAAGGTGCTGCTTCCGCGCGCCATGGTACCACGCCTCTGAGCACGCACAGCCGCCGGCGAGGTTGATCTCCTCTTTGACGATGTCGTCGGCGGTCATCAGCACCGCCTTCAGGATATTCTTCAACCCTTCACCCTCAACTCCTCCACTCTTAACTCCTCCACTCTTAACTTCGACGTAGTCGAGCAGCCCCTGGTAGCAGCTCATCATCTCGTAGGCCTTGGAGCGACCGTGCTTGCAGACATACGCCCAGTCGGCGTCCTGCGCATACCCCTTCTCATTGCGGTCGGCGACCGATACGCCCTTGAGCGCCAAGTCGACAAGACGAGGCCCCTTCTCCGGCTCCGTCATGCCCTTCACGATGTAGTCGGCAAAGTCGAGGTACTTCTTGTCGTTCGTCCGGCGATAGAGCCACACGACGGGCTCGAGGATCGAAGAACTCGCATAGCCGGACCAATTGCCCGTCTGCCACAGTTCGCGCCCGCGACGGCCGTTCGGGCCGATTTCGGCTATCACGTAGTCGCAGAGCTTCTTCGCCGCCTCAAGCGCCGCATCCGCCTCAACTTTACACTTTTCACTTTCAACTTTCAACTTCCAATCGTAGTAGTTCAGAAGCCCCATCATGGTATACTTCATGCCCCACACATCCCAGCCCTCGCCGCAGCGGAGCGCGTCGGGATAGTTCCCGATGTAGCCGCACTTCTCCTGGGAGGCAAGAATCCTCTCCATCCCCCGCTCAATCTTGGAGCAAAGCTCCTCTGCAACTTTACACTTTACACTTTCAACTTTACACTTACCATCCGACACGTACCGCAGGTATGGGACGGATGAATGCATCCACTTTCCCCAGAACTCCGTCTGCCACCAGCCCTTCGTCTCGGTCTTCTCCATGAAGGGAGCCGTGATGTAGTTCGGGTCCGTCCCAAGGACGTGGCGCTCAATCATGCGGTCGAGCTTTTCGCCGAGCGGGCCCTTAAGCCGCGTCTCGCCAATGTTGTCGATTGAATCGCGCGATGCCGCAAGCGCGAAAGTCGCTACGCCCGCCGCAAACACAAAAACAGGAATCGTTCTGAAGTTCACGAGAAATCCCCTCTTCCTGAAAAACTTTGGACGGGTGGTTGTGGGAAGTGGATTCGAACCACTGAAGGCGTTAGCCAGCAGATTTACAGTCTGCCCTCGTTGACCGCTTGAGTATCCCACAATCGGAAAACGGCGCATAGTATATCATTCCATGCGCCGCGAAGTCAAGGGGGCTTCTCAGCCCTCCGCCTCAAGGGCGGCATCGACCTCGTCGGTCGTCTCCATGTTCGTGTAGACGTCCTGAGTGTCCTCGAGGTCCTCGAGCATCTCGACGAACTTGTTGATCGCCTTTGCGACCGCGACGTCGGAGACGGGGTTCGTCATGTTCGGGACGAGACCGACGTTCGAGTTCTCCTCGTCGATCGCGATGCCGGCGGCCTTGATCGCGTCGCTGACGGCGACGAAGTCGTTTGGCTGGGTCTTGACTGTGAACCCGCCGTCCTCGACGAGAACATCCTCGGCGCCGGCCTCGAGCGCGACTTCCATCACCTTGTCCTCGGTGAGGCCGTCGGCCGCGGGAATCATCACCTGGCCGAGCTTGTCGAAGAGGCGCGAGGCGCTCCCGGGCTTCGCGAGCTCGATGCCGTTCTTCTTGAACACGCTGCCGACTTCTGCCGCCGCGCGGTTCTTGTTGTCGGTGAGAACGTGGACGACGATCGCGGTGCCGTTCTTGATGCCCTCGTACTGGCAGTCGACCATTTCTGCCGACTCAAGTTCGCCGGTGCCCTTCTTGATTGCGCGCTCGATGTTGTCGTTAGGCATCTGCGCCGCCTTCGCCTTCGCGATGAGCGTGCGGAGCGTCGGGTTGTTGTCGGGATTGCCGCCCTTCGCCTTCACGACGATCGTGATTTCCTTGCCGAGTTTCGAGAAGATTTTGCCCTTCTTCGCGTCTGCCGCGCCTTTCGCGCGCTTGATTGTCGCCCAGTGGCTGTGACCTGACATGGTTTGTCCTTATTTTTTGAGTGTTAGTTTGAAACAGCGCAACGCAAAGGCGTCATGCCTTGTGGCGGTAGGTGATGCGACCCTTGCCGAGGTCGTAGGGCGAGATCTCGACGGTGACCTTGTCGCCAATCGCGATCTTGATGAAAAATTTGCGCATCTTCCCCGAGATGTGCGCGAGCACTTCGTGCCCGTTTTCGAGCTTCACCTTGTACATCGTTGCAGGCAGGACCTTGGTCACCGTTCCGGTGACTTCAATCGCCTGGTCTTCTTCTTTCGCCATTCAGCAGTTCCTTGTTTGCCTTTAAGTTTTGATATTTTATCAAAAAACTGTCGGAATGGCAATCGCCGACGGGACGATTGAAAAACGCTGCGCTAACGTCATCAGAAATACCCGCCCTTGTCGATGATCTCGCTGATGGTATCGCCCTGGTGGACCCACGAGAAGATGTCAACCTCGTTGCGCTCTATTCCCTCGGCGCGGAGCAGGACTTCGTAGGCAATCTCGCGCGGGATGCAGATCACACCGTCGATGTCGCCCATGATGATGTCGCCAGGGCGAACCGTGACCTTGCCGATCCTGACAGGCACCTGGTAGTGCGTGATCATGCAGCGGCCGAGAGAGCCGTTCGAGACGCGATACTTGTAGAATATCGGGAACTTCTGCTCCAAGATTTGCTTTGTATCGCGGATGCCGCCTGCGATCACGGCGCCGCGGATTCCCTTGGTGATGGCCGTTGCCGTCATGACGCCGCCCCACAGCGACGCCTCGACGTCGTCCGACGTATCCCACACCACGACGCCGTTTGGCTTGAAGTCATCAAGCATCTGCGCACGGAAAGTCATTTCGCCCTCGATCATGCAGTTAGGCGCAGACTTCACCGTGAACGCCTCGCCGCAGACTACCATTTCGTCGCGTAGCGGCATAATCTCATGCGGCAGGTTCTGGTCGAGGAGCGTGAGCTCGCGCATGACGTCGTTGACGCAGCCAGTGTATAGCTTCTCAAAACGCTCGCAGAGCTCCTTTACCGGAATCGGGAAGTCGTTCGCGGGGATGTGCTGGCGCTTCGCGATGAGCTTGTCGAGTTTCATGAGGCCAGCTTCCTTGGCCTTGGTGCGCATATCGGCTAATGATGGCATATTACTCCTTTTGGTTGTGAAATGCGACGAACGGGACTACTGGGACGAACGGGACAGCGACGAAGCCCCGTCTGTCCTGGTTGTCCTATGTGTCCCGTATTCTTGTCGTCTTGCGATGGCGATGATTGCAGCTCCAGCGAGGTAGAACGCCGCGAGCGAGGCGAGGGCGGCGGTCGACGAGAAAGCGTCTTTCACGAGCCCAAGCACGACAGGCGACGTCGAGCCAAAGACAAACGCGCATGAAAGCATCAGCCCCGCACCGGAGGCGTGGTAGCGTTGCGGGATTATGTCGAAGAGGGACGCCATGAGATTAGAGTCGTAGACGCCACGAAACACGCCGAAGAGCGCCATCGCGACGCCGCACGAAAGAAGCGACGGCGCGTATGCCATCCAAACGATGAACGGCACGGCAAGGGCGAGACCTGCGATGTTCGTCTCCATTCGCACCGATGGCCGCGCCTTTACAAGCTTGTCGGAAATCCTACCGCCAAGCGTCACGCCGACAAACGCGCCAATATAGTGCCAAAGGACAGCGTTCAGCGCTGCAGAACCCTTGGCGACTCCAAACGACTCGGAGAGGTGGCTCGGCATCCAGGTCTTGAAGCCGACGTCGACATAGATCATCATGCCGAGCCCTGCCGCCAAAAGAAGCGCAGAGGGATTGCCGACAAAGACCTTGAACGCCTCTTTGAGGGTTGGCTTGCTTTGGACAGGATTTACATGATTAACAGGATTGTCCGTTCCTGAAATCTTGTTAATCTTGTTAATCCTGTCAAAACTATTCCCGCGCAATCCAAACGCCATCACGGCTGCCCAGAGAATGCCGATGCCGCCGAACACCTTGAAAGGCACACGCCACCCTTCTGCGCCAGACTCCGCAAGCCACCCAGATGCCGCGCTGCACCCGATTATGCCGGCATACAATCCCATCTGCAAGATGGAAAGTGCCGTTGCACGAGTCTCCTTGTGGAGCTCGCCGACAATCGAAGTGGCAGAAGGATAGTAGAACGACTGCCCGAAGCCATTGAGGATTCCATACGAGACGACCATCAGTCCAAGCGATGCGACAAAGCCGGAGGCGAAAATTCCGAGGCAGAAGACGAATACTCCCGACACGACCATCCACTTGCGGTTGAATAGGTCTGCCGCCGCGCCGGCGAACGGAACGGAGAGTCCGTAGGCGAAGGTGAAGACGGTCGCCACCGCGCCTATCGCGGCTGCGCTCGCCCCGAGCGACCCCTGTATCGAGGTAAGCGTCGCACCGAAGATCTGCCGCGTGCCCTGCTGGAGGAAAAACGCCACCCAGAGAAGCGCCAATGCTCGCCATTTATAATTCATTTTCCTCATCCCGGGATTGATAGCCCACCGTCGATCATGATTGTCGCGCCTGTGATGTAGCGCCCTGCGTCCGAAGCCAGGAGAAGCGCAGTTCCAGCTGCATCCTCGGGCATCGCGTAGTCGTGCATCGGAATGGCCGCCGTCACCTTCGGGCCGTACACTGGGTCTGCGAGGCACTCCTTGTTGCGGTCGGTGTAGAAAACTCCCGGGCAAAGGTTATTCACCGTGATTCCCTCTGCCGCGACCTGGCGCGCGATGCCGCGGACGAGGTTCTCCTGCGCCGACTTTGTCGCCGCGTAAACGCACATGTCGGGATGAGGCCGACGTTCGTTCACCGAACCAACGACGATGAGACGTCCCCACTTCTGCGCCTTCATCTTCGGATAGCAGAGCTGGAACATCCTCAAGGTCGCGAGGAAGTTCACCTGAATCTCCTTGCGCGCCTCGTCCATCGGGAACTCAGCCCACGGAATCTTCTCTTGAATCGATGCATTTGCAACGAGGATGTCGGGCATGGATCCTTCGGCCTCAAGCTTTGCGAAGAACGCATCTATTGCAGCGGGGTCGGAGAGATCGCACACTTTCGTGTTGTGGCGGATTACCTTCGCGCCGTATTCCTCAAGCGCGTCGCCTATCGCCTTGCCGATTCCACGCGTCGACCCGGTGACGAGGGCGGTCTTTCCAGTTAGGTCAAACTTCTCTTTTAACATGCATTCCTCCTGACTCGTTTGTACTGACTCCTGCGCACTGGCCCCTTATATCAACTCCACCTCCTGTCATTAGACCATTCCTTGTCCCATTCCTTTGTGGGATTCCAGGGCGGCGGGAAGTCGGCGCAGGCCTGCTTCTTGATGAGTTTCTCGTTAAGTTCGTCGATGCCAAGACCCGGCTTAGCCGGAACCTTGATGAACCCGCCCTTGTAGGAGAGCGCCGGCTTAACGAGATCGCCCCACCACGGCACATCGACCGAGTGAAGTTCGAGCGCCATGAAGTTCCGCGTAGCCGCCGCGGTGTGTACCGCCGCAAGACAGGCAATCGGAGACTCGGCCATGTGGATGTTCATCTGGACGCCGTAATCCTCGGCCATGTCGCCGACCTTCTTCGTTTCCATGATGCCACCGCAGGTAAGGAGGTCCGGATGGATGACTGCGAGCGAATGCGACTCGAGAAGCGGCTTGAAATCCTCTTTGAGGTAGATGTCCTCACCGGTGCCAAGAGGCGTAGTCGTCGCGGCATGAAGCTGTTTCCATTGCTCAGTATTGCGCCAAGGAAGAACGTCTTCCGCCCACGAGAGGTGGTACTTTTCAAGACGGCGCAGAAGCTGTACGCAGTCCTCGTATGGGATGTGCCCGAGGTGGTCGATGGCGAGAGGCACTTCCCAGCCGATGACGTCGCGCACATCGGACATATACTTCTCCAGGTAGTCGAGCCCTGTCTCGGTGATGTGGATGCCGGTATGTCCGTGTGCCGTCGTGAAAAGCTCGAACGCCTCGCCGCGCATCGACCGCGGGTCTATCGAGCCATGCGGCGTCTGCACGACGTGTTTCATCTTCCTCATGTACTCAAGATATCCGAGTGGCGCGATAAGCGCATCCTTGACATTGGTAAGAAGCTCGATGCCGAGGTCCATCTTGAGGAACGTGAAGCCCATCTTCATGCGCTCTTTCAGCGCCGCGCCCATGTCGCGCCCGCCGCCCTCGGAGTCGGTGTCGCAATAGCAGCGGATCTCGTCGCGCCACTTGCCGCCGAGAAGCTGCCACACGGGGAGCCCCCACGCCTTGCCGCAGAGATCCCAGCACGCGAGCTCGACCGCGCACACGCCGCCGGCCTGGCGCGAGTCACCGCCGAACTGCTTGATGCGGCGGAAAATCTTCTCGACGTTGCACGGGTTCTCACCGATAATGCGCGACTTCAGCATCGCCGCATACGTGCGCGAACTTGCGTCGCGGACCTCGCCATAGCCGACGAGCCCCTGGTTTGTGTAAAGCTTCATCAGCGTGCACCGCTTTGGCGCACCGTCGATGTCGGCAAAGCGCATATCTGTGATCTTCAACGTCGCAGGATTAATTCTGTTTATGTTCATCTTGCCCATTCCTTACCAATTAGAATAGAGTAGATTATACCATATTATTCCCTACGCAGTCTTTGCAATAATGCTTTCAGATAACCATTTGCAAAGAGCCGTCCAAGCGTGAAGTAGCCCGGAGTCCCCTCTGGCGTGAGTTCGCGGTCGTAGGCCATTTCAGGAACATGATCGCCGCGCAACGGAACATCAAGGCATAGTTCACGGTATGTTCGCATCAACGCAAACTGGTCGGTGTCGCCCTGATCGTGGAAAAGCTCGGTGAAATCCTCCTTTGTGCCCTCCACGTCACGCACATGGATAAAGGCGATGCGCTTGCCGAAATGCCGCGCTGTCGCATCGAGATCTACGTCCATCAACTTGAAGTTCGCCTGGCAAAAGGTGATTGCGTTCGATGGCGACGGATAAAGCGAGTATGCGCGGTCATATGCTTCAACAGAACCGAAGATTCTCGCATAGCCCCCGAGCGACGGCAAACATGGATCGTCGGGATGAAGCGCCATGCGAACGCCACACTTCTCCGCCGTCGGCATAACCGCTTTGATAAAAAATTCGTAATTAGACCAAACCTGCTCGGCGTTGAGTTGGAGTTTTGAGTTGGAGTTGGAGGGTGGAATTTGTTCTTCCTTTTTCCAACTCGAACTATTCTCTCCAACTCTGAGCGAAAAGTACGTCGCCTTTGCTCCGCCGCGGACTTCGCGGACGCCAGTCCTTGACCAGCCCTTCCCGACCATGAAGTTGTAGCAAAGGAGTTTTATCCCAAGCTTCCCCATCGACTCCAAGAGCTCACGGTAATGCGCCAAGGCTTCCTCTCGGGATGCGTCCTGGTCTTTTTCGTCAGAATTTAGCCGTGTAGAACGTGTAGATCGTGTAGAATTTGCTATTCGTGAACAGTTGTCATTTGTGAAGAATTCATCTTTGCGATCTTTGCGTTCTTTGCGGCCCGAAAAACTCTCCTGCATCTCCTGCTCTTTGTGGCTAAAATCTTCCGTCGCCCCATACTCCTTGATCGGCGTCATGTCGAAGGGATCGCCTTCAAGCCCGACGACGTTGAGCCCCGCGGACTTGAGACGAGAGACGATGGACGAGAGCGTCTCGTACCGCCAAGGGTCGGCGAGTCCCGTCAGTTCTGGATTCACCTTGACGACAACGTCCGTTATCCCCATCTGCGGACAAAGCTCCCACAGCGGGTGCGGAGTCGGCGGAACAAATTCTACGAGTGTCATGACGCAATCCCCTTGAGAAGCGATACCGGGCGGAACAAACCTCCCAGCGTCGCAACAGTCTTAAACACACCGGTATCCTTTTCGTAATTCAATCCCAGGACTTCGCCTGACCGCTCGCAGGCGACAAGCGCAAGAGAATCGGATACGAAGATGAAGTCGCGCGGCCAGTCGCCCGCAAGCATCGTGCGCGCCTTTAACGCAAGCTTCCCGGTCGATTCATCGAAGTCAAAGACCACGAGCGAATTCTCGCCGCGGTTAGAGACGACGATTCGCCGTCCGTCGGGAGTGAGGCGGATTGCTGCAGCCTGGTTGTTTTTGACAAGATTAACGGGATTGACAAGATTATTTAGCCGTGTAGAACGTGTAGATTGTGTAGAATTTGTGAACAATTCCTCTTTGTGATCTTTGCGTTCTTTGCGGCTTAAATCAATTACCGTTGAATATGTGTCAAGAAGTTTGAAACCATCAGCGGGAGACCACGAAAGCGACGATACGAAATTGCCGAGTTCATATACGAGAAACGCGAGGCGTCCATTCGGATGGAAAAGCAAATGGCGCGGGCCTGCGCCGACAGGCGAAGCCCGGAACACTCGCCCCGACGGATATTCCACAATCTGGTCAAGCCCGAGGTCTATGACACAATACCCCTTCCCGTCGGGAGTTGGAATCGCCTGATGGCAATGCGCACAACTTTGGCGCGGCAGATTCGGTCCGCTTCCGGAATGCTGGTGCTTCACGACCTGTCCGAATCTCCCGTCCTCGACTTCGACGGAGCCCGCAAATCCGCCAATGTAGTCGGCGAAGGCAACGCGCTTGCCGTTCGGCATCGTGGCGACATGGCAAACGCAGCTTCCAAGTGAAATCGAATCGACCGGCTCAAGTCCGTCGGTGCGAAACGACGCCAGCCCTTCGCCGGTGCAGGAATAGAGGTACTTTCCGTCCGATGAAAGAGCCTGGTAGAGTGCGTTTGATACAGAACACTCGGCGAGCACGGACATCGCACCCGAGCCCTCGTCAAGCTCAAGCATCTTCAGCCCGTTTGGATGGGATGCGTCGGTATAGCATCCCAACGCAATCTTCTGTTTACCCACATTCATGTCCGACAGGTTTCATCACCGTAGAGATTATACCAAAGCCCCCTCCGCGATGAAACCCACGCCCGGCAACTTCTCCGCCATTTCAGGCAAATGTAAATAAAGGCTTTTATGGGGTCTGTCCCCGCAGAATTCATCTATCGTCTCCCGCGCATTTTATATCTCTGCAAGCGACAGGCTTGTGGACTATGAATTTTGCAATGCCAAGGCCGGCGTCCGGCTTCGGTACGATTCGCAAGATGTGCGAACCGTTCACGCAGCCCTGCGCGAGAACGATCCGCTCGCCGGCATCCTTCTTCGGATACGGCCAGTCGTATGTCGGCTTGACGGCCCAACGCAGCTCTTTCCCAGGCAGGACCTCGAGCGCGGGCTTGCCCGCTCCCTTCAGCTGATCGTTTTTCGTCTTGACGCACCATGGCATTCTCCAGTCCCGCTTGGCAATCTTGATTCGCCCCGATACAGAAGTGAAATCGTTCGTGCTCCAACCTTCGCCGTCTTCGCCAGTCTTCGACCCACGAACCTTGTAGCGAAGCACCTGACCGTCGGGACGCGTACCTTCGATGAAAGTCAACACCCAGTCTTCCGTAACCGGCTTGTCGCCGAGATCGACATGGCAGATGGCAGGCATCCACATCGGCCAGCAGGTGACGCGCGTCGAATAGAATTCACCTGCATCGTCGGCGACAGGATGCCCGTCAAGAACAATTTCGACCTTGTCGCTCGCCTCTCCCGTGCCGTCCGACACTGCAACAAGCCGGTTGCCATCGAACGACACTTCGTACCCACCATCGGGAAGCCGCTTCACGGACGGATCATCAAGAGCAATCTCCGAGATTGTGCCAGAATCCTTCGAATCGCCCGAAAGTCCAGGAATGCGAACGATATCGTCAAGGATGAACTTGGCATAAAGCGGGAATGCCTTGTCGTTCAGATGGATTACGTCGCGGAGCATGCCCTTGACCGGCGTATCGGTGTCGATAAGGTATTCGCACCATTTGCGGTTCAAGTCTACGTACATACAGCCCCACTTCTTCGCAATCGCCTCGATGCCGCGCGTCCGTTCGTCGCGAATTTTGAGCATCTCCTTCGGTTCCTGCCCGACCTTGACATGGCTCGACCACAGGATTACGTCCGCAGTCGTTCGCGTCTTTGTCTTCGCCACCATCTCCTCGTAGAACTTCAGCGGCCCGTAGTCGTGGAAGAAAACAAGGTCGGGGTACTCCGGGTAGATATCCGTCTCGGCCGTGCGCCTCAAAATTGGCGATTCAAATCCGCCGATCGCCTTCTTGACGAAATTGAACTTGACCGTCGGATACCTTCTGCGCAGCTCCTGCTCGACAAACTTTGTCCAGTCCAAAGCCACGATGGACTGTCCGTAGAAAAGCACATTGATGCGCGCAGGATTCTCCGACGTCGACTCCTCCATCGTCTTCATCGTCCGCTGTATGCGGGCAACGGTATGATTGACTCCCTTTGCGCCGTCCCACACGACGCGCTTTCCACCGACAACGGTCGAATTCGAGGCAATCTCCCAGCTATTCATGGAGTATTCATCGACACCAGCGGTGGCACGACGTCCGATTACATACACCTCTTTGCCACATGCCGTGAATTCATTGCGGACGATGGCGGTACGCGTCGCCGGATCACGCGCCGCACCGTTCTTCCACGTCGCCTTCATCAGCGCGAGATAGGGATACCTGGTCTTCCACGGCTCGGAATCGACAGGAATATTCCCGAGTGATTCAAGCATCTTCGGAGCGACGTAGCCGCGAGACCCCTTCTCGCCAGTCGGAATAAAGTCATCGGGCGTCTCCCACATCGAGGAGCGCCAGCATTCGACGCCCTTTCCGCACTCCACGAAAACATTGTCCGCGACAATGTTTCCAAAGGAGCTCAGGCTCACGCCGCCCGGACAGCGCACGATCCTGTTCGACACAATGACCATGCCGCATCCGCCGTCGTCGACCATCACGCCGCGCGTACGTTGCCAGCTCTGAGCCTCGATCTGCGCGAGGTCGTGGATATGGTTGCGGGCGATTATGTTGCCGACCGAATTCCATTCGCGTCCCGTGTAGATCGCGCCCATCTCGCCGGAGAGCCGGCAGACGTCGTGGATTTCATTGTCCGTTATCGCGTTCTCGGCGCCCTTGAAAATAACCGCCGCGTGAGGTCCGTTCCATATTCTGCATTTCGAAACGCCGTTTCCACATCCGTGCAAATCCACCGCTGGCTCATAAGTCATCCTGAAAGTCGCGAAGTCATGGAATATGCTTTCGGTCACGAAGTTGCCAGCATGCTCCAGTTTGTCGGGATCGCCGCCGGAAAGCGAAATGCAGCCCGAGCGCATTTCATGGAAATCGCAGTCCACGACATTTGTTCTGCGGACGTTCCTGCCGACGATGGCACGGCCGCCGCAGGCGAAGGTGCATTTCCGGAATTCGATCCCGTCGGTTTCCTCGAGCGTAACGGCCTGGTTGCGCCAATAGCGGACAGACAACCCCTCGAACACGACATCCTTTGCGCCCTTGATGGCAATCATATCCTGTGTCTCGGTCATCCAGAGATCGCTGTACTTCTGCGTCGGCGGGATGAAATAGAACTTGGCCTCCTCGCGATCAAGGTAGCTTTCGCCCGGCGCGTCGAGTTCGCAGAGCAAATTGTACGCGAACCAGAGTCCGTTGCCCATGCCGTACCGCTCGCCTTCAGCCCCCTTCTCCACCGTGATCTCCTTCGCCCATTTGTCGATGGAGGCGAACTTCACGGGATTTGCGAACCATGTATATGTCCAGAATCCGTTGGCGAGGATGTTTGGTTCCTGTATCCAGACGTCCATCGGGATGCTGTTCGTATAGTGGAAAGTGAGCGCTTTCTTTGTGTGAAGCGAATGCACGAAGCCCTCGTTCGGCCAGCGCGCTGGAACAAGGGGAATTTCGTCTGCATAGAACCGCGCGGAGGTTGCGAGACCTCGCGTTTCGCGCCCCATGCTTTTTTCCAAGCCCGCCGCCTTGAGGTCGATTACACGTAACTTTTCAACAGCTTCGTCCTTCATGCGAAAAGGAACGCCGGATTGATATACTTCCGTTGCAGGCGCAGTAATACGCACGCCTCCGACAATATGCGTTTGCGCCGCCCCTGCGCCGCGGAATACGATACCGGAATCTTCCGGACCAAACTCAACCGTATTGGCAATGCGGTATTCACCCGGGGCAAATTCCACCACAACACGCTCTCCCGGCCTTATCTCGCCGGACTTTCTGAGCGCGCGCGCCTTGTCTCTTGCGGCCGCGATGCTCGCAATCTCACCTTGGGGAGAAACCTTAACTGTCGTCTCCCCCGCCTCAGCGGCAAATGCGCACAGCAGCGCCGCGATTGCAATGTCAAGTTGTTTCATGTTTTCATGTTGTTTTCACCTGACGAAGATGGAAAGCCCCGGCGCATGCTTCACGTTGATGTAGATTTCGCCGCTTGCGACATCTGCCACAAGATCGCACATTTCCGCTGAATACGCGAACGTGGTTGTTTCGTCTATCGCAAGCTGATTCGGTTCGGTCTGCACAAGCGTGACCTTCCTTCCACCAAGCAACCGCCGCGCCTTCGCGGGAAGATTGACCTTGACGACGCTGTTCGACGAGATGTCAATTTTCGGAATGTCGACGAGTGTTTGGACGAATCCTTCGGGATCGATGTCAAAGACAAGCTCGGTATTGTAGAGTCTCGCCTTTCGCGAATTTGCAGACACGCTGATTGTTGAATTCGTACCTGCCACTCTGACGACGGCCTTCGGCCCGTCGATCCCGGCGGCGTCGAGGTATCCGTTCACGTCAAGTATGCGTGCGCTGACCGTGCTGTTCTCAATATCGAGCTTGTTTGCAAGACTTGCCGAGCCGGAATCTTGATTCTCGTTGTTGGCAACAAATCTGTATCCGACTCCAATTCTATGATCCGGAACAGAAAGCGTGCTGTTGACCATGACGAGACTATTGCTGGAGCCCCAGCCGCCGACGCACAGAGCACCGTTGAGTTCCGCCGATGAGTCGCGAATTTCCATGCTGCATTCACGCGGGAATTTAACATTGCTGGCACCACTGCCAATATAACTGAAGGCGTCAACCTTGAGTTTTGAATTGCCCCGCACGACAAGACGATGTCCGCTGCCATTCTCGTTATGTCCAACCATAAGACCGACATAGCCAGATGATGACGGATTTTCACGACCCACACGCAGGGTCGATCCACCGTCTACATCTACAAGCGCGGAGGATGTGTTAGCCGCGTCGCCGACATCAAGAATTGGAACCGTCACGCTGGAACTGTTTGCAATGCGGAGTGTGTTGTTGGTACCTCCAATTCGGAAAATCGAACCGTCGCCCGAGTTCGTCACAATGCTTCCTCCATCCACGAGGAAGAGCCCGTTCGTCGTTGGCAAAGACGCACCACAAGCGACAATTCCGAAAAAGTCGAGCTTGGAGTGGTCAAGCAGCTCGACGCTGCTGTTACTGTTGGCCGGGTCTTTGCCGTATCCAGTCTGCAACACGTTTTTTGTCACCAAATCGGCCTTAAGCACCATTTCCGATCCGTTTGTGACCGTAATCTTGTTGGACAGTAGAATCCGGAGAGCTTGATCATTGCCAACGTAGCGGTGGAACTTAGCGCCATTCGCAATTTCCAGCACAGAAGGAGCAGCAAGCGTACCGCCCTCAACCTGCATCGCTCCGCTCACCTTTCCTCCACTCGCCGAGGCCGTAAGGTTTGATTCGAAATAAATCGTCTCCGGTCCGCGGAACGCAAGCGTAGAGCCGCTCTTGATGGCGTTTGAATGCGACTCGTCGTTCGTAGCCGTCTTCAAAGTTCCGTTGGTGAAGACATAAACCGTGTTGTTGTAGGTCTGCAACCAAGCTTCGTTCAGATACTCATGCCCACCCATGTCGATGATCATCTCGGCGCCGCTTGAATTTGGCGAGAGTTTTGTGGCATAGACGTGAAAGTCATCCGCAAGCGTAATCGGCGCGGACTGCGCTTTTGTAACATCAACCTCTGATGTTGCGGCAGGCGTTTGCGCGGGCTTCCAGTTTTCCGCCTCGCTGATAACACCGCCCGAATCAGGTTGCCAGACCAACGTTTCGCTCGCCGCCGCCATAGCGGTTTCAATCGAACTTGTTGCAATCAAAGCCGCAACAAGATAACTTAGAGTTTTACCCCCCCCCCCCGTGAAATTTGGCGAAATACAATCTTCATGGTAATCCTTTCTTGTCAGTGGTGGTATTCTATCATTTTCGCATCATGAATTTCAAGTGAAGTCTCATTCCGCAGAAGAATGCCGTTCAGCATTCATGCCGTCACGATATGTGCGCGCCCAGTGACGAAAGACGCCTTCGGCCTTCTTGCCGCGAATTGTGAAATCTGTCTTAAGAACCTGTTCCCGCGTATAGTCGGGGTTCTGCGCACTATTCTGATCCCACTTCCACCACGTGAAGCCACGGCACCAGTCTTCGCCGGCAAATGTCCTGAAAAGCGCCTCCATGTACTTCGCCTGCTCGTCTTCGTCCGGCTTCGCCGCGGGCGACGTCGCCGAAGGACTCGTAGCGCCGTCCTTGATTGAAGAGCATCCGCACTCTCCGAAGATGATCGGCTTGCCACAGGCATCGGCAATGGCCTTCATCTTCTTTTTCGCTTCCTGCAGGTTGCGCACCATGTCATCAACGGTCAAGACCTTGCCGGCTTCGTCCTTGCGACGCGCCGGACAGTAGTAGCTTATTGAAAGGTAGTCGAGAGAGTGGAACCAGTGGCCGGGATCGGCAAGCGTCTTGAGGAAGTCAATCGTCCCCGTATGAAGCGTGTGGCAACTCGTCACCGGGCCTTTGTATTCCTTCCGCACAGCGTCAACGACGCTCTTCCAAAGGTCATTCTCCTCCACCATCCTGTCAAGTTCGCTGTCGATGCAGAACGCCTCGCATCCAGTCTCTCGCGCAATGCGGGCATAATATGCGCTGCGCTTTTTAAGAGACTCGAACCACTCAGCTCGCGCGGTCGAGCTTCGCCCGAACATCCTCTTTCCGCCCGCAGCTGGAAGCCATACGGCTAAGCGTCCATAGCCGTCCTTGCATTCAAGCATAGGCCTAAGGCAAACCTTCATGCCCTTGGCATGGATGAGGTCGATTATTCCCTTTACCGTTAGGTCTCCAGGGGTAAGGTCGAAATCACGGTACTGGAACGTTGATTGGCATGTATCTTGCCACACCGTTGCTACAACCGTCACCCAATTGGCGCCTGCACGAGATATCGCGTCAATCTCATCTCTCGCCGCCTGCGAGGCGAAGTATTCGTCGGAACCATAGAAACCGAACGTCACACCCCATTGCATACGATCCGGAATCACTGCGGCATCTTTCGCGTCACATTTAGAAGACTCCGCAAAGGATTGTGTGGCGACGACAAGCGCCACAATCGCAAACGCGAAGAACCGCGCGAACCCTGTGAGAGTCCCTACGATTGCGAGGCATGTCTTCATTGTTTCCCCTTAATTTGCATTGTGGCAGACGACATTGCGGCATGCAATGCAGACTACTCCATGAACATTTCGTGGCTATTATACCAAATTCCCGCCGAAGTCAAAACCCACTTTCGGCAAGAAATACACCATTTTCGGCAAGAGGTATGATATACTATCCGGCATGAACAATACCACAAAACGCATCGTGGTCGCGTTTAGACTGGCGAGCGAACCTGGACGGCGCAAACTCGACGGATTTCTCCGATACATATCGGAAAACCGACTCGACTGGCAAATGCAGTTCGTCCGCATCCGCGAAGACTTCAACGCCGAGTTCGTGAAATCCTTCGCAGAACGAGGCGTAGACGGCGTGGTATACTCCCTGCCGGACGCAAAGGACGGCGCGGCCGAACTCGCACGAATAAGCCTACCGACCGTTGCCCTTGACATCTTTGACGACGCCACCCTCCACGGACGCAAGCGAAACCTCGTCTATATCGCGGGCTCATGTGAGGATGTCGGGCGCGAAGCGGCGAGGCACTTCCTCTCGCAGGGGCTCTACCGATCCTACGCCTTCGTCCCAGATCTTGCAGGTCACCAATGGAGCCATCTGCGCGGCGAGTCGTTCGCGAAGGAGATGAAACGAAACGGCTTCAAAGTCGCCATGTACAAAACTCGTGGCAAGGGATACGACATGCCAAAGCTCCGCGCATGGCTTGAAAAGCTGCCGCGACCAGCCGGCGTCTTCACCGCCTTCGACGACCGCGCGATACAAGTACTCGAGGCCTGTCGCGACGCCTCTATAGACGTTCCCCATGAAATCGCAGTCATTGGCGTCGACAACGACGAGACGCTGTGCCCTTACACCACGCCACCGCTCACGTCGATACAACCCGATCATGTGCAAATCGGCCGCCTCGCCGCAGCAAAACTAAAGGAAATGCTGCAAGGACGCCGCCTTGAACGTCCCGAACACATCCTCGTCGGCATCAAGCGAATCGAGGTGCGGGAATCCACAAGCCCCGTCACACCGTCAGGTAGGCTCGTCCAGCGTGCGCTTGCGTACATACGCGCACACTACGCCGAAGCTCTGCGTCCTCGCGACGTAGTGCGCGAACTAAAGGTATCGCGCCGGCTTGCGGATCTTCGCTTCACTGAAATACAAGGCGAATCCATCGGCAAGGCGATACTCCGCACTCGCCTTGAAGCGGTATGCCGACGACTTGTGACCACGAACGACACGATGGACAACATCGCCTCTTCATGCGGCTTTCCAAAGCTAGACCGCCTTCGCGCGGCGTTCAAGGGAAAATACGGCATGACAATGCCCGAATACCGCGCTCAGGCCAAGGCTGGGCGTTAAGGACGAACAAGGCGCGGCAAATCTGCCGCGCCCCGTTTTCTCCTCAGAGGGATTCCGCGATCAGATGCGGCCCTTGGACTTGAGGAAGTTGAACGACGGGATGACAGCGCCGTTGATGTCGTCGAAATGCTTCTCGCACTCGACGACATACCACTCGACGCCGTCGGCGTCGGTGACGGGGAAGAGCGCGTCCCAGTCAACGGGCGTCGCGCAGCGCTTGCCGTTCTCGTCGCAGCCGGGCTGGCCGAGGATCGCGTCGAACTTCTTGACGCCCTTGCCCATTCCATTCTCCTTCGCGTGGAGCGTAGGCGAGCGATGGGGGTACTTCTTGTACTGGACCATCGGGTTGACGCCGGGGATCATGTCGCCAGCGCAGGTCGTCCAGCCGACGTCCTGCTCCATGCAGACCGCCTTGTCGGTGTTGGTGAAGAAGTAATCCCAGAATGAGGTGCCATCCTGCATGAAGATCGCATGCTCCCACGTGTGGTTGTGGAGGCCGATCTTTATGCCAAGCTTGGTAGCGTCGACCGCCGCCTTGTTGTAGAGCTCGACGAGCTTCTTGGTGAAGTCGTCAATCTCCTGCGAGGGCTTGCAGGGCTCGCCGCCACGGCCGGTCGACCAGCTGCATCCGGGCGGGAAGTTGCCGCCGCCGGGGCAGATTACGAGGGTGTTGCCGTAGCCAAGCTCGAACTCCGCGGTCTTCTTGAGAACCTCTGGGTTGTAAGTGAAGTTCTTCATGTCGAAGCCGTACTTGTCGTTGCCGACGTGCGTACCGACCGCGACAAGCCCGGCATCCGCGAGCATTTGCTTAAGCTCTGCGGCGTTCGCGCCGTAGTAGCCCGCGAACTCGACGCCCTCGAAGCCGACTTCCTTGATCTTGAGAAGTGCCTTCGCAAGCGCGACCTTGCCGACCTTGTCCTGGGCAGGAATCCACTTGTTGAGCGAATAGAGCTGTAGGGCGATCTTGCCGGGACGCGCCGACTTGCAGAGCGAGCAGCAGCCGGGGGCGACCGCGAACGCGGAGGCGGCGGTCATTCCGCCGAGGAAGTTTCTGCGTGAGATGTTCATTATGTGAGGTCCTTGATTGTGACTTGTTTGATGTTAGTTTTGCCAAGCTTCATTGGCTTAAGCGCGGAATTGTCGAACGCATATCCGTTCGGGCCGAGCGGCCATACGACGGGAGCCGTGTTGAGGATTGTCGCGCGGAAGCCCTGCATCGTGGCGCCCATGTTGCCGGTATGCGAGCTGTTGCAGCCCTCGTTCTCGATGACGAACGGGTGCTTGAAACCCTTCGCCATGAGCGTTTCGAGGAACTTCGTCCAGTCGCAGGAGTCGCTGCCGCCGAAACCCGGGAGACGCGGCTCGTAGTTCATGCGGTCCCAGTTGCCGCCCTTGTCGTCCGGCGGAAGCGCGGGAAGACCGGCCTTCGCCGCAAGGGCGTCGTTGACGCGCTGGCGCGGGAAGAGGCGGCCCCAGTTGACGGCTTCCTCGTCGTTCGGGAAGTTCCTGGTGCCCTTGATGTGGATGCGCCTGAGCTTCGAGAAGTCCATCGCGTTTATGACGTCGGACGGATCGATGTGCTGCCAGATGTCGTGCGAGGGATCGTACGTCTCCTGGAGGTTCGAGCTGTCGTCAAGAATCGCGTACATGAGCTTGCGGGCCGCGAGGCAGCCGGGCAGGTTGCAGTAGCAGACGGGCGACGACGCGGGAACCCAGCCCTCCATCGGGCAGTTCTCGACGCACAAAGTGACGCCGAGGTCCTTGGCGTACTTCAGGATGGGCGTGAAGACCTTCTTGAACTTCTCGAGGTTCTTCTCGAACCCGCGATCCTCCGCGCCAAGCTTCTGGTCATAGCCGACGAAGGTTCCGCAGACGACGTCGTTCGCGTCGCCGCCGAGCATCGCCGCAATGCGCACGAGGCCGAGAATGTGGTTCTGGTTCGCCTCCTGGAAGTCGCCCCCGATGAGGTTGTCGTAGGAGCCGACGGAGATGCGAAGCCCCGTGCGGTTGCACGTATCAACGACGTACTTCGCCTTTTCGGGAGTGAAGTTCTTGTAGTCGAGGTGCGTGGCGACGTGGTCCGTGCGGTCGGAATCGCGGCGGAAGACGCAGAGCTCGAGGCCCTGCGCACCGACCTCGAGGGCGCGACGAACGACACCGTCAAAGTCGTCGCCCGGAAACGCCGAGGTCATCAGCCAAATCGGGTTGTTTCCCGGCTTCGGCTTCGCGGCATGCGCAAACGCCTCCTTTGTAACAACAGGGGCGACCGCGGGAGTCGGATCGTAGCCATGTCGTTCTGTGAGCCAAGG
>JAZSLQ010000068.1:0-17503 GCA_045535455.1 Kiritimatiellia bacterium | reverse complement strand
AATCGGCGTTGAGGCGGCTGCAACGGTTGTGCTATACTATCTTCATAATCCATATAAGGAGGATAGCATGATGCTTGATACTGCGATGAAGGGCAGAAGTTGTTTCTTTGCCGCTGTTTTTGCAGCCATAGTGTGTATGGCACTTCCGTCGTTCGCGGCATACCAGGCATGGGTCGGCAGTACGTCAGATCCTTGTTATTGGGACGTAAAAGACAATTGGAACTACAATAGCAAAGGATGGAAAACATCGTGGACATTCCCTCAGAACGGTTGCTTTTGGAACGTCAACAATGAGCTCAGGGCTTTCAATTCAACTTGGAACAGTTCGAGGACGATTACGTTCAGGACGTTCGATTCCAGTCAAACCGGCAGTCTCTTGAGAATCGACTCTGCTGCGTCTGACAATCCAATCATATTCGTCTCGTCGGACGGGTCGGAATCTTATGGACACAACGGCAGTTGCACTCTGTCAATTGTCGATTATTCTGACGCCGACGCATATCTTGAAATCCAATCCGGCAAATATGTTTTTGGAGATGTGAATATAGCCAATAAATCAAGCAAGACTGGCTCGTTGAAACTCGCAGGCGGTTCGCTTTTGGCGACAGATGTTTACGTTGGCAAAGCTTCCAGTGCAACAGGTATTCTGACGGTTGACGGCGGCTCGGTCACGGTCAGCGGCAACACGTACATCGCTAACGGCAGCGGCTCGACGGGTACGCTTACGATGAAGAACAGCACGCTCACGACGAAGAGCATCCAGAAGACCGGCACGGCTACGCTTAATATCGACTGCGGCACGCTTAAGTTTCTGCAGGCGGAGACGTCATCAATCGCAAGCGGAATAACGGTAAACGTCGGCGCGGACGGCGCGACATTCGACACAAACAGCGGCGATATATCCGTAGAGACGGCCATCGACGGCACAGGCAGCCTGCTCCTCACCGGCGGCGGCACGGTTACGTTCACGGCGGCGCCGTCAGTCAAGCTTTTCGTCGCTCCCGGCACGAAGATTGTCGCCAGCACAAAGGCAATCGTAGATGCCATGCTCGCGAACGGCATCGAACTCTTGAGCGTGTCGGCAACGGGTGAATACACGGTGTTGTCATGTGATGAAGCGTTGACGGGTGCCGATGTATCAAAAGTGACGTGCGGCATCGCCGGGAACTCGAATCCGGCGGCGGTCGGCGGCACGGACGACAAGGACATCATCGTAACCGTCTCCACGCTCAACCCCGGTTGGTATGTCGGCCCGGCGGACGGCGATTTGAGCGTTGGCGCAAACTGGACGGGCGGGGCCGTCCCCAGCGGCATCCCCGCCGTGTTCTTCTGCACGACGTCCGCCTCGCTGACCGTTCCCGAGGGGGTGACGCTCTCGCCGTCGTCCATCGTGTTTCAACGGTATTGCGCCTCGGTGTCGATCGGTGGCGACGGCGCGTTTTCCGGCGTGTCCAAAGTGGAGAACAATTCCGCAAGCACCATGGAATTGGCGACTCCAGTCGGTTTCGCGACGAACATCGACGTTGTGCAGAATCCCGGCGCGGTCAAGTTCAGCGGCGGCGCGACGGGCGTGAAACTCGCGCGCACCACCAACATCCACGGTCTGTACACGCTCACCGTTTCCGGCGACCATACGGAAATCGCCAACACCACGGTGAAGAGCGACGGCAAATACTGTCTGCCGGACGGATGCTTCTACAAGCACAATGGCGACTTCACTGTAGAGGTCGGCGGCAAGGCGGTCGTCAAAAGCGCCAAAATCGATCATAACAATGATGATGGGAAACGGCTTCTGGACAACCTTTCCGGGACGTTCATCGTCGAGGGAGAGTTTCTGGTCAAGGGAGGTAATAAACGCCCGACGCACTACCTAGCGAATGGAGGAAACGGCGTTCTTGTCGTTGGAGGCATAAGGATCTCCAATGGTGCGTATTTCGTGCCGTATACGTCGGGGGGAAGCAAGGCGGTGATTGGTTCCGGCGGCATTGTTCGCGGGGCAGGCTACATCCGGGTGTACAACTCGGGATCGATGGAGATTGGTTCAAGCGCCGACTGGACGATGCGTTACGAAGATTACGGCCACACCGACACCGCCAATCCTGCGATCTACAAGCACAACAGCACGACCACATCCACTCTCACATTCGACACTTCCGACTACTACGATCCGTCCGTCGGTCGCACGATAACCTGCGAGGCGCCCATTGCGGCGGAAAACGCGAACAGCGCCAATGCGTTCAAGGTCAACGTCAAAGGCTGCGGCGGGTTCGTGTTCGCCAACACGTCGGACGGCAACATCTTTGCCGGTGGGCTGACGGTGCAGGATTCCGCAACGGTGTCCGTCATGCCGAACGCGAGGCCCGGGAAGGGCACGGTGACGCTGCAGGGGACATCGACCCTGAAGCTGGCGCAGTCTGGCACGGTCGCGCTCGGTGGCAACCTGTCGCTTGCGGCGGGGACGACGCTTGCGTTCAACTACACGGACAATGCGACAGCTCCGGTTCTCGACGTGACGGGCAAGACCGTGACGGCGAGCGGGACGATCGCGGTGAAGGTCTCCGCTGCGGATGGCGTGAAGCCAAGAGGCAGTGCGACCGTGCTGACGCAGGGCGGCGCGTTCGCGGGCAAAGACGTTGCGCTCGCCGCCGGCGCGCCGGATTGGGCGATGGGCGTCTCGGTCAACGATGATGGCAACATCGTCCTCAAACTCAAGCGCAAGAGCACATGCATCATCCTCCAGTAGTCAACGGGCAAGACGCCCGTTGTCTTTGCCACGGCAGAAAGGATTTTGGCAATGTTGAATTCCTTGATGACTCTGTTCGCGTGCATGACCGCGCGGCGTGGCGTGCTCGCCGGCCCCTGCAAAAGGGCGGCGGCGGTTGCGCTTGCGGTATTCCCTGCCGTGCCGGGATTCGCAAAGTCCATTGCGCTTCCGGCGAATGTGGTCTCGGCGCTTCGCAAGAGTGCGCCGGTTCTCGTCTCGCCAATGCCCGCCGCGAAGGTGGAGAAGATCAGCCCCGTAATGTCCGAGACTCGGCTTTCGCCGGACAAGTCGCTCGCAGTGATGCTTGTCGACGAGCCGTTTTGCCTGACGGCGGTCTCAAAGGATGGCCGTGCGGTGGAGCTTTCCGTCCCGGTGAAGCCGGGGGAAAAGGAATGCGTCAGGCGCTGGTTCGCCGCAGAGGACGTGTTCGGCACGATCAAGTGGGATTTGCGGAACTACAAGACCAAGGAGCAGAACCTGCTGTATTTTGCCAGAGGCAAGGAGCCGGTAGAGCTGACAGGACGCGTTGCCGGCAATTGCGACTGCAAGCAGCTTGGCACCGCATCGGTCGGCGAGACCGAATACAAGGTCTTCTTGAACAACGTGCTCAGGCCGAGGGCGGACAGGCATGCCTTGACCAACCAGTGCTGCGTGGTATTGGCGCGCGAGGCCCCGCCAGTCAATACGATGGCGGAATACCATAAGCGCGTCCGCGAACTCTACGGCGAATACGTCTACCGCCCGAACGCCCCATGGGGCAGGGGCCATTTCCCCATCATCTCATGGCATCCAAAGCATCGCCGGTATGCATGCGCCGCCTTTGCCAACGACTTTTCGATGTATGTGTTCGGGAAGCGGTATGACGGCGGCTCCGAACGGTTTTCCGACCCGGAGGAGATACGTACGGGCGACTACATCCGCATAAACGGCGGACACAAGTTGATCGTGGCGTACCGCGACGGCGAAAAACTGTACACGATAGAGGGCAACCACTGCAAGTCCATTAAGCCGTCGGCGAAACGCCACCGCGTCAGGGACGGCAAGCTGTTCAGGAATGGCGTCGAGCGCAAGATAACGGCCGGGTTCCATCTGTGGGCGCCGCCGAATGACGCGAACGATCTCAAGCACGTGAAGCCGTTGGGAAGGTGAAGGCCGGGGGGATCCGCAAAGCAAGCGGAGGCCGCGCGACGGAAACCCTGCAGCAGGCGGACCGCTAGCGCGGCTTTTTTGATATAATCTTCCTCTAAACATAGAAGAAGAACCAAGAAAGAGCGCAAAATGGAACTCTCGATCCTAATAAACAAGTTCAACATCAAGGGTCGTCTCGTCTCGTTGCAGCCGTTTGGCAACGGCAACATCAACGATACGTTCCTCGCGATCTACCGTAACACCTTTACCGAGACGCAGGTAATCCTCCAACGCGTGAACAAGAACGTCTTCCCTGAGCCCGAGGTGATCATGGAGAACATGCACAACCTCACGCGCCACTGCCACGAGAAGCTCGAGGACGACGCGCAGAAGGGGCGTGACGACCGCGTGTGGCAGATGCCGCGCATCATCAAGGCGAAGGACTCCAAGGATTTCGTAGTAGACGACAAGGGCGAGGTCTGGCGCGTCATCACGCGCATCATGTCGGCGCATGCGTTCGACGTCGCGCAGGGGCCTGAGCACGCGATGGAGTGTGGCGCCGCGCTCGGACACTTCCACTACCTCATCAGCGACATGAACCCGAAGGAGATCAAGGACCCGCTCCCCGGCTTCCACATCACGAGCGGCTATCTCAAGAAATACGACCAGACGCTCAAGTCGAAGGGTGCGAAGGAACTCCTTAAGTCCTCGATGGAGGCGAAGCGCCTCGCGAAGTTCATCGAGGAGCGTCGCGACCTCGCGCTCTGCCTCGAGAAGGCGCAGAAGAAGGGCGAGCTCAAGAAGCGCATGTTCCACGGCGACCCGAAGGTCAACAACATCATGATCGACGACGTGACCGGCAAGGGCACGGCGATGATCGACCTCGACACCGTGAGCCCCGGTCTCATCCACCTCGACTTCGGCGATGCGCTCAGGTCCATCTGCAACCCCGCTGGCGAAGAGGAGACGAACCTCGCAAAGGTCGTGTTCGACGAAGACCTCGCGACGGCGTTCTGCAAGGGATATATGCGCGAGGCGGGCGCGTTTTTGACCGACGCCGACCGCGCATATCTATACGACTCGATCCGTTTGCTGCCGTTCGAGCTCGGGCTCCGATTCTTCCAGGACTACCTCGCCGGCAACGTCTACTTCAAGACGTCGCAGCCCGAGCAGAACCTGAACCGCGCCCGTGTGCAGTTCCGCCTGTGCGAGTCGGTCGAGGCGCGTGAGCGCTCGATCCGCTCCGTTCTCAAGAAATTGTAATGCACCGTCTCCTCGTTCCCTCCGAACAGCTGGCCTCGGATTCGCCCGTTCTTCCCAAGGAGGCGGCGAACCACCTGAAGGTCTTGCGCCCGAAGGACGGCGAGGAGATCGAGCTTTTCGATGGCTCTGGAAAGTCTCGCCGCTTTTCAGTAGCGGGCAGCGGGAAGAACTTTCGCCTCGCCGCTCTTTCCCCTGTTTGCACTGCGCCTCGTGCGTCGCGCTCGCTCACTCTTTTCGCCTGCGTCACGAAGGGCTCGCGCTGGGACTGGACGATCGAGAAGGCGACTGAGCTCGGCGTGACGCGTATCGTTCCCGTCGTTTCCGCGCGGACTATCGTCAGGATCGGCGCGGACGAGCGAGAGGCGAAGCGCGCGCGCTGGATTCGCATAGCAGAGGACGCTGCGCGCCAGTCGGATGCGAAGTGGATTCCGGAAATCCACGAACCGGTTTCCTTCGCGGAGTCGTTGCCGCTTGTGCGTGAGACCACATGCTTTGTCGGTGCGCTAACGAACCCACCGCCCCGGCCGCTGCTTAAGGCGCTAATTATTGACATGCAACAGGCGGCAGGCGATATCTCGGATTCCTTCTCCATTTACGTTGGGCCTGAGGGCGACTTCTCGCCAGAGGAACTTGCCGCGCTTGTCGAAATCGCGACGCCAGTTTCGTTCGGCTCGACGATTCTCCGCGCCGAGACTGCCGCGATCTACGGCGTTAGCGTCCTCAAGTCGTTTCTTGATTGCCGGTGATGTATGATTTAGTCGAGATCTTCGAGTCGCTTCAGGGCGAAGGCCGCAACATGGGGCGGCCGTGCGTCTTCGTCCGCTTTGCCGGCTGCAATCTCGCGTGTCCGTGGTGCGATACTGATGTTGCAAAGCGCTTTTCCTCGTCGCTTGACGACCTTGTCGCGGAAATCGGACAATATAAGCCAAAGAGCGTCGTCCTCACTGGCGGCGAGCCGATGCTTGTAAAGGAGATGCCAGAGCTCGTCGCGGCGCTAAAGGAGCGCGGCTACTGGATTGCGGTCGAGACGAACGGAACGGACGACGCGGACTGGCTTGGGTTTGTTGACTATGTCGCCTGCTCGCCAAAGGCCGAGTTCCCCGACCGTCTTGCGCTTACGCGCGCGGACGAAGTGCGCGTCGTCGCGTCGTCGGAGAAGATCGTCGACTTCTGCCGCGATCTCCGCGGCAGAATTGCCGCGACCGACTACTACGTTTCGCCGTGCGAGCGCGGCGGGGAGATGGATTTCGCGACGGCAAAGGCCGTTCTCGCGCAGCTCGACGGCTGGTCGCTCTCCGTCCAGCTCCACAAGCTGCTTGGTTTTAGATGAAAGGACTTTCAATGGAAGATTTTGGATTCTATCTCGTGATGACAAACCCCAAGGTCGGCTACGAACGCTGCTGCGAGGCGGCTGTCAAGGCGGGGGTCAAGATGGTGCAGCTCCGAATGAAGGACGTGTCGCGAGGCGACCTTCTTGAGATGGCGAAGCGGCTTGTCGCGATAACGCGCGGCAGCGAGACGAACCTCATCATAGACGACGACGCGTCTGTCGCGGAGGAGTCTGGCGCGGACGGCGTGCATGTCGGTCAGGACGACATGCCGGTAGAGGAAGTGCGAGCGAAATATCCTGGCATCCGCATTGTCGGGCTTTCGACCCACAGTCTCGCGCAGGCGCTTGATTCCATTCGCCACAATCCCGACTACATTGGCGTCGGGCCGGTGTTCAAGACGCCGACAAAGAAGATTCCTGACCCAGTCCTCGGCACGGAGCTTGCGGGCAAGATGATAGCGTCCGTCCCTTATCCCGCAGTGGCTATTGGGGGTATCGACGGCAGCAACCTCGGCTCCGTTCTTGCGGCTGGGGCGAGGAACTGGGCGGTAGTGCGCGCGGTATGCGGTTCCGACGACCCGTATTCGGCGATTCTGCATCTCCGCGACATAGCGCGGCACGATTCGTGAGGCGGCGGAGCGACTAAGATTTTTCGTTGGGCGTCCACAGTGGGGTAATTTTTGGTATAATGTTATGAAACGCTCATTCAAGGATAGCTATGGGACAGCTCGAAGAATCGTCGGAACTAACACTTGATTTTACGAAGCTTGAGAAAGTCGGCAAGCAGGTCGCGGACAGCCGCGCCGCCGCAGTTGAACACGACCCGGGGGTAATTCCCGTAGCCGTGCAGAACGCCGACACTAAGGAAGTCATCCTCGTCGCCTACACGAACGAATACGCCATGAAGGAGAGCTTCGCCAAGAGGAAGCTCATACTTTGGTCGACGAGCCGCAACAAGCTGTGGTTCAAGGGCGAGACGTCGGGCGAGACGTTCGATCTCCTCGAGGCGTACGTCAACTGCGAGCAGAACTCGCTCCTCTACGTCGTTCGCCCCTGCCGCGGCGGAATCTGCCACACGAAGGACAAGGCGGGCGCCCCGAGGAACTGCTATTACAGGAAGATCGACTTCGATACGCTCAAGCTCTCGTTCGTCGATTCGTGCGGAAAAGAGACGGTTTAAACGGAAGGATCAAAAAATGGAAGTGCTCGGACAGGGTTTGGTTTTGATGATTGCCGGAATGGGCATCGTCTATTTCTTTCTCTCGATTCTCATCGTCGTCACAAAGGTCTCGATGAAGGCAATCGGAAGGTTCGATTCGATCTTCCCGAAGGAAGCGCCCAAGAAGGCCCCTGCGGCCAAGGCGGCCTCGGATGACGCCGATATCGCGCTCGCAATCGCCGTTGCGATGGCAGGATGATTGCGGGGCGTGAGACGTGAGACGGCAGATGCGCTCGTGTCTCGCGTCCAGCGTCTCTCGACCACCTGAAATCAAACAATTTCAAACAATTCAAACAATCAAACAATAAAGATCATGGCCAAGAAAAACGTAAAGTTCATGCTCACAGCGTTCCGCGACGGCTTCCAGTCCGTCATCGGCGCGCGCGTTCTCTCGAAAGACTTCCTCCCCTGCGTCGAGGAGGCGTATGCGGCGGGCGTCCGCTGGTTTGAGGCGGGCGGTGGCGCGAGGTTCCAGAGTTGCTATTTCTACTGCCAGGAAGACGCGTTCGACGTCATGGACAAGTTCCGCAAGGCCGCGCCCGAGGCAGACCTCCAGACGCTCTCGCGCGGCGTGAACGTCGTCGGGCTCGAGTCTCAGTCGAGCGACATGATCAAGCTCCACGCGCAGATGTTCAAGAAGCACGGCATGTCGTCCATCCGCAACTTCGACGCCCTGAACGACGTCAACAACCTCAAGTGGTCCGGCCAGTGCATCCTCGACGCGGGGCTCACCCACGAAGTCGTCGTGACGATGATGGGCCTTCCTCCCGGGATCGACAACAAGGGCACTCACACGCCCGAGTTCTACCGCGACCGCCTGAAGATGATCATGGACGCGGGGATTCCCTTCGACCGCGTGGCGTTCAAGGACGCGTCCGGCACTTCGACGCCCGCGACCGTCTACAACACGATGAAGCTCGCCCGCCAGCTTCTCGGCAAGGACATTCACATCCAGTTCCACAGCCACGAGACGGCCGGCAACGGCGTCGCGTGCTACCTCGCGGCTCTTCGCGGCGGCGCCGACGGCCTTGACCTTTCGATGGCGCCTATGTCCGGCGGCACCTGCCAGCCCGACATCATCACGATGTGGCACTGCCTCGACGGCGATCCCGACTTCGGCTTCGACTTCGACATCAACAAGATCAAGAAGGCCGAGGACTCCTTCAAGAACGCGATGCAGAAGTACTTCCTCCCGCCGGAGGCGATGAGCGTCAACCCGCAGATCGTGTGGAGCCCGATGCCGGGCGGCGCGCTCACGGCGAACACGCAGATGCTTCGCGACAACAACATGATGGACAAGTACGACGACATGATCGCGGAGATGTACGACTGCGTCCGTCTCGGCGGCTTCGGCACGTCCGTCACGCCCGTCTCGCAGTTCTACGCGCAGCAGGCGATCCAGAACGTCATGTTCGGCAAGTTCAAGAAGTTCGCGCCTGGCTACGCCAAGATGGTTCTCGGCTACTTCGGCAAGACGCCCGTTCCGCCGGATCCCGAGATCGTCAAGAAGGCGAGCGAGTTCATGGCGTCGAGCGACCTCAACAAGGCCTACAGCGAGCCCACCACGAAGACGGTGCTCGAGATGAACGACGCCGACCCCAAGAAGGGCGGCGCGGTCGCGAAGAAGATGCTCGAGGACGCGGGGCTTCCCATCACCGACGAGAACATCTTCATCGCCGCGTCCTGCAAGGAGAAGGGCATCCTCTTCCTCAAGGATCCTTCGAAGGCCCCGATGGGCTGCCGCTTCGCGAGCGCCGAAGGCGCTGATCGGGGAGGCGGACTTCAGTCCGCAAAGGGAGTCACCGTCACGATCAACGGCAAGGCCTACGGCGTCGAGATCAAGGGCGATGGCAAGGCGGTCGTCAACGGCAAGCAGGTCGACTTCAAGGCCGAGAGCGGACTGAAGTCCGCCGCCCCGACATCGGCCGCGCCCGCGGGCGGGCAAGAAGTCAAGGCACCTGTTCCCGGAACGATTCTCCGCGTCACCGCGTCGAGCGGCACGAAGGTCTCGAAGGGCGACGAAATCCTCGTCATGGATGTCATGAAGATGGAAACGCCTGTCACCGCTCCGTGCGACGGCACGATTACCGTAGTCGTCAACGCGACCGACAAGGTTGCGACTGGCGATGTGCTCGCGACCATCGGCTGAGGCCGATGTTCGCGAGAGTGTAAAGTGTAAAGTGAAGAGTGGAACATAGACAATGAAAAACCTCTTTGTGGCTCTACTGGTTGTAGCAGGTGCGCTTGGTGCGTCGGCCGCTACGGACGACGTCCCCGCGTGGAAGACGATGCTCGCCAAGGTGAAGAACCTTCCCGCCGAAACCGGTATTGCTGGCTTCATGAAGAAGGAAGCGCCCGCCTACATCACCGGCAACTACGCCGAGGCCGATCGAATCGATGCGAAGGCGATGGCTGGCAAGGATCCGCACGACCCGAACAGCGGCTACAAGACGCCGAACGGCTACTATGACGCGACGGGCAAGTGGATCGGCGGCTACTTCGACGACCTTGGCACGTTCGTCAAGGGTCACGAAGTCAAGACGCTTTTCGGCATGCCCTACGGCGTCGGCCAGCTTATCATGATTCCCCTCTGCCTCATCATGATGTACCTTGCGATCGTCAAGGGCTTTGAGCCTCTGCTGCTCCTCCCGATCGGCTTCGGCGGACTTCTCGCCAACTGCCCGCTCGCGGGCGTGACTGCTCCCGCGATGATGCACGACGGCGTAATATCGGTGCTGTCTTCCGGTATCCCTGTGATGGCCGGCGGAATCGTCGAGCCCGGCGGGTTCCTCCACTACTTCTTCAAGTTCGGCATCGACACGGGCGTCTTCCCGATCATGATCTTCATGGGCGTCGGCGCGATGACCGACTTTGGCCCACTGATCGCCAACCCCAAGATGGCGCTCCTCGGCGGTGCCGCGCAGTTCGGCATCTTCTTCGCGCTCTTCGGTGCGCTCGGTCTCGCGGCCGTCTTTGGCGCTGACTTCTTCGGCGGCGTCGCCCCTGTGAAGGCGGCGGCCTCGATCGGCATCATCGGCGGCGCCGACGGCCCGACGGCGATTTGGCTCACGAGCCGCCTCGCGCCAGACCTACTCGGTGCAATCGCGGTCGCGGCATACTCCTACATGGCGCTCGTCCCGATCATCCAGCCGCCGATCATGAACGCTCTCACGACGAAGGCCGAGCGCGCCATCAAGATGCCGCCGCTTCGCCCCGTGACGAAGATCGAGAAGGTCTGCTTCCCGCTCATCGTGCTGCTCCTTTGCGCGTTCCTCCTCAAGGACGCGGTGCCGCTCATCGGCGCGCTCATGCTCGGCAACCTCGCGAAGGAAGTTGGGCCCTCGGTCGCCCGTATCGCGGACACGATGTCCAACGCGCTCATCAACATCGTGACGATCATGCTCGGTCTTTCCGTCGGCTCGAAGCTCGCGTGCGAGAAGTTCCTCTCCGGGACGACCCTCGGCATCCTCGCGCTCGGCCTCGTCGCGTTCTGCGTCGGCACGGCTGCGGGTGTCATCATGGCGAAGATCATGAACCTCTTCTCGAAGGAGAAGGTGAATCCTCTCATCGGTTCTGCCGGCGTCTCGGCCGTTCCGATGGCCGCCCGCGTCTCCAACAAGGTTTCACTCCAGAACGACCCGACGAATTTCATCCTCATGCAGGCGATGGGCCCGAACGTCTCGGGCGTAATCGGCTCTGCCGTCGTCGCAGGCGTTCTCTACACGCTTTGCCGCTAAATAATGGCCTGGTCGCGTGAGCGAATCGCCGTTGCCGCGTACTTCGCGGTTTTAGGGGTCGTTTACGCGACATGGGCTTCGTCCATAGACGACATGAAGCTGCTCCTGGGGCTCAATGATGCCCAGCAGGGGTGGCTGCTGTTTTCGGGGCCGATGGGTAGTCTCGTAAGTCTCGTGTGCGCGAGTGCGATAGTGACTCGGCTCGGGAGCCGCCGCAGTCTAATCATGGCTGTTACGGCTTATCTCTTCGTGGCGATTGGCCTTGCTGCATGCTTTTTCTGGCATGCCCCCATTCCATGCTGGTGCGTGGCGATTGCCATGCTTGGCTGCGCCGGGACGATCTTCAACATTTCAGTCAATACGCAGGGTGGCATAGTCGAGAGGAAGGCGGGCTGCACGATAATGAACTCGTTCCACGCGATGTTCAGTCTGCTAAGTCTTTTGGGCGGGCTTCTTGCCCTCTTCGCGGCGGCGGCGCACATCCCGGTCGCGTATCGTTTCTTCGGCGTCCTCGCGCTTTCCGCAGTCGCGCACGTCATGTTCTTCTCCTGGCTCCCCAAGGAGAACGACATCGCGAAGAAGGAGAAGGGCAAGGGGCTTCGCCGCCCAGACGTCGCGCTCTTTTTCATCGGCTTGGCAGCGCTCGTCATCATGGGGTGCGAAGGCTCGATAAACGGCTGGGTCGGGGTGTTCTATCGCGAGACGCTTGCTGCGCCCGACAGCCGCGTGAAGTGGGGTTTCTGCGCTGTCTGCGGCATGATGACGCTCGGGCGTTTCGTGACGGACCGCTTTGTCAACCGCTTTGGCGGCGCACGGATTCTGCGCGTCTATTGCGTCTTCGTGACGGCCGGGCTTGCCCTCGCGCTCACCTCGCCGTTTACGGGGCTTTCCGGACTTCCGCTCCATCTCCTTGCGACGCTTGGCTATGCGATAGCGGGCTTCGGCATCTCGGCCCTCGTGCCGATACTTTACTCCAAGGCCAACAAGACCAAGTCGATGCCGGCGGCGTCTGCCATCACTTTTGTCGGTTCCATGGGCTTTCTTGGCAGTTTCATGGGGCCGCCGCTCATAGGCAATGTCGCCCAGGCCACGAGCCTTTCGCTCGCGCTCGGCGTCTTTGCCGTGCTTATCCTCGCCTGCCTTTTCCTCCGCCTCGACAACGACTGATTTTCGGTTGTCGCCAGCGTTGAACTTTTCCATCCGCGCTTGCCGCGGATTTGGTATAATATCCCCCCGATTGCGAACTATTTCATTTTGAAAGGCAGTTGGTTATGAAACGCACAGACGTCGACAAGGTTTTGATCATCGGGTCGGGCCCCATTGTCATTGGCCAGGCATGTGAATTCGACTATTCCGGTACACAGGCATGCAAGGCGCTTAGGGCTTGCGGATACAAGGTCGTCCTCGTGAACTCGAACCCCGCGACGATCATGACGGACCCCGTTATGGCGGACGCGACGTACATCGAGCCGCTGAACGAGGCGCGTCTCGAGCAGATTATCGAGAAGGAGAGGCCCGATGCCATTTTGCCGAACCTCGGCGGGCAGACGGGCCTTAATCTTTCCATGGAGCTCGCGAAGAAGGGCATCCTCGACAAGTACGGAGTTAAGGTGATCGGCGTCAACCTCGACGCGATCGAACGCGGCGAGGACCGCGAGGTCTTCAAGGCGACGATGCAGAAGCTCGGCATTGAGACGCCGCGCTCCGGCATCGTCCACTCGGTCGAAGCGGCGGTCAAGCTCGTCGAGGAACAGATCGGCTATCCGGTCGTCGTTCGTCCCGCCTACACGATGGGTGGCGCCGGCGGCGGCTTCTGCTACAACGTCGAGGAACTGAGGACGATCTGCGCCCGCGGCCTCGACGCCTCGCTCACCCACCAGTGCCTTATCGAGGAGTCGATCCTAAACTGGGAGGAGCTCGAGGTCGAAGTAGTGCGCGACGCGAAGAACCAGATGATCGCCGTCTGCTTCATCGAGAACATCGACGCTGTCGGCGTCCATACTGGCGACAGCTACTGCGCGGCTCCCTTCCTCACGATCGACAAGAAGCTCGAAGAGCGCCTCCAGCGCGACGCGTTCAAAATCGTCGAGTCCATCGGCGTCATTGGCGGCACGAACGTCCAGTTCGCGCACGATCCGAAGACTGGCCGCGTCGTCATCATCGAGATCAACCCCCGCACCTCGCGCTCGTCGGCGCTCGCCTCGAAGGCGACCGGCTTCCCGATTGCGCTCGTCTCGGCGAAGCTCGCCGCGGGCATGACGATGGACGAGATCCCCTACTGGCGCGACGGAACGCTCGAGAAGTACACGCCGGACGGCGACTACGTCGTTCTCAAGTTCGCACGCTGGGCGTTCGAGAAGTTCCGCGCCGTCGAGGACAAGCTCGGCACGCAGATGAAGGCCGTCGGCGAGGTCATGTCGATCGGCAAGACCTACAAGGAGACTTTCCAGAAGGCGATCCGCGCGCTCGAGCGCGGGCGCGCCGGCCTCGGCTTTGCGAAGGACTTCCACGAGAAGTCGCTCGACGAGCTCTTGAAGATTCTCGCCGTTCCCAACTCCGAGCGCCACTTCCAGATGTATGAGGCGATCAGGAAGGGCGCGACCGACGAGCAGATCTTCGAGCGCACCGGCGTCAAGGCGTATTTCGTACAGCAAATGCGCGAGCTCGTCGAAGAGGAAGAGAAGATCCTCGGCTACAAGGGCAAGTCGCTTCCCGACGACCTGCTCGTGCAGGCGAAGAAGGACGGCTTTTCCGACAAGTATCTCGCGCAGATCCTCGGCGTTCCCGAGAAGGACATCCGCGCGCAGCGCAACAAGATCGGCTGCCGCGAGCGCTGGTTCGCCGTGCCGGTTTCTGGTGTCGAGGACAAGGCGTACTACTACTCGACCTACAACGACGTCAAGCCGAGCGAAGACCCGAAGCGCGCGAAGGCGTTTGGCGAGGCGGCGGTCACGAACAACCCGAAGAAGGTGATGATTCTCGGCGGCGGTCCGAACCGCATCGGCCAGGGCATCGAGTTCGACTACTGCTGCTGCCACGCAGCGATGGCGATGCGGAAGATGGGCTACGAGACGATCATCGTCAACTGCAACCCTGAGACGGTCTCGACCGACTACGACACTTCCGACAAGCTCTACTTCGAGCCGGTTACGGTCGAAGACGTACTCCAGATCTACGAGGCCGAGAAGCCCATGGGCGTCATCGTCCAGTTCGGCGGGCAGACGCCGCTCAACATCGCGCGCCAGCTCCAGGAGGCCGGCTGCAAGATCCTCGGCACTTCCGTCGACTCGATCGACGACGCGGAAGACCGCGATCTCTTCCATGCGACGATGGACAAGCTCGGCATCCCGATGCCCGCGTCGATGATGGCGAGCGACATCGACGGCGCGCTCAAGTGCGCGGCGAAGCTCGGCTATCCGCTCATCATCCGCCCGTCGTTCGTTCTCGGCGGCCGCGGCATGGAGGTCATCTTCGACGAGATCATGCTCCGCGAATACGTCGACAAGGCGGTTGGCGTCACGCCCGACCGTCCGCTCTACCTCGACCGCTTCCTCTGCCACGCGATGGAGTGCGAGGCCGATGCGCTTTCCGACGGCAAGGACATCTTCATTCCGGCGATCATGCAGCACATCGAGCTTGCGGGCATCCACTCCGGCGACTCGGCCTGCGTGCTCCCCCCGGTCACGATTCCCGAGGACGCGAAGGCGACGATTCTCGACTACACGCGCAGGATTGCCGCGGAGCTCAAGGTCGTCGGGCTCATGAACATGCAGTTCGCGATCGAGGACGGCAAGGTGTACGTCATCGAGGCGAACCCGCGCGCCAGCCGCACGGTCCCGCTCGTCTCCAAGGTCGGCGGCGTCCAGATGGCCGGCATAGCGACCAAGCTCATGCTTGGCGAAACCGTAAAGTCGCTCGGCCTCGACAAGAGGCATGTCGTTCCTTACTTCGGCGTCAAGGAGGCTGTGCTGCCGTTCGAGAAGTTTCCGGAAGTCGACCCTGTGCTCGGGCCTGAGATGCGCTCTACCGGCGAGGTGCTCGGTCTTGCGGACGGCTTTGGGCTCGCCTACTTCAAGTCGCAGGAAGCGGCGGGTCTGCCGCTTCCGACGACGCCTGGCAAGATGCTCGTCTCGCTTTCCGAGAAGCATGCCGACGCGGTTTCAGCAGTGAGGCGCTTCGAGCAGCTGGGCTTCGATGTCGTTGCGACCGAGGGCACCGCGAAGTGGCTCGTCGAACACGGCGTCAAGGCCGAGGTCATCGCCAAGATCGGCGAGGGCCGTCCAGATGTCCTCGACGTAATCAAGAACCGCGAGGTCAAGCTCATCATCAACACGCCTTCGGGCCGTCGCGACGCCCGCGCGGACGATTGCCGCATCCGCCAGGCCGCGATCAAGTCCAAGGTTCCGTACCTCACGACGCTTTCTGCCGCGCAGGCCGCTGTCGAGGGTATTGCCGCCGCAATGGGCGGCAAGGGCGAGGTCAAGTCGCTGCAGGAGTACCACTCGACGATACGGTAGTCGCCCTCATGCCGTGGAATTTATGGTAAAATACACGGCATGAAACGCATTGGAATCATCGGTGCCGGGCGATTTGGCATGAGCCTGGCGGAAACGCTCGCAAACGCGGGCGCGGAAGTGATCCTCATCGACCGCAATCGTCCGGCGATGCAGAGCGCGTCGGAGTTCGCGACGGCCCTCCAGGGCGATGCGACCCAGCCGCATGTCCTCGCGGAAGCCGGCTTCGGCGAATGCGACGTAGTGGTCGTCGCGATCGGCTCCAACATCGAGGCGTCGATGATGGCGACGGCGAACTGCAAGGAGCTGGGCGTTCCCAATGTCGTCTCAAAGGCGACGAGCGAGCTTCACGGAAAGATCCTGCGGCGAATCGGCGCCGACAGCGTCGTGTACCCCGACCGCGACAGTGCCCACCGTCTCGCGCGCGCGATTTCGAACCATGACGTCGTTGACTTCCTCGAGGTTACCGAGGGCTACTCCATCGCCGAGATTGACGTGCCAGACGATTCCCGCGGGAAGACGCTCGCTGAAGCCGATCTCCGCAAGAAGTGGGGGATAACCGTCCTTTGCATACGCCGCGTCGGCGCTGACGCAAATAAGCAGCGCAACGTCGTGATCCCGCAGCCGACCGACAAGCTCGAGCCGGACGACAAGCTCGTAGTGTTCGGCGAGACGCGCAAGATAGACGCGCTGTCGTGAGTCGCTTCGTCATACAGGGCAGGAGGACAATTTCCGGAACGCACCGCGTGTCCGGCAACAAGAACGCGGCGCTTCCGATGATCGCTGCTTCGCTTCTCACCCCTGAGCCGGTGACGATCTGCAACATTCCCGACATAGCCGACGTCGCGGCCATGCTTGATGCGGCGAAGTCCTTTGGCGCGAAGGTGATGCGTGACGCGAAGGCGGGCACGGTGACGCTTTGCACTCCCAAGGTCAAGACGGCGAAGATCGACGCCGCGCTCGCTGCGAAGATCAGGACGAGCTTCCTTTTCGCGGGGCCGCTTCTCGCCCGCGTCGGCCGTGCGTCGCTGCCGCCGCCCGGGGGCGACCAGATTGGCCACCGCCGCCTCGACACCCATTTCGCCGGCTTCCGCTCGCTTGGCGCGAAGACGGTCGCTGGCAGGAAGACTCTCCGCTTCAAGGGCGAGCTCAAGGGCGCGAAGATCCTTCTCGACGAGGCGTCGGTCACTGCGACCGAGAACATCCTCATGGCGTCCGTCCTCGCGCGCGGACGCACTGTCATATTCAACGCGGCGTGCGAGCCGCATATCGTCGACCTCGCGACGATGCTGAACGCCATGGGCGCGAAGATCGCTGGCGCTGGAACGAATCGCATCGAGGTCGAGGGGGTGGAGTCGCTGCACGGCTGCGAGGCGACGGTTGGGTGCGACTACATCGAGGCGGGGAGCTACATCGTCGCCGCGGCGGTGACGGGTGGCGAGCTCACGCTTACCGGCGTCGACCCCGCTCCGTTCGAAATCCTCGAAGGGGCGTTTGCGCGCTTCGGCGTAACGTGGACGATAGACGCGAAGGAGCGGACTCTCCGCT
>JAZSLQ010000216.1:0-24392 GCA_045535455.1 Kiritimatiellia bacterium | reverse complement strand
GCTGCGGGGGACTTCGACTCCGCGGCGCGCTACCGCGAAGCGATAAAGATCGCGTCCGCCGAGTTCCAGGCTGCGCTCAAGAAGTGGCGCGAGACGCACGCCGAGGAGGTTGTCGAGGCGACGCAGGATGATGTCGCGAAGACCGTCTCCTCGATGAGTGGGGTTCCGGTCGAGAAGATGAACGCGACGACTGCGGAGAAGCTGCTCGGAATGGAGAAGGCGCTCGGCGAGGTCGTGGTCGGACAGGATCCGGCGATTAAGGCGATCGCCCGCGCGCCCAGGCGCAGCCGCGCGCTCATGGCCGACCCGAAGCGTCCGATAGGCTCGTTCCTCTTCCTCGGTCCCACGGGCGTCGGCAAGACGCACCTCGCGAAGATGCTCGCCGAGAAGGTGTACGGAGACGACAAGGCGCTCATCACGCTCGACATGTCCGAGTACCAGGAGAAGTACTCCTCCTCACGACTCGTCGGCGCACCGCCCGGATACGTCGGCTTCGACGAAGGCGGTCAGCTCACCGAAGCCGTGCGCAGGAAGCAGTTCTCGGTCGTCCTGCTCGACGAGATCGAGAAGGCGCATCCCGACGTCTTCAACGTGCTTCTGCAAGTGCTCGACGACGGGCGCCTCACCGACAGCCACGGCCGCACGGTGTCGTTCAAGAACACGGTGATAATCATGACTTCGAACGCGCCGAAGGACGCGCTCAAGGACATCTTCCGCCCAGAGTTCCTGAATCGGCTCGACGAGATCCTCGAGTTCGACTCGCTGAATGAAAAGCAGATAGCGGAAATCGTGAAGCTGCAGCTGAAGGACTTCGCAAAGCGTCTCGCGGAGCAGGACTTCAAGCTCGTTGTCGATGACAAGGCGCTTGCACAGCTCGCGAAGGACGGCTACGATCCCGCGTTCGGCGCGCGCCCTGTGAAGCGCGCGATCCAGCGCGAGCTCGAGAACCCGATCGCGAAGAACATCATCGCAGGGAAATATCTCCCGGGAGCCGAGATCAAGGTCACGGCGAAAAACGGCGCTATTGTCGTGTAATCAAATGCTCCAGCCGCCGATCTTGAGGCAGCGGCAGACCTCGGAGACGAGGATCGCCACGATCAGGATCGGCGCGACAAAGCGCACCATGACGACATAGAAGAGCCGGAAGCCGACGCGCTCGCCGCTGCGCTGGCATTCTGCGAGGATTCGCTTGGGGCTCAAGATCCAGCCGACAAACACGCAGATAAGCGCGGCGACTATCGGCGTCAGGATGTTCATCGACGTGTCGAAGAAATCGAGCGGCGGAAGTCCAAAGAACTTAAGCGAGCTCCACCGTCCGTACCCGAACGCCGAAAGCGAGCCAACAACGATAGACCACGCGCCGATCACCGCGACGGATTTGCCGCGGCTCGTCTTGAAGAAGTCGCAAATCGCGGCGACAAGCGCCTCCGTCATCGAGATGGCGCTCGTGAGCGCCGCGAAGAGGACGAGCGTGAAGAATACGAGCCCGATCCACGGTCCTGCCGCGCCGAGCGAGAGGAAGACCTTCGGAAGAGTCTCGAACATGAGGCCTGGGCCTGCGTCAATCGCCGCACGGCCGCCTTCAGCCGCGCCAGCCGAGGCAAACACGACGACAACCGGGATTATCATGAAGCCAGAGAGGATTGCGACGAAGGTGTCCGCCGCGACAATCCTCACCGCCGCCTTATGCACCGAGTCGCGCCGCCGCATGTAGCTGCCGTAGGTTATCATGATTCCCATGGCAAGCGAAAGCGAGTAGAACATCTGCCCCATCGCGCCAAGCACGACCTTGCCTACGTTGTCGCACGACGAGAAGTCAGGAACGAGGTAGTACCTGATTCCCTCACCCGCGCCGGGAAGCGTCGCGACATACACGGAGAGCGCGACGGCCATTGCAAGAAGTGCCGGCACAAGGACGAGATTCGCCTTTTCGATGCCGTTCTTGACGCCAAGGACAATCACGACGAGGACCGCCGCCGTGAAGACGCACATTGCCACGAACGGCGCCCATGGCGCGGCGACGAACGCGTCGAAGAACGCCTTGGGGTCTGCGGTCGGCGCAATTCCCGCAAAGGCCGTTCCCGCATACGCAGCAAAGTAGCGGACGACCCACCCGCCGATTACGTTGTAATAGGGCAGAATGAATAGCGGCACAAGAGTCGCAAGGACGCCAAGGAAGTTCCACTTCGGATGCCCAAGCTCGCCGAACGCCGTGAGCTGGCTCTGCCTCGCATAGCGCCCGATTGCTATCTCGGTGACGAGCAGAACGAGGCCGAGCGTGAGCGAGAGCGCGAGATAAACCGCGATGAACACGCCACCGCCGTAGCGAGCCGCAAGATACGGGAAGCGCCAGAGATTGCCGAGCCCTATGGCAGACGCCGCCGCCGCGAGCACAAATGCAACCGATCCCGACCAGCTGGCGCGATTCTTCTTCATGCGGCAGGAAACCGTCAGACGACGGGACGGATGTACTTAGACTTTAACGCACGCCACAGCACGACGCAGAACGCCGAAAGCGGAATCGCAAGGAGAAGCCCGAGGACAGGGCCGAGGATAGTCCCCCAGAAGAAGAAGGAGAAGATGACGCCCGCGTAGCCGAGCCCAGTCTTGTTGCCCTGGATCTTCGGCGTGATGAGGTAGCCGTCGAGAACCTGGCCAATCGCCCAAACGACGAGGACGAGAACGAGCCGTGTCGTCGATCCGCCGACGCCAAAATAGGCAAGCGGCATAGCGACCGGAAGGCACACGACGGTGCCGAAGAGAGGGACGAGGTTGAGGACGCCGAGCATGAAGCCGATGAGAAAGCCGTAGGGAAGGCCGACGAGCGCAAAGCCGAGCCCGTAGTACACGCCTTCGATGAGGCAGATGACCGTCTGGCGCTGGAAAAAGCTCACGAGTATCTCGACGAACGCGTCGATCTGCTCGGCGGCGAAGTCGCGCGTCTCGGGCTTTAAGAACGTAAGCTGCGAAACGATGTCACTGCCGCGCCTCGGCTTGGACGTCAAGAAGAACACGAAGAAGATGAGCGTCACGAGCGCGGAGAGAATGCCGCCAACGAACTTAAGCGCGCCAGTGCCCGCCTTAAGCGCCGCGCCGCCGTAGTTCGTGTAGATATCGCCCAAGCTATCGTAGCGCACGCCAAGCTGGTCGAGAAGCGACACCGACTTCGGGAACGTCGTCTTGAACCACTCGACGACATGGTTGGCCATCGTCGGACCCTGCCGTATGAGGTTTGATATCTGGTCGATCGTGACAGCGCCTGCATACCAGAGGAAGAACCCAAGCGGAACGAATATCGTCAGCAGCATCGCGGCAATGGCGAGCGACGGATTCCTGACGTGCCTCTGCCACCATTCGTAGTAGGGCTTGAAGAAGAGCGACAGGAAAAAGCCGAGCACGACGGGGATTATCGCGGACGATGCGAATGAAAGCACCTTGAAGACAACCCACAGCACAAAGGCCGTAAAGGCAAAGACAAGCGACAGCGACAGGACCGTTATTCCCGCCGCAATCGTCTTCTTCTGGCCATCGGTGAAATCAATCATCGTTCAGGTTACGCTTGTTCCACCACCCGCGCATGATGCGGGCGAGACAACCCCTCCGCAGACACCCGGTTCGCCGGCGAAGAGTATCATGCCTTCGCTGACGCCGACCGACATCTTCCTCGGCGCGAGGTTCGCGACGAAGACGACTTCCTTCCCGACTAGCGCGGCGGGGTCGGGATAGGCCCCGCGAATTCCCGAAAAGATCGTGCGCTTGCCCAGGGAGCCCGCATCAAGAACGAACTTGAGGAGCTTCGAGCTCTTCGGCACTATTTCGCAGCTCTCGACGACGCCAACGCGAAGGTCAAGTTTCTCAAAGTCGGGGAAGGCAATCTCGGGTTTGAGTGGAACGGACGGGGACTCGGGCGCCCCGTTCCCCGTTCCCACCCCTCTAGCGACCTCTTGCGCGGCTCGCTTCGCTCGGGGGATACGTTCCCCGTTCCCCTTGTTCTTGCTGGCCCTCGACTCGTGGGCGACTTCGCCGGAGTCGGCGGGCTTGACAGTCGCCGCGGCGATCATCGCGTCAACCTGTTTGGAGTCGATGCGGCTCGCGAGATACTCGTATGGCCCAAGCGAGACGCCCTCGATGGCCGTGTCGCGGGAGTCCCATGTCCACTCCTTCTCGCCAAAGAGCTTCATTGCCTTGTCGGCATATACGGGGAGAATGGGCTTCAGGTAAATTGCCAAGATGCGGAATGCGTTGAGCGCGGCAGTTAGGACGACGCGCGTCGCCTCGGCGTCTGTCTTGACCGTCTTCCACGGCTCCTTGCGGTCGAAATATTCGTTCGCCGCGTCGGCGAGGCGGCAGATTTCGACGACCGCCAAGTTGAAGCGACGATCCTCGTAGTGTTTCGCAATAGTCTCTCCGCCGTCGCGGAGCTTCTGCAAGAGCGCCAGCTCCTCTTCGTGCCCCGCAAGCGTCGCGAGCGTTCCATCGAGCTTCTTCTGGAGCATCTGCGCCGAGCGCGAGGCGATATTCGTTATCTTGCCGACGAGATCGGAGTTCACGCGCTGGACGAAGTCCGCGAGATTCAAGTCCATGTCGTCGGTCGTGCCGCCGAGCTTCGCCGCATAGTAGTACCTAAGCGCCTCGGGCGGGAGATGGTCGAGGTATGTCCGCGCGTTGACGAAAGTGCCCTTCGACTTCGACATCTTCTCGCCGTTGACGGTGAGAAAGCCGTGGACGAAAATCTTGTTCGGCTGCTGGAAGCCGGCGACATTGAGCATCCCCGGCCAGAAGAGGCAGTGGAACCTAATGATGTCCTTGCCGATGAAATGATAATGCTCCACATTGGGCAGGGGTCCGGGGCCGCCATATCCCCCAGCCGCAGGCTGTCCGCGAAGCGGATGCCCTAGCAGGGGTGAGGCCCCGTCCTTTCCAGCCCACCAATCCTCAAACTTCTCGCCGTTCTTCTCGCACCAGTTGCGGAGCGAGGCGAGATAGCCGATAGGCGCATCGACCCAGACGTAGAAGAACTTGTCCTTGTGGCCCGGGATCTCGAAGCCGAAGTAGGGCGCGTCGCGCGAGATGCACCAGCCGCGCAAGGGCTCCTTGAACCATTCGAGGAGTTTGTTCGAGACATCGCTCGTCGTGTGCCCGGGAATCCACTTCTCGAGGAAGTCGTGCTGCGGCTCGAGCTCGAAGTAGAGATGCTCCGACTCCTTCACTACTGGCGTTCCGCCGCAGGTCGTGCACTTTGGATTCCCAAGCTCCTCGGCGCCGTAGGTCGAACCGCACTTGTCGCAGCTGTCGCCGTACTGCCCCTCAGCGCCGCACTTGGGGCAAGTGCCCTTCACGAAGCGGTCGGGGAGGAACATCCTGCAATGCTCGCAGTAAAGCTGGGGCGACGTCTTGCGCGTGATGCCGCCCGACTTCTCCATCGCCGCGAAGAACTGCTCGGAGAACGCCTTGTTCTCGGGCGAGTTCGTCGAGTAGTAGTTGTCGAAGGCGACCTGGAAGTCTGTGAAGTCCTTGAGATGTATCGCGTGCGTGCGCGCGATGAGGTCCTCTGGCGAGATTCCCTCCTTGCGGGCGCGGATCATCACAGGCGTGCCGTGCGTATCGTCCGCGCAGACATAGACGCACTCGTTCCCGCGCAGCTTCTGGAAGCGCACCCAGAAGTCGGTCTGGATGTATTCCACCAGATGACCAAGGTGTATGTCGCCGTTGGCGTACGGAAGTGCGCTCGTGACGACTATTCGTCTCTTCTTCTCAGGCATGGTCGCCTCCAGTCCGCGAAGGACGCCTTACTTCGTCGAAGTGCGGTCGTTGTACTCGCCGGTCTCCGTGTTGATGCGGATAACGTCGCCCTCGTTGATGAAGAGCGGAACGGCGCAGACATAGCCGCCCTCGACGGTCGCCGGCTTCGTCACCTTGCCGGACGCGGTGTTGCCCTTGACGCCGGGCTCGACCTTGACGACCTTGCGCTCGACGAGCTGCGGGAGGTCCACGCCGATGACCTTGTCGTTGAAGAACAGCGCCTTGACTTCCATCTCGTCCATGAGGAAGTACTTCTTGTCGCCCATGACGTCGTAGCTGACGCGGATCTCCTCGAAATTGTCGTCGGTGAAGACAAACGCCGTGCCGTCGTCGTAGGAGTAGGTCACGCTCATCTGCACGAGCTCGGGCTTCTCGAACTTGTCGCCCGAACGATAGCTCTTGGTGCAGCCGCCGCCAGTCATCATGTTGCGCAGCTTGCAGTTGTAGATCGCCTGGCCCTTGCCCGGCTTAGAGAACGAGAACTCCGTGATTTCCCACGGCTCTCCGTCGATAAGAAGCTTCACGCCCTTGTGCAGCTCTCCGGCTCCGATGACTTCGCCCATTTCTTGACTCCTGTTTCCTTTAATGGTTAAAAACAGGAATAGTATATCAAAAATCGGGCTATAATGAAATGGGCTTGCGCCACCAGGAGAGATACTCGACGTTCCCCATCTCGCGTCCCTTGATGGGAGATTCGGCAAGTCCGAGAAGCTCGAGCCCCAACTCCTCCTTCGCAAAGCGGACGATTTCGTCACGCGCGGAGAGCCGAAGACTCTCGTCTCGGACGAGCCCTCCGGGGGCGTTGCCTTTCCCGACCTCGAACTGCGGCTTTATGAGCGCGACGATCTCGCCGCCTGGTGCAAGCACGTCGCATATCGGCGGAAGAATGAGCTTAAGCGAGATAAAAGAGACGTCCGTGACTGCGAGCGAGGGGACTTCGGGCAAGTCCTCGGGCTTCATGTAGCGGGCGTTGAAGTTCTCCTTTACCCATACGCGTGAATCGGTCCTGAGCTTGTAGGCGAGCTGGTTCGTGCCGACGTCGACTGCCATCACGCGCCTTGCGCCATGCTGGAGAAGGCAGTCGGTGAACCCTCCTGTGGAAGAGCCAACATCAAGGCAAATTTTCCCCTCGGCATCCAAAACCCGTTCCCAATTCCCACCCCTGCTAGGGCATCGCCTTCGGCGACTCGCTTCGCTCGGGGGATACGCCCCCCACAACTCGAACGCGCCCTCAAGCTTCTCGCCTCCGCGCGAAACAAAACGCGGCGGCGACTCTATCTCGACTGGCGTTTCGTCGTCGACCTGGCGCGACGCCTTGTATTCGGTCTGCCCCGCGACGCGCACCTTGCCCTCCATAACGAGCGCCTGCGCCCGCGTGCGGCTCTCGGCAAGGCCACGCTCCACAAGAAGGATGTCGAGACGGCGTTTCACCTACTTGATGAACTCGATCTTCCTGATATCGCTATGCGGGAACGTGCGGTTAATGCCGAGCGAGACCTCCACCTCCACGCCGTTCGCCGTGTTGGAAATCAAGACACCGCGGTGCACGCCGCCATCCGTCGTGATTTCGACGTTCGGCGTGAAGACGCGCTTAAGCCGGACGTTGACAGTCTGAGTCTTGCGGTTCTCGACGACCGGGTGCTTCGTCGCATCCGCATAGCCCTCGCGCCTCAACACAAGGGTATGCTCGCCCTCGCGCACGTTCTCAATGGCAAACACTTCGCTTGTTTCGCCGTCGTCGCCCTTCGACTTCGTCGTGCCGACGCGGCTGCCGTCAAGCAGGACTTCGACATCCGAGGGGATCGTCCTCACCTCGATGCGGCCCATCACGTTGTCAAGCCGGAACTCCTCGACGATCACGCCGCCGTTCTCGAGCGTCACGGTCTTCGTCGCCGTGGCAAAGCCGTCTTTCTCGACGCGGATCGTGTAAGGGCCCGGCTTGAGCCCCGTAAGCGATATCGGCCCCTTGCCCTCGGGCCTGTCGTTCACGTAGAACCTCGCCCCGTCGGGAATGGACGAGAGCGACATCGTGCCAGGAAGCCCGGTGAGCTTCACGAACAGCGTCTGGCTCTCGCCGGCGACGATCGCAAGTTCGCGCGAAGCGTCTTCAAACCCCTTCTTCTTGATCTCGACCGTCGCACGCCCCTTGGGAACGCCATCGATCGTCGTTGGCGTCCTGCCGCGCGGGTGCCCGTTCACCGTCACTTCCGCACCAGCCGGCTCGCTCGTCACCTCGATAACGCCGGAATCAATGACGAGGGACTCGTTCTTCACGAGCGGCGTGCGTCCGTTGAACTTCACCTCGACGGTGCGCGGCTGGTAACCGGGCTTCTGCACGAGAAGCCGATACACGCCCTTTGCGTCGAGAGACGTTATGAGACGCGGCGTCTTACCGAACGAAACGCCGTCAAGGGAGATGTCGCAGCCCGCCGGCTCGGTAACAAGGAGCAGTATCCCCTTCACGGGGTTCAACACGGCGTTCTTGCTTATGGCCCCGCCCTCGCGTAGGAACATGAACTCATCTACGCCTTCATAGTTCGCCAGTTCGAACCTGACGTGGCGCGGCCCCGGGGCGAGATCGTAGAGCGTCAGCGGCGTGACGCCGCGCGTCATGCCGTCGATAACCACGGTGGCGCCATCGGGCTGGCTCGTGAAGTCGCATCGTATCGCCTTTGACTCTTCCGCGAACGCGGCGAACGCGGCGAGCGCAATCGAAAGAATGATTCCCCTCATTTTCCACCCCTCGCCTTCTTCATGCGGTTTTCGACGTCGACGAGCCGCGCGTTGGCCTCGGCATGGCGCGGATCGTCCCTCTCGGGAACGAGCTCGCACAGTATCTTGAGTTCAGTCTGAGCAACCTCCCAGTCGCCAAGGTTGATCGCCTTGTCAACAAGGAAGCGCTGGTCCTCGTAGCGCTGCTTGAGCTCCGCCTCCGAGCGCGCAAGCCGCTCCTTCACGGTCGCAAAGCTCTCCGGCTTGGGATTGACCGTCTCGAGGTAGAAGAGCGCGTCCTTGTAGGCCTTGACGGAGGCGCTGAGGTTGCCGTACTCCACTTCGCGGTCCTCCCACTTGGTGTCACCGACCTTCGCGCTCTCTTCGCTGAGTTCGATCAGCTTTTCCTTGGAATACTGTATCGCCCAGATGCCGAGCTCGTTCCGGGAGAACGCCTCAAGCGACTCCCGCACCTCGCGGAACGCGTCGGGCTCCTGGGTGTTCTCGACGAGGACGTCCTTTATGCTGTTCCAGCGGACGACGCGGATCCTGAAGCTCTTGAGCGCGTTCTCGACCTCGGCGGAGGAACCAGTATACGCGTCGTCGAGCGCGGCAAAACCTGGCCTGTCGAGCACCTCGAGGATTCTCTTCATCGCCTTTTCGGAAAGCTTGGCCTTCTTGTCGACGTGGCGGTTCTCGCCAGGCACGTCGTCGAACGCGACATGGAGGACGCCAGCGCTGTCAACGTCCATCCTGTAGCTGAACACACGCGCGGCGTCGGCCTCGATCTTCTCGTAGCAAAGCGAGATGAGCTTCTTCTCGGGCTTCTCTTCCACTACAGGGGAGACGACTGGCTTTTCGGAGTCGCGCGGCGCACAGAGGACGACGGCTATCGCGGCCGCCACGACCAGCGCGGCGACGATCCACAGGACATTGGCCAGCATCGCGCGAGGATGGCCACCCGGCTTCTTCGCGGAAGGACGAGACGCGGACTCGCCCTGCGAGGCGGCGGTCGGGGCCGTCCCGAGGCCGAGGTCTATCGCCGCGCCCACGGCGACAGGCGCCGGGCGGAGGGGCGTGGGAGGCGGTTCGTCGCCTACGACGCTAATTGCAGTCGAGCCGACCTCGATCATGTCACCCGGCTTGAGGTCGCGCGAATCAGAGCCAAGCTGCTCGCCGTTGACAAATGTGCCGTTTGCGCTCGCGAGGTCAGTTACGCGTATCCCCGCCTCGCCGGACTGCTCGAAGAGGCAGTGGTTGCGGGAAAGCTCCTCGTCGGGGATGTGCACGTCGTTCGAGGACGAGCGTCCGAGGCGCACGCCGCCGGCGCCGACCTCGAATCGCGTGCCCGACATGGGCCCTGACGTTATCAGCAGTTCTGGACGTTTCGCCATTTCTTGCCTTTCCTCTTTTTACAGCATCCCCTTCATCGCCTGCGACAGGACTGGCCCGAGCAGGATTATGAACACTGCGGGGAAAATGCAGAGCATCAGCGGCCCGAGCATCTTCGTCGGCGCCTCGTGGGCCAGTTTCTCGGCGCGGTCGAAGCGGCGGCTTCTCAGCTGCTCGGACTGAATACGGAGTATCGCGCCTATCGACACGCCGAGCTCGTCGGCCTGGATTAGCGCAAACGCAACCGACCTTAAGTCGCTTTGGCGGACGCGCTCGGCCATGTTCCTTAGCGCCTCCTTGCGAGACGAGCCGACCTGAATCTCCTTCGTCATGCGGAGAAGTTCCTCGTTGAGCGCGTCGAGCTTGCGCGACTGGCAGTTGCGCTGGAGCGCGCTTATGAAGTCCATGCCGGCCTCAACGGAAAGCGTTAGGATGTCGAGGACGAACGGCAGCGACTTCATTATCGAGAGATGGCGTTTCTTGAGCGCACCCCTAAGCCACATCATCGGCTGTAGGTAGAAAAGCACGATGCCGAGAAACGCTATCGGCACAAAGCCAGACGCAAACGGCGAGTCGGGAAGAGCCGCGCCGAGAAGCGCAATGAGAATCGTCCACGCCGCGCCAAGGACTATCGGACACAGTATCTTGAGCGCCACAAACTCGCGGCCCGAGAGGAGCCCTTCGAACCCCGCCGCGACAAGCATCCAGTCGGCCGTCTCGACCTGCTTTGCGAACATCGGGCGAGAAACAAGCCTGTCGAGGTTCCCCACGAAAGGAAGAAGCATCTTGAACACCATCGGTATCGACCGCTCCTGGCGACGGCCGTCGGCGAGCGTAACGTAGGTCACGTCCTTCGCGACCTCGGAGGCATACCACGCTATTCCGGCCGCGCAGAGCGCCCAGAACACTATCGCCGCCATGCTGAAAACCGATTCCATGTCAACTTGCTCCAACGCGCCCCACAACAGTGCAAAGGTGCGTTCTTTTGTATTATACCATAAAATGCCCTACTTGCGGCCGAAGGTTACAGACGCCGACCTTACCGACGGCACGGACGCCGTGAGCTTGAGCGGAAGCCCGGAGCCGCCAGTCCTGCGGACGATAACAAGCGCGCGCCCGTAGTAGAGCGGATGCGACGATGTCTCGGCAAACGAGTCGAGCCCGTTGTGCGAACCATTGCCGACGGCTACGATTTCGCCGGGGCCTTCGAGCTTGAAATTCACGCGGTCCTTCGCGAGGGGCAGGACTGTTCCGTCGTCGTCCTCGAGCTCGACCTTCACGAAGCCAAGTTCGCCGTCAGCGAGTTCTGCCTGCTCGGGCGTCAGCTTCACCGCCGCCGGCTTGAAGGCCGTCTTGCGGAAGTCCTCGCCTATCGGGCGGCCGTTTCTGAACGCTATGACCTTGATCTCGCCCGGCTCGTAGGGAACCTCCCACGAAATGCGGTAGCGATCCGTAACCTTGTAGTACCCTGGATCGTCCTTTGCGACGACCGAGCCAGCGTCCTTTACCTTCTTCCTGCGGCCAGCGCTCTCGCCGTTGACGAAAAGCTCCGCCTCGTCGCCGCTCGTGTAGCACATGACAGTGACCTTCTCGCCCTCGCGACCATCCCAGTTCCAGTGCGGCAGGAGATGAATTGTATCCTTCCTGTCGTTCCAGTACGAGCGGTAGAGCCAGTAGCGGTCCTTCGGCATCGCGCAGAGGTCGCAGATCCCGAAGAAGGAGCTTCTGCACAAGTTCGGGTTCGGCGACGGCTCGCCGAGGTAGTCGATGCCCGTCCAGACGAATTCGCCCGCGACGAACCGGTCGCGCTCCATCCTCGCAAACTCCATGTCGGGGATGTCAGACCACCAGGCGGAGCAGCGGTCGTAGGAATCGATGTCGACGACAGTCTTCGGGTCGTAGTCCGTGGGACTCGCCGTCGGGACATCTGGGAAATAGCCCCAGCTCGAGAAGGCGGACGCAGACTCGGAGTACACGATCGGCTTCTCCGGGTATTTCTCGCGCATTGGCATGTAGCGCGCATTGTAGTTCCATCCCGTCAAATCCATGGAAGCGTAGTCGCCACGGCCCGCGGACTCCGTATGGCAGCAGCCGATGCCGACGGGACGCGTGGTGTCTTCGGAAAGGACGACTTCACGGAAGAGCTTGCAGCGCTCCTCGTACACTCCCGCCGGGTAGTCCTCGCGACGAGGCGAGATTTCGTTTCCGATCGACCAGCACACGACGCACGGATGGTTGCGGTCGCGGCGCACGAACTGCTTTAGGTTGCGCGAGACGTATTCCTCTAGCGTGTCGCCCTCCGCAATGCCCGCAGTCCCGTCCCACTTGTCGAAGCACTCGTCCCACACGAGGATGCCCATCTCGTCGCAGAGGTCGAGAACTTCCTCCGCAGGCGCGTTGTGCGACGTCCTGAGGGCGTTCACGCCCATGTCCTTCATCAGCTCGAGCTGGCGGCGCATCGCGCCCTTGTCGAACGCCATGCCGAGCGGCCCGAGGTCGGAGTGCAGGTTCACGCCCTTGAGCTGCACGCGGCGGCCGTTCAAGTAGAAGCCGTCGTTCGCGGTGAACTTGGCGGTGCGGATGCCATAGCGGTACTTCTTGCCGCAGATTGTCGTCTCGTAAAGCTTCGGGTTCGTGACGTCCCAGAGGACGGGACGCTCTACCTCGAACTCGTTGACAATCGGGCTCGCGCTCACGGGCGTTAGGTATTCGACGCGCACCTTCGCGCGCTCGGGCGTAATCTCGGGCGTCGTAATCTTGACCGAGCCCCAGATCGCGCGGTCCTCCGCGTCCTCGACTACAAGCTTGACGTCGCGGTAGATGCCCGCGCCTGGATACCAGCGGCTATAGTGCTTCGTCGTGTCGACCTTTACGAGCAGTTCGTTCTTCTCGCCGAACTTCAGCTTCGCGGAGATGTCGACCTCGAACGACATGTAGCCATAGTCCCAGCCGCCCACCTTCTCGCCGTTGAGGAAAACCTCGGGGCGCGCCATCACACCGCCAAACCTGAGCGCGACGAACTTGCCTGCGGAGTCTGCGGGGAGCTCTATCGTGCGGCGGTAGTATCCGACGCCCTGCCAGGGGAGCATCCCAGTGTTGCCGCCGATCTTCGGGTCGAACGGACCCGCAATCGCCCAGTCGTGCGGCACCCTGACGCCCTTCCATTCCTTCTGGTCGCGCGAAAACTCCCAGCCGTCGTGAAGGACGAATTCGCCCTCCGCAGGCCCCTGCTCCGCAACGAGCACTGCCTTGACTTCTTCCTCGATTGCGGACTTCGTGCGCTTGTCTGGCGCGAGCACATAGCCACGCAGGTAGTAAGGCATCCAGCCCTTCGTCCAAGATGTGTCCTTGAAAGGAGCGTCGTAGAGCGCGCGGTCGGGAAGGACATCGTCAGTCGTCCCGGCCTTGCCGTCGGGGCCCTTAGAGTAGAGCGTCGGGTATTCGTTCTCGCCGTTGTTGACGTACACGTAGTCGTGCCCCCAGGGGTCTTTCACGACATGGTTAACGTAGGGGCCGTTCCACCCTTTCTTCCGCGGCGTAATTGCCGCGAGCGCCTCAAGGCCCTCCTCCGTCGACGGATAGCTGCCGACGTGGTAGCGGTAGCGGCCAAGCGCCACGGCGACGGAATCGACCGATTTCCTGACGAGGATCTGCGCACGCGATATCTCCTTGGGGCCGCCCTTCCCGGTAACGGAGAGGATGAGCGAGCCGAGGATCATAAGCCCGAGGATCACTACTGCGTAGAAGACTACGCCCTTCTTGAGTGTCGGTGCGCCGCCGCCGAGGGCAGCGCGCTTCGCGGCATACTCGCGCTTTATCGCCTTGATGGCGGCGATCTTCTTTTTCTTCTGGGGATCCTTCGTCGGAAACTTCTTCTTCAGCGCACTGTAGTCGATCATACAATCCTCCTTGTGATACAAGTATTATACCATACTATTGAACACCCGTCAGAACCTCGCGCGGAGGCCAATCTCAAACGTGCGCGGCTCGCCAACGAGGCACTCGTAGAAGTGACGCGCTGACTCGAAGTATTTCTCGCCGAAGAGATTGCGAATGCCGAGCGTCAGCGTCCAGTCCTCTGGACCGCCGAACTTCGTCAGCGGAACGGACATGTTGACGTCGAAGACGTGGCTGTGCGCGAAATAGAGGTTGTCGTCGACAAAGGTGCCACGGAAAGTCGCAAAGCTCTTCGAGCGGAAACGGTAACCGCATCCAACCACGATGTCGCGAAGGAGATCGCAGCAATCAAACCGATAAGAGGTGTTGAGCGAGAACGTGTGGTTGGGGTTGCGGCGGAAGACCGACGGCGCAGTCCCAGTCGCATTGCGGTTCACGTAGCGGTTGTACGCGTACATCGCGAGGACCGTCCAGTTCTCGGTGATGTCTCCCGCGAGCGAAAGCTCAACGCCGCGCGAATTGCTCGTGCCCTCGAAATAGTAGTAAGTGTCATTGTTAACCGTCTCGGCGACAGGCGTATTGCGCTGGTCGATGCGATATACCGAGGCAGAGAACCAGAGCTTTTCGACGGGGCGGACGCGGAAGCCGCCTTCCATCTGCGTCGCCGTCCACGGGTCGGTTGGCCTATTGCCGTCTGCGTCGCGGTAGCCAAGCGTCGGAGTACGCGTCTGGGAAAGGTTGCCGAAGAAGACGAGCCAATCAAGCGGCTGAACCGTGAGACCGCCGCGTGGCGAGAATGCGAACTCGTTTGCGCGATGGTAATGCGTGGTCGCGCCGTTGGCCGCAGTAGTCGTCTGAGGATTCTCCGTAAAGTAGTCGTAGCGGACGCCCCCGAGGAGCGTTACCCAGCCCCAGCCAACCGAGTCCTGGAGCGTCGCGCCGTAGCGCGTGACAGGTGCGCCGAATCCGCTCGTCGACTCGCGGTACCAGAAGTCGGGCTGGACGACAAGCGTATTCCTGAAGCCCCACGGCAGTTCCTCTTTCGTATAGACCGAGCGAGCGTAGAGGTTGTAGCTGCGACTTACGCGGTCGGACTGGGAAAAGCCAGACGTCATGTACTTCTTGCCGCTCGTCCACACGCCGGTCTTGTAGAAATTAGCACGCTCGGCATTGGCCATGTACGGCTCGCGCGTCCTCTGCTCCCAGTCGGAGAACATGAACGCGCCGCCGAACTTGAGAAGCCAGTCGTCGGTTACCTGCCAGTCTATGTATGGGTTCAGGTACATCGAGTCGTATTTCGAGCGGTCGCCCTTGCGGCACGACGACTCGTACCAGCTGTAGCCGCCGCCAGGGCGTCCGTGCCAGACGGGAATTCCGATGTAGCTCGGCTGATCGGTCTTCTGGAACATCGACTTGAGCCCGATCGTCACGTTCTCGACGGGGCGCCACGCAAACGACGGCGCAACAGTGTAGGACTGCCTCGGGTCGGCGCCCTTCTGCGAACCCTTGCCAAGATAGGCCGGCGAGAAAACATCGAACGCACCGATCGCGCGAACGGCAAACTTGTCGTCGCCATAGACCTCGTTCGCGTCGATCATGCCTCGCTGACGCCACGTGTTGCGCCCGACGGAAGTGTTCTCCTGAAAGTCGATCCTGTCGCCGCGGAAGTTCGCGCCCTTCAGGTACATGTTGACCGAACCGCCCGCACCAGAGTTGTTCTGCTGCGATCCCGCGCCACCGGAAAGCGAGCCAATCGGCCCCTTGACGATTTCGACGCGCTCCATCAGAAACGGATCCATGAAAAGTCCCGCGCCGAGCCCGATTGGCACAACGCCGTCGAACGCGGGCTCAGTACCGCCCATGCCGCGTATCTGGAACGTCCCCGGCTGGCGGACGAGAAGCGACTTGCCGCCAGTCTCGACGCCCGGCACATAGCGGAGAAGATCGTGGAGGTCGGTAGGGTTGTGCTCGCGGATAAAGTCCTCGGTCAGCGTATCGACTACCGTCGGCGACTTTTCGGGCGCAAGGCCGGTGAATGTCGCGCCATCCACTGTCTCAGGCCGATACTTGGACAACGCCGAGCCCTCGACAACAACCGTTCCCAAGTCAGCCACCGCATTTGTCGAGACGCCCACTTCATCTCCCATTCCACTCCACGCGCCTGCAGCAACACAAATAGCAACAATCTCACTTCTCATACCCTGTAAAACGCCACATACTACAAAAAGGTTCATGTGTCTGCGGCGGAGCGAAGCGCAGAGGCCGGAGAGCCGACTGGCGCACGAGAGCACGTTTGCGGGCCCGGCGTGATTTTGACCGCCGGCGTAAAGGGCGCGCGTGAAGACGCGCGCGTCAAAATCATGCTGGTGGGGTGCCCGCAAACTGCGGGTCGGTATCCCCCGAACGAAGTGAGCCGCGAAGCGGGCGCTATGCGGGGTGCGAGCAGGTCGGGCGCAGGCCAACGTAGACACACATTGCCTTTGTCCATTTTGATATAATATCTGCAAATGGCAGATGAAGCGAGCGAAACGGTTGAGGGAACGATCAAGTCGGTCGTCTTCCACAACGACGAGAACGGCTACACCGTCCTCCATGTCGAACTCCCTTCCGGCTTCGCGCTAAGGCAGCTCAACGAGATAACCGTCGTCGGCAAAGCACAGGCGGTGTGGGAAGGCGAAGAGATTTCCGCGACCGGCTCGTGGGTGACAGACAAAGTCCACGGACGCCAGTTCAAAGCCGAGACAATCGTCTGCGTCGCGCCGAGGTCACTCGTCGGCATCGAACGCTACCTCGCCTCGGGGCTCATAAAGGGAGTCGGCAAAGTCCTCGCAAAGCGCATCGTCGAAACCTTCGGAGAAGAAACGCTTAACGTCCTCTCCCATCAATCCGCGCGACTTGTCGAAGTGCCAAAGCTCGGCAAGGCGAAGATCGAGCAGATACGCGCAAGCTGGCACGCGAACGAGACGTTGAGGGAGAACATGATCTTCGGCCAGACCTACGGCATTTCGATCGCGAAGATGACGAAGATCGTCCGCAAATACGGACCTGACGCGATAGCAATCGTAAAAGCCGATCCATACAAGCTCTGCCGCGACATCTGGGGCATCGGCTTTGCAACAGCCGACCGCATCGCGCTCTCCGTCGGCATTCCGAAGGACTCGCCCCTTCGCGCACGCGCGTCGATTTCCTACACGCTCGAGACGGAAGCAGAAGACTCGGGGCACTGCTGGACTTTCGAGAACGACCTACTTCTCCATGCGAACGAACTCACCGAAATACCTACCGAGATTCTTGGCGAAGCGCTTGAAAAGGAAATTGCCGAAGGCCGCGTAATCGCGGAGAGCGACAGCGCCGCGAAGGACGCAGACGCCACATGGGCAGAACGACACGACGCCACCTCTCCGCGTCGCATCTACCTGCGCTCGCTCTGGTGGGCCGAGCGCGAGACGGCCTCGCATGTAAGGCGAATAAGGGACTCTCTGCCGGGCTTCACGCAAGTGGATGCGGGCAAGGCCGTCGAGTGGTGGGAGAAAAAAGCGGGTTTCACGCTTGCCGCACAGCAAACGAACGCGCTCGAGAAATGCCTCTGCAACAAGTTCTCCATCATCACCGGCGGACCGGGCGTTGGCAAGACGACGATAATCCGTGCGCTCGTCGACATCTACGGCGCGAAGAGGCTTAAAGTAGTCCTCGCCGCACCAACAGGGCGTGCAGCGAAGCGCATGTCCGAGTCGGTAGGCGCAGCGGCGCAGACAATCCACCGTCTTCTCAAGTGGAATCCCGTAACGAACAAGTTCACGTTCAACAAGGAAAGTCCGCTTGAGGGAGATGTCTTTATCTTCGACGAGACGTCGATGATCGACATCAAGCTTGCAAACGATTTGCTCTCGGCGATTCCCTCGACAGCGGCTGTAGTGCTCGTCGGCGACACGGATCAGTTGCCGAGCGTCGGCGCAGGGAATGTCCTTGGCGATCTCATAAAGTCCGGCAGCATCGCCTTTACGCGCCTCGACCAGATCTTCCGCCAAGACGCTGGCGGACTCATTGTCACGAACGCCCACCATGTTAACGCAGGCGAGCCGCTTGAGATAAGAAGCGGCGACACCGACTTCTACTTCGTCCGGTGCGAAGACCCAGAGCAGTGCCTTAGGCGCGCCATCGAGTTCATGACGACTCGTATCCCTCGCAAGTTTGAGCTCGACCCGCTCGAGGATGTCCAGGTGCTTACACCGATGCGCCGCAATCTTCTCGGCACGGAGAGTCTGAACGTCGAACTTCAAAAGGCTCTCAATCCCTCGGGCGCGGCCTTGATCCGCGGCGGGACGACTTTCCGCGTCGGCGACCGCGTAATGCAGCTTAGGAACAACTACGACAAGGACGTTTACAACGGCGACGTCGGGTTCATAAAGGCGGTTGAACCGACGGACCGCTCGCTTGTAGTCACGTTCGACGGACGGCCAGTCAAGTATGACGCCGGAGATCTCGACGAACTCGTGCTCGCCTACGCGACGACAATCCACAAATCGCAGGGTTCGGAATATCCGGCGGTGATCGTCCTAATCCACACGCAGCACTACGTGATGCTCCAGAGAAACCTTCTCTACACGGCCATAACGCGCGGCAAGAAGCTTGTCCTTCTCATAGGCGTTCCCTACGCGGTAAGCCGCGCAATCGAGACGAACATCGTGCGCGAGCGCCGCACTACACTCGCGGAGCGGCTTGCATGATCCTCGCGCCACTTAGGGGAGTTACGATACGGTGCTTCCGCGAAGTGTTCGCGGAGCAGATACGCGAGGCCGGCTTCACAGAGGCGATAACGCCGTTTCTTTCGGCGAATCCAGGCTTCGATCCGTTGAAAGATCGCGAATTGACACGATTCCATTCTCCAACTCCAACTCAAACCTCCAACTCGCCCTGCGGCTCGCCGACTCTGCGCGACCAAATTAAAGTCACGCCCCAATTCATCGGAAAAGACCCAGAATCTTTGCGTGCATGCCTTTTACGGATAAAGGAAGCGGGATACGACACCGCTGACCTCAACTGCGGCTGCCCCTATCCGATGGTGAGGAACAAGGGTCGCGGCAGCGGGCTTTTGAGAACGCCCGCCGTACTCGAGAAGATGATCGCCGTCGGTTGCGAGACGATGGGAGAGGGAAAGTTCTCGGTGAAGACGCGACTTGGCTTCGACAAGAACGACGAGTTGCTCGCGCTGATGCCGATGCTCAATTCTTTTCCACTCCGCTTTCTCACCGTCCATGCGCGAAACGCGCGGCAGATGTACGGCGGCGAGTGCGACTGGGAGTCGTTCCAAAAAGTCGCCACCATCGCAAAGATGCCAATTGTGCCGAATGGAGACTTGCCACTTCAACCCTCCATATCTCTGTGTGCGAAAACTTGCGAATCAGAAATATCACACAGAGGCACAAAGACACAGAGGGTGATGATCGGGCGGGCGTTTATCCGCCAGCTCGGGATGCGCGACGACATAGACGAACTGCTTTCGCGATACATCGACGCCTCGACGGCAGAACTGTGCGGTCCCTCGCCAGTCCTTGGCCGCATGAAAGAGCTTATCGCCTACTGGAAAGACCTCCCGCGCTGGAAGCGTCTTTGGCCAGTCATCAAAATCGCTCGCACGCTTGACGAGCTGCGCCTCGCCTACTGAATCGACTCGAAAGCTTTATTTTAAAGGGTTTCGCGGGGCCTGTCCCCACCAACCCGCCAAGTCCGATCGGCCACTTCTTCTGCATCCTCTGGTATGTGACGTAGGTTTGGCGGGTGATGTCGTGGTAGACAGCCCTCGGCCGCTTATTGTATAATCTGACCATGAAAGCAGTCATAATAGGCGCAGGATTCACGGGCATCCAGCTGGCCAAGGAACTTGTCGCGGTCTCGGACGAGGTTGTTCTCATTGACAGTGACGCCGAAGTGGTGAGGCATGCGTCGGATCAGCTCGATTGCACGGTGGTTGAGGCCGACGGCAGGGATCTCAATTCGCTTGAACGCGCTGGACTTGCCTCTGCCGACGCACTTGTGGCCCTGACTGAGGACGACGAGGTGAACATGATAATATGTTCGCTTGCCGACTCGGTGTATCCGTGGATTTCCAAGATAGCCCGCGTGAGGAACTACTCGTACTACCGTTCCGCCGACGAGGCGAGCGCACGTGCGCGGGCAGAACATCCAGAAGCCCGTCCTCTCTATGGCATAGACGCAATGCTGAATCCAGAGGTAGAGGCGGCCGCTGCAATTGCCTCCGCGGTAGAGCACGGAGCCGTAGGCAGTGTGATAGAGCTTGGCGGTGGCTATGGCATAGCAACTCTTTCTGTCGGGGAGGGAAGTCCGCTCGATGGGCATTCCCTAAGACAGATATCCGCGCTCGAGGGGTGGTCGTATCTTGTGGCGTTCGTTGATTCGCAGGGAGTCATGTCGCTTCCGAACGGAGACACCATCATCAAGAAGGGAGATTTCATCGGCCTCGTGACCCCCAAGGAGTCGATTGCCAGGATTCTGGAGTTTACAAAGACCCCCAAGGCCGAAATCAGGCGCGTTGTCCTTTTTGGCGCGGATCGCGTGGGATCCCTTCTTCTGGCTAGACGACGAGCAAGGCGCGCTCCGTCTTCGTGGTTGAGTCTGCTCAGACTCGCTCCGTCAGCCCCGGAAGTCGAAGTCGTTGTCGTCGACAAGGACGAAGATCTCTGCCGGGAGACGGTGGAGCGATTCCCCGACGTGCGCGTTCTCTGCGGAGACGTGACGGACGAGAGTCTTCTGAACGAGGAGTCGCTTTTCTCCGCGGATCTTCTGGTCGCCGCTTCGGGAAATCATGAACTCAATCTCGTCACGGCTGCCTACATGAAGTCGCGCGGAGTGAAGAAGGCGGTCGCGCTTACCGCAAATTCCTCGTACGGCGCAATCGCGCGGAAACTTGGCGTCGACGTCGCGGTTCCGATGCGAGGTTCGGTCGTTGACGCCATAATGGGGCACCTCCGTGGAAAGAACATCAAGTCCGTGCACTCAGTCTGCAACAGGCGCTTCGAAATCGTGGAAGGGCATATCCCGGAGAAAGCCCATGTCGTCGGCAAGACGCTTGCTGAGCTCGCCGAGAAGAACCCGAGCGGGCCGCTCGTGCTCATGTCACGGTCTTCGGGCGACGAGACATGGGCTGTTCCGCACGGCGGCACGGTGATGGAGCCAGGCCTTAACATTGTGCTGATAGCGCAGAGCGGCGACTTGGAGGGCGAATCGCGTTTCTTCGGGAAGGCATAGAGCCATGGCGTTTTCGGTCTTGCGGATACTAACATACGTGCTCGGCATCGTAGGAATCGCGATGTCGCTTCCGCTTTTAGTCGCCGTCAAAGAGGGCGAAGCGGCATGTGTGTACGCATTTCTCGTTCCGGCGTTGGCGAGTGGAGCCGCTGCCGTCGCCTTCTGGTTGATGGCGAAGGGTAGGCCGCGCGTCTTCGACGTTCGGAACGCCTTTGGCATCGTAGCAGGGATATGGATTGTCGTATGTCTTTTCGGCGCCGTTCCGCTTTGGTTCAGCGGGGCGTATCCATCTGTCGTGGATGCCGTGTTCGAGAGCGTAAGCGGCTTCACGACGACCGGGGCGTCCGTCTGCGGGGACGTGGAGTCCCTGCCGCGTTCTATCAACCTCTGGCGCTGTGAAACGCATTGGCTTGGCGGGCTTGGCGTCATAGCCCTCGCGGTCGCGCTTATTCCGCTGCTTGGGGTTGGTGGATTCAGGCTGATAAAGGCGGAGACTACGGGGCCGGAGAAGGAGAAACTGACGAACTTCATTGCTTCCACGGCTAAATCGCTGTGGTGCATATACATGGCCCTTACAGCCATGCAGGCCGTGCTTCTTCTGTCGTTTGGGCTTGACTTTGTTGACGCCAGTGCACATGCGTTCTCCACACTTGGAACGGGCGGGTTCTCCACACGCAACGCCAGCGTGGGCGCGTACGGGATTCCCGCTGTGGAGTGGACATGCACGGTATTCATGCTCCTTGCCTCCGTTAACTTCGCGGTATACTACAGGTTGCTGACGGGAAAACATTCCGAGGTACGCCGCGACTCAGAGCTCAGGACCTTCCTCTTTGTCGTCGTGGCTGCGGTGTTGGTGGCGACGGTTGTCCAGATGCACGACCTTGCCGGCCTTGGCGGCACGTTGCGCGCAGTGTCGTTCCAGGTGGCGTCAATACTGTCTACGACTGGCTTCATGACTGACGACTACACTTCGTGGCGACCTGCCGCACAGATGGTGATTTTTGTCCTTTTCTTCGTAGGCGGGTGCTCTGGATCGACGGCTGGCGGGATAAAGGTGATCCGATGGACTGTCCTTGCGAAGCTGCTGAGAAACGAGATGAGGCGCATAGTTCATCCGCACCAGGTATTCACGCTCAAGCTTAACGGAGTGTCTGGGCGCGAAGGAGTTGTTCCCGTAGTCGCCTCGTTTATCTTCGCATATTTCATTCTCGTCGCGGCGACGACTTTCGCGGGGGCGTTGACGGGGCTCGACGTGTTCACGGCGTTCACCGCCGCGCTCAGCATGGTCGGCAATGTCGGGCCAGCATTTGGTTCGCTTGGCCCGACCGAGAATTTTGGCGCGATTGCCGCGCCGTTGAAGTGCGTCTACGCCTTTGCGATGCTTGCCGGCAGACTTGAGATATACACGCTGCTTATCCTCGTCGGAAGAGTGGCGACGACGAGGTCATAGAACCTTTGGCACGGCGCTTTCCGTGCTTGACCAGCCGCCTATTTCAGCTTGAAGCCGGTGCCGACGAACTGCGCGATGTCGCGCCCGGTGTCGTCTACTACATCGACGTTCACGACGCACGAGCTGCGGCCGTCTTTCCTGTAGCGGGCAGTCGCAATGAGCCGTTTTCCCTTTGCCGCAGAGAGATAGCTTATCGAGACCTGCTGGGCCACCGTCACTCTTTCGCGGTCGTTCGTGAGCGCGGCAAAGGCAAAATCGGCAAGGGTGAATATCGCGCCGCCCATGACGCCGCCGAAGGCGTTCCTGTGGCGGGGCGATAGCGTCATCGAGGTCACGGCATGTTCGCCGTCCAACTCGTCGAGCGTTATTCCATTCTCGGTGGCGAACCGGTCTTCCGAGAAATAGGCGCGGGCTTCTTCCATTGTCATCGTTGTTTTCCCTTGTTCGTTTTCGACTCGGCTAAGATACAAACTTCTCCACGCCTGCACGCCCAGCACATGTAGGCGATTGTCACGAAGAAGCTCGCGGGGACGCGTGGACGCGCCGCGATCCTGACGCCAAGAAGCGTCATCTTCCCACCAAGACCCATCGGGCCTATGCCGAGGGAGTTTGCGTCCTTCAGAATCTCCCTCTCAAGCCGTCTGAGCGTCGCGTCCTTCGACGCGCCAGCCACACCAAGCGGGCGGAGAAGCTGCTCTTTCGCAACTTCATACGCCGTCGCGCGGTCGCCGCCGATGCAGACGCCAAGTATCCCAGGCGCACAGCCAAAGCCCTGCGCCTTGCGGACCGCGTCGAGGATGCATTTCCTCACGCCCGCGAGATCGCGCCCCGCCGCGAGCGACGCATCGGGCAATGAATACTGGCGCGACATGTTCTCGCTGCCGCCGCCCTTCATGACAAGCGTCACACATCCCGGCTTCTGCCAATCGACATAGTGGATTACGGGAGCCCCGTCCGCGCAGTTGTCGTCGTAGGACTTGCCCGTAACGGAATCGATGCAGTTCTTTCGCAAATACCCGCGTGCAGTCGCAAGCGCTACCGCCTTCTTGACGACTGCGGGCGAGACCTTGCGGCGAATCGACGCGTCTATGTAGAACGCGAGCGTCCCCGTATCCTGGCAAAGCGGCGAGCCAAGCTTACGCGCAAGCCGCACATTGTCGAGAATCGTCCCGAGGACGACGGACGCGGACGACCCGCACGGCTCGCCACGGAAGGCCTTCCTTATTGCCGCTTCCACGTCCGACGGAAGCGACGAACTCGTGTCGCGTATGAGCCCTGCAAGTTTTTCGACAATGTTCATGCCGTAGATTATACCATTTCTTTGCGTCAGAAAGACGTCGGGGCGTCGGGGCGCCTCACGAAAGCGCGGACTACTTCGCGATCGTCGAACGGATGCTTCACGCCCGCAATCTCCTGCGTCGTCTCGTGCCCCTTGCCCGCGATAATCACGACATCGCTGGGACCGGCGTTCGCGAGCGCAAATGAAATCGCTTCGCGGCGATCCGGTTCTACTCGGACGAGCGACGGCTTTGCCGACGCGCGTTTGACGCCCTCGAGTATCGCGTCAATGATCTTTGCCGGGTCTTCGCTTCGCGGATTGTCGCTCGTGACGACGAGTGAGTCGGCGAGCTTGGCGCAGGCCTCGCCCATAAGCGGGCGCTTCATCGGATCGCGGTCGCCGCCAGCGCCAAAGACGACCCAGAGGCGACCGCCCTGCGGCGTGAAGCCGCGCGCGGCGGAAAGGACTTTTTCGAGACCGTCGGGCGTATGCGCGAAGACAACGTAGACCGCTGCTTCGACGGCGGGATTAGTCACGCGCTCGAGCCGACCCCAACGCGGCACAAGCGTCAGGATGACACGCTGGATCGTCTCG
>JAZSLQ010000100.1:0-2573 GCA_045535455.1 Kiritimatiellia bacterium | reverse complement strand
ATGTGGCGACGCGGTTCGTCGGATGCGCGGCGAGACACGTCGCAAGGCGAGGAGGCGGTATCCCGCCGACGAAGCATTGCGGCGCGTATCGCCGCGAAGACGACGGGAGCGGCGGCGCATGGAGCGGGAGAGAGGCCGAGCCCCCGAGCACCGCGCCGAACTCGACCAGAGGTGCCATGCGCGGCCACGGTTCGGGTCGGTAGCGGAACGGACCGAAGCAGGGTGAGGCGAGTTGCGCAGGACTCGACCCCGACGGCGTATATGTATACGCCGAGTGGGTCGAAGGACGCGCAAATCGCCCGCCCTGCACAGGGAGTACCGTTACCCGAACCGTGGCCGCACGATGTCAGGCAAACCAACACACACCATGCACGGCAACGTCAAGCCGCAAGCGCATCAGAACTCGGCGGCGTCGCAGACGAGAGACTCCATGATGTAGTCCTTGCGCTCGGGCGTGTTCGCGCCCATGTAGAACTTGATCGTCTTCTCAACGTCGGTGTCGTCGGAGCACGTGACGGGCGTAAGGCGCATCTCCTCGCCGATGAAGCCCCTGAAGTCCTCCTTGTCGATTTCGCCAAGTCCCTTGAAGCGCGTGATCTCGCAGCCGCGCCCGCACTTCCTTATCGCCTCCTCGCGCTCCTCGTCGGTGTAGCAGAAGTAGTGCTCCTTCTTGTTCCTGACGCGGAAGAGCGGCGTCTCGAGAATGAAGACGCGCCCGTCGAGGATGAGCTGGCGGTAGAAGCGCATGAAGAAGGTGGCGAGCAGCATCCGGATGTGGAGCCCGTCCACGTCGGCGTCGGTCGCGAAGATGATCTTGCCGTAGCGAAGGTGCTCGAGCGTGTCCTCGATGTCGAGCGTCTTGATGAGGTTGAAGAACTCCTCGTTCTTGTAGAGGACGTCCTTGTTGAGTCCGCAAGTGTTGAGGCACTTGCCGCGCAGGAAAAAGACCGCCTGGTTCATCGCGTCACGCGCGCCGCCGAGCGTGCCGCCCGCCGACTGGCCCTCGGTGAGGAAGATCATCGTGTCCTCGCCCTCCGGCTTGCCGGTCTTCTTGTCGACCTTGTCGAGCTTCAGGTGGTTCTTGCAGTCCTTGAGCTGCGGAACGCGCACCGAAACGGCCTGGGACCTCTCGCGCGCCTGCTTCTTTATCGTGTTGAGCTGCGAGCGGATCTTCCCCGTCTCCTCGATCTTGGAGAGAAGCTTCTCGGCCTCGGACGGCGAACGGTGGAGAGCGGCCTCGATCTCCTTCTTCATCTGCTGGACGAGCTCGGCCTTGATGTCGTTCATCACGAACTTGATCTTCGTCTGTCCTTCAAAGACCGGGTTCATGATCCTCACCGACACGGCGCCGAGAAGACCGTCGCGTATGTCGTCGCCGTCGTACTTCTTCTTCGGGTCGTAGTCGTTGAGCGCCTTGGTGAGCGCCTCCTTGAACGCCGTGAGGTGAGTGCCGCCGTCGGTCGTGTACTGGCCGTTGACGAACGTGTGGTATTCCTCGCCGAAGCGATTGGTGTGCGTGAAGATTATCTCGAGCGACTTCGTCTTCACGTGGAACGGCTGGTAGAGCTTCTCGAACTGCGCCTCGTCCGCGATGAGGTCCGCAAGCCCGCGGTCGGAGCAGATCTCCTGTCCGTTCAGGACGATCGTCAGCCCCGCGTTCACGTAGCAGTACATCTTCATGCGCCTGAGGACGTGTTCCTCGCGCACCTTGAACTTCTTCAGCACCTTGAGGTCGGGCTTGTAGCGGATGTAGGTTCCCGAGTGCTCGTTAGTCTTGAGCTTGCCGCGCTTCTTTGACTTTAGCCGCCCTTCCTCGAAATACGCCTCGGAGAACTCGCCCTCGCGGAAGCTCCTCACCTCGAAGAACTCTGAAAGCGCGTTCACGGCCTTGGTGCCGACGCCGTTCATGCCGGCGGAGAACTGGTAGTTCTCGTTGTCGTACTTGCCGCCGGTGTTCATCTGGCTCACGCAGTCGACGACCTTGCCGAGCGGAATGCCGCGCCCGTAGTCGCGCACGGATACTTCGCCCGTGTCGTAGTTGACGTTCACGTCGATGCGCTTGCCGAAACCCTGTCCAAACTCGTCGATCGCGTTGTCGATCACTTCCTTCATCAGGATGTAGATGCAGTCATGGTACATCGCGCCCGTGCCGGGCTCGCCGACGTACATGCCGGGGCGCAACCGTATGTGCGTCACCGGATCGAGAGTCTTTATGCTTTTATCACCGTAGTCTGTAGCCATTAAGTGTATATTATACCATACTGCGGGTGATGCTGTTGCCGCTTTTAGCAACAGCGACTGGCCTCGCGTTGGATGTTGGTGTACTGTGGCTTGCTCTGTGCTTGGTTGCCTTCCAGTGTGCGGTCACGGTCGGGGCAACGGTGCTCCCTGTGCAGGGCGGGCGATTTGTGCGGCCTTGCGCCCGCTCGACATATACATATATGTCTTCGGGTCGCAGTCCTGCACACCTCGCCACCCCCTGCTCCGGTCCGCCCCGCTGCGGCCCCGACCGTGACCGCGCATGGCACCTCTGGTCGAGTTCGTCGCGTAGCGTCGCACCTCGGCCTCGCTCC
>JAZSLQ010000071.1:0-25235 GCA_045535455.1 Kiritimatiellia bacterium | reverse complement strand
CGCCGGAAGGACCGAACACCCTGTTCCACGCATTTGCGTGAAACTGCATTTCCTCGACCTGTCCGCGATGCGCCATGTCGCCGCAGTGCACCACAGCATCGACGCCGCGCCGCTTGAAGTATTCGAGCGCGGCGGCGAAATACTTGTCGGGCCAGTTGTGTCCGGGTTTGCCGCTTGGTCCGTGCCTGGTGCGCAGATGCGTGTCGCTGATCACGCCAAAGACGAGATTCGGACTGCCGCCATGCTTCCATCCGGGCGGCGCGGCGAAGAGAAAACCGCCCGGCAGTGCCGCAAAGCCAAACGCGACCGCATCCTTCAGAAAGTCCCGCCTTGTCATTTCCACAGTCGCTTCCCTTTCACTCCGTCATGACGACGGGTTTGATGTCGCCGTTCGCGTCGAATTCCATGCGGTCGATGCAGACGACGCGATGATTCCTGCCCTCGCTTGGGATCGGGCGGCGGTGAAAGCAGATGTACCATTCGTCCGTCCCTCAACTTGTATTTGACGGCGGAATCCGCATCCAGCACGAACGTAGTGCCGGTATTCCGAGTCGCCAGCGTCCCGGCCGCCGTTCCCCATTTCAGCAAGTAGCCTGCGTATGCGTCGCCGGACTTGGTCTTTGCCAACGCCCTCACGTCGGCGCGGGTTGGATCCAGTTTCACGTTCACCGTGCCGCTCGCGAACGAAAGCTGCTTTCCGCCGTCCCTCGCAACATCCCCCATTCGGAACGCCTCTAAAGTCTGTGGTCGATGCGCGTGGGGCGGCCTGACCACGCGGCGCGCTGCGTCCAGTCGCTCTCGGGCTCCGTCCAGAACGCATTGTCCGCCGGCAGGCCGAGAGGAAGGAAAACAGCGGCGCACATATAGACGCTGCCGTAGTCGATGTATCCTTCCGCGAGCATCGGCTGTTCGCCGTTGAAGCCGACGCGCAGCCACCCGCCCGGAAGAAAGTTCTCAGGACCCGTCTGCCGTTCGAGGACGGCGGTCAGCGCAGACCTGACGGCCCCCGGCTTCGCGGGATAGTTCTCCCGCCCCAGGAGCGCCGCGAGCGCGAGCCCCTGGAAGGTTCCGAAACGGTATGTGATGGAACGCCCGAAGAGCGGATACGTCCCGTCGGGGCCGATCATGCGCTCCTGGAGGTCGGCGAAGCGCCGCAGACGCGCCTTAGCCTTCTTGACATACTCCTCGCCATCCTTCATCCCGTGGCGCGCGAGAACGTTTGCGACGTCCCAAATCATGGGCTGGATGACGAACGAGTTGTATCCGTCGACCGCGAATGCGCTGCCGTCGGCGTAGAGTCCGTCGCCGACGTACCACCCCTTCCGCGTCATGAACGCGTCGATGCCATACCTAAGTCGCCGCTCGTCGCATTCGCCCGTCGTCTCGAGAAGAAAAGCCTCTATCTCGGATGCAAACAGGAGCCAGTTGCATTCATGCGGTTTCGTCGTGCGCGTCTCCTTAAGGCATGCGATAACGTTCAGCTTGACATCGTCGGGGACTTTCGCCCACACCCGTTCACGACAGCGCAGAAGCCCCTGCGCAAGAAACGCCGCATCAACGAGCGGCTGGCCCTTTCGTCCAAAGGGCATTTTGTCGGGAGAGCCCGGACGCGTAATGTTGTCGAGGGCCTTGATAACGTCGCTGCGCATCTTCGCCCGGAGCGCACCTTCGCGCGTCTCGTCGTCGGGAAGCTCCAGCCACGGCCCGAGTCCCGTCATGACGCGGCCGAACGCCTCGAGCTCCGCGACGTCGTCCGTCCACGTGCCGGCACGCCGCGGCAGATTCGCATGAAGAGTCCCCGCCGCAAGATTGGTGACAACGGGATTGACGATGCGCACCAGCGTATCCACCCAGAATCTGCGGTACGTAATCGCCTCCGTCTCGCGCTTCCGCGGCGAGTAGGCGAGCTGCACCGCTCCCGGTGCGCCGGCGGGCTCGACTTCAGTCGTCTTCCACGTCTCCGACTCCGTTGTCGTGAACAGAACGGCGGCAAGCAGCAGCATGTTCATCTACTCGACTCCCAGGGTGGCTTGGCATAAATATTTTTCATGCGCATATTATGCCATAATTGTCATATTACTGGACGATAACCATGAATCCGCACTTTGGCAGGAGGAGCAACCCCGTACCGTCGTCCCTCAACTTGTATTTGACGGCGGAATCCGCATCCAGCACGAACGTAGTGCCGGTATTCCGAGTCGCCAGCGTCCCGGCCGCCGTTCCCCATTTCAGCAAGTAGCCTGCGTATGCGTCGCCAGACTTGGTCTTTGCCAACGCCCTCACGTCGGCGCGGGTTGGATCCAGTTTCACGTTCACCGTGCCGCTCGCGAACGAAAGCTGCTTTCCGCCGTTCGTAAAGCGCGAATACATGGGCCAGCCCTTGTCGCTCGGCCAGTCCGTCAAGTCCATCGTCGAGCCGTTCTGCATCTGGCAGCTGTGGTAGCAGCCCCCGGCGGCGGCAGTCGGCTTGAATACGCGGTTGACTTTCACGCTGTAATTTCCATTGTTACTGTCAGCCCATTTGTTCTTCGGCTCATAGTCGCGCACGACAAGCGCACCCTCGAGATTCAACGCGATTCCCGACTTGAAGTCGAACGTGTTCGAACCGGAATCCCCCTTGTTGTACACGTGAATGTAGCCGCCGGAGGTGCTCTCGATGCTGCCGTTGAGGATTTGCGTGTTGTAGAGCTGGAAGTCCGTGCTTGGGCCGCTCAATTCCACCGTCAGTTTGTTTCCGCCCAGATCGAGGGCCGTCCTGCCGTAGCTGTCTTCGAGGAAACCGTAGCTGCCGCCAAGTTCAATGGTGGAATCCGCCGTGAGGCGCACATCGCTCCACATCGTCCATCCGGAATTCCTGCAGCCGCTGGAGCTCTTCAACGTGCCGCCGTGAAGCACGAACGAATAATAGTCTTTTGTGTACACTACGTACCCGTTTACGTCGAACGCGCCACCGGGGCCGATCTCGATTGTCGAAGCCTTTGCGCCTACCGGACTGTACCGCCCTTGATCCGCGCAGATTATCGCGCCGTCGTTCACGAGTGTGCCGCCCGTGTACCCCTGATTCGTCTTCACGGCAATGTAGTTCCCTGCGCCCTCCTTTATGAAACGGAGGTTGCCGCCGATTGCGGTGTCCTCGTTGCGCATCGATTCGCCTTCCGGCACGTATGCATAGAACGGCGCGGCATCTCCGGCGACGCTGTTCGTGACGACGCCATTGCCGGAGAAAGGCGGCATCTTGAGCGTGTACCCGTTCATGTCGATCATCGCGCCGTCCGGAATCGTCACCGCGCCGAATCCGCGAAGATCGCAGTTTGCGCCAAGCGTGCAGTTTCCGACATTGACCGATCTGAACGCAATCGGCGCGTCCGTCGAAGCAGTGATGTCTATTCCGTCGCCCGCGATCGTCGCGTCCGTTTCCGTTGTCGGCATCGTCCCGTCTGGAAGCCTGTCGCCAAAAACGTTGTAGCACGTCCAGTTGGCGGCATTTGCCGCGTTTCCGTCCGAAGCCGCGCCCGTCCACGTGGCAGTGTAAGGGGTTGCCGTGTCCGCAGAAACGACGAACGTGTCGGGCGATTTGACCGTGGCATAGTCGGCTTTCACGCGGTCTTCGCTCTGCGCACCGTCGTACAGGCGCACCTCGTCGTATTTCCCGTACCATCCTTGAGTCGTTCTGTTCCAGTCGTTGCCGATTCTAAAGTGTTCGGCAAATTCGCCCACAGCGGTCTTGTCCGTCCACGAGCCAAGCGACTTCCCGTTTGCGTAGAGCCTGCAACTCGTACCGTCGAACACGACGACAAGATAGCACCATGTATCTGCAAATCCTTCGTCGGCAGGCAGGGCGGACGGTGCGGGATCGGTTATTACCGTGCTATTTACGTTTATTGCCTCGACAATGTTGCGCTGCCCGCTCTGTCCGCCGCGCACCAGCCATTTTTCGGATGCGAACATCCGCGTCCAATTGTCGTAGGACCTTGCCGCTGTCGCCCGGAACCAGCCGCTCAACGTGAACCGGGCCACGTCGGCGATATGATTGCCATACCCGCTTACGTCAAGTCCGTTGCCGTTCGCGTCGCCGAATGCCACCGTCTGGTTCACGCGGCACGACCCGACCATTCCTCCGCTCGCCGCGGCCATCTGTCCGATGTTGCCTCCTGCACGTTTTGCGACAAGTCCATTGTCCGCCGCGTCCGGCTCGTCGGCCAGATTTGCCTCCATGTGCCAGACGCCGGCGAAGCCGCCCTTGCCGTCGCCATAGTTCTTCCAGACGTTCTCCGTAGCCGTCTGCGCGGCGGTTTTCGCCTCGCCCCAATGCATGACGATCTTCGTGTCCGTTCCGGAAACTTCAGGCACGCGCACCCACACGTAGGAGTCGCCCGAGGCGTTCCACGTTCCGTCGATTTCATGCGGGATGACGTTGCCCGACAAATCCGTGAACCAAAGGTCGGTGCCGTCCTTCGCGGCGTAGTCGTCGTAGCTGAATCCGAAACGTCCTTCGGACAATTTCACGAGCGTCTGGAAATTCGTAAGCGTCGTCGTGCCGGTGTAGCCCGCAAGCATCAACGTCGCTTCCTTGGCCGCCGCCAACAACGGCGAGGACGCCACAGCGCCCGCCGCGATTGCGGCGAAGGCAATCATTTTACGCATGTTCATTGTTTGTTTTCCTTTCGGGTTGTATTGAGAAAACGAATGCGGCGCGGCGACCAGAAAGGCCGCTCGCGCCGCGTGTGTGCATCAAAACTATCAGACAGGGCTAGGCCATAATTACCCCCCCCCCTGCAAAATACGGCAGTTTCGCGCAATTATGGCAAAAGCACGCTTATTTCCAAGCGTGTCCGCTCGCGACTCTATGGCATTTGCGCGGTTCATGTGTTTCAAGCCATTTCAGTCTGGAGCAGCTCAATTTGAGCTTTTTTGAGTTTCATGATAGATACAACATCATCTAGCGACAAGAAACCAATTTTCAACACTTTCTTGGCTATCAAGTATGCTTGTGCATCAAGCACCTTCTTGCAATCCTTGAGAAAGCCTTTGCAATATCCTTCACAAAACGCATCGAGCCCTATATCTTCAACAACTTTGCAATGGGGTTTGCCTCTGTCTTCCTCTAGAAAAGTTTTCATTTTCTTCAAGCTTGTTCTACAACCGATAGAACGCAGTTTCCGGAGTTTAGACATTATATGCTGGTCTCTGTCGGAAAGTGGCTGGGACGAAAGTTTGCCATCCTGGCACATTTTCTTGATAGGCCTCTTCCTAGTCGCAACGGCAATCGGCTTGCTCATGATCACTCCCGTCCTTCCGCAAGGTTCAGACTGACGCCCGCTCCGCCTGGAGTTTGCGAACCTGCGCAAGCGAAAGGCCGGAACATTCGGCGATTTCCTTCAGCATGAGCTTGCCGTTTGCAAGCAACCGCTTCGCCGTCGCAAGCATTGTCTCGCGCTTGCCCTCGCGCTTGCCGCGAGCCTCGCCTTCGACAATGCCCTCGGCCTTGCCCTCAGATCTGAGTCTTTCCATTGCTTCGCACATATAGTGCCTCCCTTCTTCTGAATTCTTGAATTGACTGACTCGTTTCTTGAGAATGTCGAAATGCATCTCCGCCGCGTGGCGACAACGCAAATCGTGCATCAGTTTCCCTATTTCCGTTTTGCTTCGTGTCGCGCCGTTTGCATAGACAATATGCGTTCCGTCGCGAAGTCGTTTGCCGCTGTGTTCCTCGATCCGCAGATACGAATACACTTCCCGCCCATCTCCCATCACGTCGTTCTCGGTGATGAAGATGACGTAAGTGTCGCGCAACTTGCCGAAGTCCTCGCCAGACTTGAGTGCGTTCGCATCCATCAGCGCGGAGTTGTACCGTGCGCGCTTCGGCTCGGCACCGCGATCCGCGCGCTGGATTTCGATGTCGTATTCTCTGTCCTTGGAATCTCTTGCGAATATGTCGAACCGGACACCGCGCCCCTGAAGGCTTTTGATCGGATACTCGGTCTGCGACTTGACGACCTTCAAGTCCTTTTTGCCAAGGATGATTCGTAGCATCAGCTCTATGCACTCCGGCGCGTTCTCGAGGCACTTCGACATGAAGGTGTCGTCCATGAGCCGCATCCGCTCGAATTCCGCGAGGTACTCCGGCTTCATCACGTATGCAGAACGCCCGACCCTCGCCTTTCGGGCGACGGTTCTTGCCTCTTTCCGCGTTCCGATCTGTACGTGCTTCGCCATGTCGCTTCGTTCTTTTCCCCGTGCGTAGGCGCAATGCCATCAATCAAACATTCGAATTATACCATAAATCCCTGTGGTTGTGTTGAGGGAAACGAAACTTGAGGGACAGGCCCCACGAAAGGCCCATTTTGCAAGGGGTTTGCGTTTCTCCCCGCCGGCAGCGCTCATGGCAGCATTGCCAGCAGCTTGGCGATTTCCTTCGCGTCGCTGGTGGTGTGGGAAGCGACGCGGCGGCCGAGGCAGTTGATAGATAAGCCAAGGCCATGCAGCTCAACGTTGTCGGGTCTGGGGAGTCACGAATATGGAATGGTTGTGTCGGAATCGTTCTTGGATTCGACACGAAGGATGGTTGAGTCGTGGGTGTTTGCCAAGCGCGGGATCGTCCTTCTGGCGGCTTCGGGCGGCTGGAATGTGATTTGGAAACGATTGCGGCGTGGTTGTGATTGGCTCGCGGTTGCGTGGCGGTTGAAGGAGGGATGAAGATGCGGCCTTACGTTCGACTCGGGGATCTTCGTCAAGTCGCGCTCGTTCATCGGCGCGTTGAAGCTGCACCAGTCGTATAGCCTGCGCGTCGCCTCCATGTGCCCCTTGCCGCGTCCGAACCACTTACGCCAGAAGTCCATCTTCGGCGCGAATGTGCCCTTGCCAGTGATCGCGACGTTGGTGCATCCATAGGCATAGACAAGCGGAGAGTAGTTAAGGCACTCGACTCCCTCCCAGCTTGTCGGCACGGCGGGAAGATAGTCCTTCGGATTGTCGGAAAAGACGATCCTCGCGCCGTCTTCGAGATGGAGCTCTACCCCGCTCTTGAGACGGATCGGGCCGTCGATCGAATGCTCGCCCCGAGGAACGGAAACGACACCGCCGCCTGCGGCGGAAGCCGCGTCGATGCGCGACTGGATCGTTTCCCGCATCCCAACGCCAGCCGCACCGGCGTATGGTATCTCTTCTTCGGAAAAGTCGTCCTTAAGAGGCTTCGCATTCCCTCCCGGCCCGCCCCACGGATACGGCTCAAACACGACTTCGTCCTGCGGCTTGAAAAGCTCGCATATCTTCAGCTTCTGCTCGCGGGCCATCTGCACCGCCGCGCTCGAATAGAAATACGCCCCGGTGTCGCGCGTGTGGCAGCCGTCCTTCAGCCCCTCCGGGAGCCGCTTGTACTCGCCCGGCTTGATGCGCATGTAGAGCGCGTTCGCCTTCTCCAGGCCCAGTTTCGGGAGCGTCTCCACCGCAAACCTGTTGAGGTCAAGAAGCGGAACATCCATCTCCGCCGCAAGTTCGCGAGTCTTTGCAACATACGGACCGATCCCCGCCGCACTGCCGCGCACGCTCATCACGCCGTCTTTTTCGGAGAATCCGCCAGAATGCGGAATCGACGTCGCGAGAACCGGCGAAGCGCCCTTCGCGCGGACATCCTCCACGAACGATCGCATAATCGCCTTGTAGTCGTCCGGCGAGGAATAGCGCTCTTTCTTCGCCTTGTTGGCGTCGTTGTGCCCGAAGGCGACCACAACCCAGTCTCCGGGCTTAAGAGAATCTACGATCTTCTGCCAGCGCCCCTCGGCCTTGAAGCTCTTCGCGCTCCGTCCGCCGACCGCCCAGTTGTGAAGCTTCGACGAGTCCTTCATGTAGAGCGCGAGAGCCTGTCCCCATCCTTGCTGCGGATACTGCTTCGCCGGATTGTAGTTGCACATGGTCGAATCGCCAGCCATGTAGATGTCAGCGTTCGCCACGAACGCCGCTATCGCGATTGACGCGAGAACCGCCATTTTACTCATTTGTCATTTCTCCTGTTTTGACAGCCTTGTTCCCCTGAACACCGCGTCCGAGCCGAGAAGTTCGGGACCGAAGTAGAACCCCGGCTCGGCCGGCACGTTATACCCGTTATTCTGCGTCGCTACGCTCCACCGGTAGACCGGATCCTCCATAAAGGTATGGAACCTGTAGCGCGTGGGCTCCGGCGTAAGATAGACGCGAATCGCGCGGTTGTCCTTCCGCCGGAGAAACAGCTCCTCGCGCCAGTCGCCGAGTATGTCGGCCGCCAGGCACGGCGCGCCCTTCGAACCGTGGTTGGAGACCGTTTCGCCGCCACCGTTCCACTGCACGTTAACCTTACGCCCCTTGACCGAATACCCGTAGATCGTGTCGCCGCCGGAATACGCGCTTCTGGTCAAATCCCCCATCCACCAGATGCCGAAGCGGAGCGTCGCGTAGTAGTTGATTCTCGGATTCGGTTTTGGGTGCAGATGCCTCTGAAAAGTCTTCGCGGAGTATATCCCGCAGTTCGCGCCGCTGAACAGCTCCACTCCCGGGGCGGCCGGATCGATGTCCATCGCGTTGCAGCTGCCCGTGTCCTTCGGACCCGCAGTGCGAAGGAGGGTCTTGCCAGACTGCGCGTCGACGAGCGAGACGCCGAAAGGCGACGCTTCGTGGCAGGTCCACAGACGTAGTCCGCGCGTATCCGGAGAAGCCTGGACGAGATGGAGCGCGTCGCCATGCCCGTACCCCGTCGTCCAAAGCCCCTTCCCGTCGTGATCGACGCACATGTGGCCGTAGAGGATTTCATCGCGTCCGTCGAAATCGACGTCGGCGACGCGAAGGTTGTGGAATCCCTGTCCGCCGTAGCCCCAGTTGTCCTCGTCGTCGGAAGAGAAATACCAGCGCTCCCTGAGCTTGCCGTCCTCGAAGTCGTACGCCGCAAGACACGTGCGCGAATAGTACCCCCGGCACATGACGGCGCTGATGCGGCGTCCGTCGAACGTTCCGACCGCGCCGAGGAACCTGAACGCCTGGTTGCCGGGATTGCGCGCGTTCCACAGCTTTTTCACGGCATTGTAGTCGCGCCGCCCGATCGCTTTCGCGTCTTCAAGAACTGGCGGCCTGTACGGAATCGTGTCGAGCGCTGCGCCAGTCCTGCCGGAAAAGCAAGTCACGTAGTTCGGTGCAAAGACGACATTGCCATCCTCCGCGCGCCAGTCTTTGAACTTCGCGCCCTTCGCGAAGGCGCCGCCGGAAAGCACGCGTCCCTTCCCGTCCACCGTGCCGTCCGCCGTCCGGCAGATCACCTCCGCCGATCCGTCGCCGTCGAAGTCGGCCACCATGACGGGCACGTAGTGCGATCCGGAGCGAATGTTCGGTCCAAGATTTATTTTCCACAGCGAACGGCTTGTTCCGTCGAGCTTCACCCCTTCGAGCCATGTCTCGCCGGTTTGTCCGCCATGCGAGTTGTCGCGTCCGTTCGTCGGCCACCAGATGACTACAAGCTCGTACTCGCCGTCGCCGTCGAGATCGCCTACGGAACAGTCGCAGGGGAAATAGGAATAGCGCTTGCCATCGGGCGTCACGCCGTCCTTCGGAGGGGAAAGCTCGATATCGAATCCGCCGGGCGGAGAAGATGCCCGGTAGCGCCAAGCCCCGCCTGCGGAGTACGCAGTCTCTCGTCCGCCCGCAACACCGCGCACTTCGTATCGGTGGTCTTTTCCGTCCGCCCCGCCTTTGTCGTCGAAGTACGTAACGTCCGCGACCGGCGCGGAATTGACGCGTTTCCCGTCGCGGTACACATTGAACGCGACATCGGCCGGATCGAGCGAAAGATACCGCCAGGCGACACGAACCGTGTCCGCGGCCACACGGTACGCGACGGTTCCGCGCCCCGTCACTTCGCGGCGGAGCCGCTTCAGGTTGTAGGCCGTCGCCGGACAAGGAAACGCGTCCTCCGAGAAATCGCCGCGGTCGCCGAATCCGATTTCGACAGCGGACGAACCCTTCTCGCGGACGATTCGCCCTATCGCGGAAAAGGCGGGGCACTTCAGCACGGCTCCCTTCTTCAACACAACCGTTCCGCCCCAGCTCGCCGCCGGGCCGAAGAGAAGCGTGCCGTTCTCGACTACGATTTCCCCTGTCGCACCTGGGCATGGATACTGAAGCCCCATCACCTCGCCGCCCGTCTTGACCAGCGAACCGCCCCCCTCGAAAGAGGCGCGCAGGACCAGAGGATGACGCACGACGACACGCACTTTGCCGACAAGTCTGACCGGCGCGGCACTTCTGATGTAGCTTGGCTCAAATGCCGCAATCGCACCGCCCGCGAAGACTACGTCATTCGTGCGCCCCTTGGCGTAATTCGAATCAAAGCGAAAGCCCGCAGAACCGAGCGCAAGCGCCCCGCCGTCCCGGAGCTCGAAACGCTTCTCGTTGCCGATCGCGCACTGCGCAAGAAGACCTTTGGCGTACACCTTCTCCCGGGCACCGGTACCGACCACCACGCTATCCGGAAGTTCGTATCCGAGCCTGACAACGGTGTTCGTGTCTATGACCGACTTCGCAGGACGGCGCGCAAGCGCCTCTTCGTGAGCGCGGTAGTCCGCCACTTCCGAGCCGTCGCCTGATGATTCCTCTTCAACCGCACGGCACAAGAGCGCGCCAGCAAGCGACAGGAATGCGAATACTGCGCGGCTCAATGACATATCAGCGGATGAAACCCCTCGTTATGGCCTCGCGCACCGCCGATATGCGGTCTCCGACGCCGAACTTGGCGAAGATGTTCTTGAGATGCAGCTTGACGGAGTCTCGGGTGATGCCCATGCGGTTCGCTATCGTCTCGTTCGTAAGCCCGTCTCGCAGATGCTGCATCACCTCTTCCTCCCGCGGCGTCAGGTTCGGCGTCATCTGCCGCCTGCGGAAAAGCTCCATCACGGCTTCAGGCACGTACTTGCCGCCGTTCATGACGCGGTCTATGGCAAGAGGGATCTCGTTCGCGTCGCGGTCCTTGAGGAGATACCCTTTCGCCCCAAGGTTCAGCGCCCGGTACACGTCGTTGTCTGCGTCGCTTGTCGTGAGCATTATGACCTTCTGCTTCGGGCGCACGAGAAGGATGTCCTCCAGAACAGCGAGCCCGTCGCGGTCCGGCATGCGGATGTCGAGAAGAACTACATCAGGATCGGCTTTCATCACGAACTGAGCCGCCCCCTCGCCCTTTGGCCAGTCGCCCGCGAAGTAGAAATCGTTTTTGTGGACGTCAAGCATGTACTTGAGCCCCATCCTGACGACTGCATGGTCGTCTATTATCGCAACCTTTACCACGTCATCCCTCCGATCCAAGTTGAACATACGACCACTTGCCCCTCTTCCCCCAAGAAAGCGACAGCCTGTTCCTCAGCGCTCGCTCGCGCATTCCGCTGAGCCCATAGTGTCCCGTCTCCGGGCCAAGTGCCCTGTCGATCTCGAACGGCGCGCCGTCGTTCAGGACGCGAAGGACGAATCCGCCGTCTTCCCTCGGGTCGCACGTGAAAAGAATCGTCTTTGCGCGGCCGTGTTTCACGGCATTCGTCGACGCCTCGTGCAGAATGAGAAGGATGTCCTGACGCTCGCCCTCGGACAGCTGCTCCGGAAGCCCCCTTAGGCGATAGCGTGTGCGCACCCCTGTCTTGCCGAGTGCCGCCGCCATGTCCGCGATCGCCTCTTCGAGCGTCCGACTCTCCCCGCCTACGCTTCTGAGGTTGAGAACGGCGCTTCTGACCTCCATCTTTGCGTTCGCGAGAAGGGACATCAGGTTTTTCATCGCGTCTCTTACGTTTTCCGACGTTCCGTCGAGCTGCATGACGCTCGCGGCAAGCAGATTCGCCCCGGCCAGATGCTGCTCGATCGTATCGTGCAAATCCGCCGCCATGCGCCGCCGCTCCGCCGCGATGATGGCCGCCCCGCGCCGTTCCCGCAAAATACGCAGCCAAAGCATGAGCAAAACAGCCAAGACGCACACAAGAACAACGCCCAGCGCGACCGACGAATAGACGAGAACCCGTTCACCCGCAATGCTGCGGAGAAAGACAATGTCTTCGGCCTTTTCGACCTCCAAGAGGGGATCGACCCTCCTCCCGCCTCTAAAGACCGGACGAACAATGCCGCTGATCATGACAGGTTCGCCGACAATGTCCTTTTCGTCGATCTTCCACGGGAGTCTCACCGTCGCCGTATAGCCGTCCATCAACAGCAGGACGTCCGACGCGTCCTCCGCGTCCGGCGGCGCCGGGCGAACTTCGCGCACCGTGCCGTTCAGAGCGACCACCCTCCCGTCCAACAGCCCCTTGCGGTAGTCTGACTGCTTGGCGACCGGCGGAGGAGACAGACGCTCGACGCGGAGGATGTCCACCGTGTCGGCATCTATCGACACGGCGCCGTTGCGCGCGACCGCCGCGCCAGACACAAGAACGACGGCTCCGCATGTCAGGTCCTCGCACGGCGACTTCGATACAACCTCTACGCCGCGCTGGTTGGGGTGATCTTCCGGAGCCACGACAAAACGGCCGTATTCCAATCCAGATGTAAACGTTACAACGCCCCTTACCGACACGACACCACCCGTAGACGAGAATTCAGGCGGGAGCGCAAGCACCTCGCTGGGCCAGAGATATTCATCGCCGATCGCCGGGAGAAAAGCGGCACACACGCCGGCAAGGACTGCAACGTAGGGTCTCATGTCGGCATTATATCATTTATTGCATGGCCTGGGAGCAGATGTCCGCCATCAATGATACGGGACTGCCGATCTCGCGGGGAAACGTGCGGCCGAGCGCGCGCACCTTCGCCAGCCCTTCTTCCATCTGCCGCAGAAGCGCATCCGTCGGCTCCCCATGCTCCTTCTGCTGCTTAAGGAGCCGCAGCCGCCAGAGGTTTGCATCAAGCTCGCGTGAAGCCGCCAGATGCGAACGGAGCCACCCGAACCGTTCAAGATCTGCATCTGACAGGACGCCCTTCCCGATTCCGGCCAGCGCGGCGTCCAATGTTGCAATCGCGGCATCCTTCTCGGCGACAACACGCTCCACGTTCGCCTCGGTCGGCTCCAGGGAAGCCTTCCCTTCCGGCAGGAAGTAGCGGTTCGTGTACCTCAGAAGCGATTCCCGGCGTTCGACGTTCTTCGCGAAGACAGACTCGGTCGGCGCGCCAAGGCCGAGCGGGGAAAACGAGACGACGGATGCCTTCTCACTCGCCTTCATCGCCGTGACAACGCTCTTCCAGTCTTTGCCGTAGAGCGGCTCGGCCCATTCGCGCCAAAGCGCCTCAGTATCCTCGTTGGGATCCCACGAAAGCTGCCGCCAGACGTAGTAGTTCACGGAATTGAGCCTGTCGGAAAGCGCCGCATAGCCGTCCCGCTTGTACGTACCCGCATAGAGCATCACGCCGCCATCGGGAGAAACCAGCGTTTTCACGCGGGCGAACTGCCGCGCCGTCTGCGCGACGACGGAAGCGGGAAGATACTGACGCCCCACAGTCTGCCCTGTGATCTGCCACTCGGCTATGTCGCGGCGAGGCGCAACGGCCAGAAGCGCGGAAAAAGGCGGATCTGGCTGACAGTCGGCGTTGTAGACCTTCGTCTGGAAAAGAACACCTTTCCCGGCCTTGCGCATCGCCTCGCCCCATACGGAAAGCGGCTCGCCGCTCGGCCCGCCGTATCCCGGCGCATGGACCCACTCCTCGCCAAGCCAGTGCGAGGCGCCGCTCGACCATGTGCGGACGACAAGTTTTTTCTTGAGCGGCTTGAGCGCCTTCTCCCACGCCGTAACCGCAAACGCAACCTGACGTCCCCAGTTCCCGGCGATACCATTCGCCTTGCAACGGTCGCAGATGCAGTTGAGCCCGTAGTCGTCCCAGAGACAGACAACGACTCCGGCGACCTCTGGCACGGCGATCTCGCGCACGGCTTCCCCGAAGAAATCGGCAGTCGCAGGATCGCTCGGGCAAAGCGTCCCCTTTTCCCATGATTTCTCGGGCGACGCGCCTTTCGCCGACGGATGCGCCGCGACAAATTCGTCGTATTTGGCCTTGTTCCACTTCACCGCGTCGCATCCATAGAGAAATCCATACGCATCCACACCGAGCGCCGCGCACTCGCGAAGACGCCTTGCGTCGGGACGGCCCCGCTTGAAGTAGACAGCGTTCGCGCCTGTCGCGGCGATCCAGTCGGCAAGCGGCTCCGGCGAGCGGCTTACGTCGAGAGCGCGGATCTTGAAATGCGGATCGCGCACAAACGGATAGCTTTTGGCGTTCATCCAGCGGTTCGACTCGTAGTTCGCGTACAGAAACGCCCGCGGCGTCTCCGCCTTGACGACAAGACCGGAATGCGTCTTCTCCACGACATATCCGTCGTGCTTCAGCGGCAGGCCGGAAACAACCTGATAGGAGACTGCGGCAGCCAAAAGGAGAGATGTCATTCAACGTCCTTTCCGTTGACCTTGTTGCCCTCGAACACAAGGTTGGCAATCCTGAAAACATCGCTGCGCCACACGACTTCCTTGACCTTCTCCGCCTCGACGACATTGTTCCTGAGCGTCACTCCGTCGGCAAAGCTCATGAGCTCCGGCGCCGTCCGCCCCTGCCCGTCGTGGTACTGCGACCAGGACTGCACCCGGAAGAACGTCTTGCACTTGCCCTTGCATCCTTCCACAAGCACGCCTGCGTAATGCTGCGGCGTATCGGTGCGCATCTTGAGATTGACCATGTTGACGCAGCCGTCCATCGTGCAGTTGCGCATCGTGACGTTCGTCGCCGCAGGGCATTCCGAACCGAGCGTTAGCGCGCTGTGCGTCGGCCAGCGGAAGGTGCAGTTCTCGACCAGTACGTCCGACGACGGTCCGTTGCCGGGGAATTTCCCGTAGTCGTCGGCCCATGGTCCCTTGCCGCCCTTCACGGCAACGCCGTCGTCGTTGACGGCGATGTCGACATTGCGGACGGTGAAGCGGCGGCACTTGTCGATGTCGATCGCATCGGTCGACGGCCCCTTGAGTTTCTTGCCCTGCGAGTCCTTCAGCACGTCGGCGACAATCGAGCAGTCATGCACGACAACGTCTTCGCAGTCGTAGAAATGCGTCGTCCAGAACTTGGAGTTCTTGAACGTGACGCCGGACACGTCGATATTCTTCGAACGCGAGACGTAGAGTACGCGCGGACGCATCAGCGCCTTGTTTCTGAAATCGCCGCCCGCCTTGCGCGCCTCCGCGCGGCGGCGCCAGAACTCCTCCCACGTGTTCGCCCCGTGCCCGTCTATCACGCCCTCACCGGTGATCGTGAATCCGTCACAGTGGTCGGCGTTGATAAGCGCTGGATAGTACTCGCATGTCTCGCCCTCTATGCGCGTCTCGCGCATCGGATAGCCGGACGCCTCGTCAGTCCCAAGAATCGTTGCGCCCTTCTCAAGATGCAGATTTACGCCTGGCTTGAAGAACAGCGCGCCAGTCTTGTAGGTGCCCGCCTTGAGGCGCAGCGTTCCGCCGCCCGTCTTGGCGATTTCGTCGATCTCGGCCTGCAGGTCGCGTCCGTCGCCCTCGGGACGCGTCAAGTCGAGTTCGCCGCTTGCCGGGACGTATTCTTCCTTTGGCGGATTCGACGGATCGAAACCCGCATATTTTTCGTTGAAAAACGGCTTGAACTCCTGGTGGATGTTCACAAGCTCGTTCATGACGAACCGCGCCATGACCATCGCCCCGTAGATGTTGTGGTGCGTGCGGTCGGTCTTGGCGAAGAGTTTCTTCGCGCCGTCCGGGCCGAGCGCACCGTAGACACGGTAGCTCGCCGCGCCGAGGTCGATCACGGGCACACCGCGCGCCGCGGCAACGCGCTTGACTGCGTCCGCATAGTCTTCGAGCGTGCGCGGCTGCTGGACGCCGGACGCCTCGTCGTAGCGCAGACGCTCCACTGGCGTAATCAGGACGACGTCCGCGCCAGTCTTGCGGATTTCGTCGATGTACCGGTTCAGGAACCGTTCGTATCCGCCGTCGGCGTTGGGCTTGAGATTATCGCGCTTCTGGTCGTTGTGCCCGAACTGTACGAGGACGACATCGCCCTTTCGCGCATGGGCGCAGATCTTCGCGAGCCGACCCTGGTTCCAGAACGTCTCGGTCGTGAGGCCGCTGCGTGCGAAATTCGCGACGGCGACGCCTTTTCCGAACATCAGCGGCGCACACTGTCCCCAGCTGCCCCACGGCTCCGACTGCTGGTCCGTCACCGTCGAGTCGCCGCAGAGGTAGATCGTCGGCGCGGCGTCGTTACGCGTTATCGCAGGCTTCGGCGGCTCCGCGCCGTCCGTGATGACCGTGAGATTCAGGCAGTCGGGATACGGTGCCTCCTTGAAAGGCCCCTTGCCGTTCGCGATCGGGCCCTTCACGCGCGCGGTGAAGGAAACGATCTTCCTCTCCCCGGGCTGCGTCGCGACGGACGCAGCGGCGATGCGGCGTCCCTCAAACTTGATCCAGTACTTCGCCGCCTTGTCGCCGCCGAGCGTGTAGGTGACATCGTAGTTGCCGACATCTACCGGCGTGTTCGACTGGTAGCGGTTCCACTTCGAACCATGCCCCGCCGCGTGCGCCGTATTTAACGACGGACACGCGAAAACGACAGTCACAACAACAGCACAAAGTGCAAATCGGCTTGCTTTCATGCACAATTGCCTAGACAATTACCGTAATATAATGGCGAATCCGGACTTATAGAGCTCGACGGTGTAATTGCTGACCGCCTGCTCAATGGCGTTAACGACGGTCTTGACCTTCCATCCAAAAGCCTTGGTCTCGTCTGAAATCGCAGCGCCGGTTGTCAGAGTGCCTTTGGTTGTCGTAAGAACCGTTCTCTGCGCCTTCGTCAGTTCTGCCAAACCGCCGGTCACGACGACCTTGTCGAGCGGCAGGGCGAAAGTGGAGGTGCAGGTGTTCACAGTCCCCGCCACGACCTCGATAGACGAGTTGCCGAAGACATATCCGGCGCCGCCTTCATTTCCACCGCCCAGCGTGCATCCGGCCAACACCACCTTGCCAGTCCCCAGAGCGTTGACCGGGGTGGTGTTGTTATTGTTGGAAAATGTGACAGAGGCGCTGTTCGTCAGCGTCAACGTTCCCGCAAAGCGCGCAATCGCCGAGCCGTAATCGCCTTTGCCGCTCATGTCCAATGTCGCGCCGTTGAACACAAGATCGCCTGTCCCGAGAAACCACTGGTAGTAGTCTCTGACGTAGCTCGTCAAATTGGCGGTCACGATCGCCGTTGCCCCTGCTTCCACGGAAGTATGCATACGGCATGTGTTGGAAAACGAAACGACGCCGGAATCTATGTAAAGGTAGCAATTGCGGTTTTTGAGGTCGCTCGGCTGGTCGGTCAGCGAAAGACCCCCGATTGTGTATTCGACGTCGGCACCTACATCGACGCGGACGATGCCGCTCGTGCCATCGACCGCGATTGCTCCCGTGTACGCGGTGGCGGAGCCAATCGTGAACTCGCCAGTTCCGGAAACCTTCAGCGACGTCGCCGTCAGCGCGTAATCACCCGATATGGTGTATTTGCCGTTGAAAACTACGGCCCCGGCCGAAACCGCCGCGTCGATAGCGACCGTGCGCGACGAATCGAGGTGCTGCGGGAAGATGGCCGTATCGCTCGCCGAAGGAAGCGCCGTCGCCGTCTCGCCCTTGACGAGCCAGTTGTCCGGCGTTCCCCACGACGCGCCCGACGCGCCGTTCCAGACGATGACGTTGTCGAGATAGGTTTTGGCGAATGTCGTCGTGCTGTCCGCCGTCGTCGACGAAATTGTGTAGATGTCGCTCGTCGCCGAGAGCGCAACGCCCTCGGTCGTCGTCGTGATAGTGTAGCTACCGAAGTCGATGTCCACACCGGCAGGGATCGCGGCAGACTCCGTCAGCACGATGTTGTCGTTCAGCGTCAGCGTCTGGCCGGGCTGAACGACTGCAAGCGCGGCCGCGAGCGAATCGTAGCCGGCCGTTCCGATCTTCACAACCGCATCGTCGCCGATAAGGTTCCTGTAGAGCTTTTCAACCATAGCGTCAGAAAGAACGTAATTGACGCCGTCGATCGCTTGAGCTGCCCCCGAATCAGCATAGAAGCGAACGTCATCGACAATGCCGGCAGTAGAAGAATAGTTGTTCATGGCGAATCCGTTGCCAAGATAAAGCCCCTGGTAGCTTTTCGCGGCTGGATTACGATAGTTGCCATCGCTCTCTTTGGCTTTATAATTGTTCAACGGCGACAGCGTGGACACCGGCTGTCCGTCGACGTAAAACCTCATAATGCCGTCGGTGCCGTTGCCAAAGCTGAATACATAATGGTGTACCTTAGTCCAATCGTGGTTTTCGGGCATGGTTATGTTCTGCGCAGTAGACCAGCCCGTCGTATTACCGACCCACCAGTACGTGAGTTTTCCACTTGCATCGAAACCAACCGACACGCCTCTTGCAGATGTGTAATACTGCGCCTGAAAGAGAATTTGTCTTGCTGTATTTGGAACCGTGCCAAATATCGAAACAGAGAAAGGTGCCGCCGTATCCGCACTCGAATTACCGGAAAGCTGTCCTGTCGAGCCGCTATACAGCGTCACAGCGGATCCTACGGCGTCCATGTCAAGCGCGCAGCCGTTTGTCGCCTCGACAAATTTCTCAGCCGGAACAGCTGACTGCCCCGCCATCGCCACGGATCCAACGCTCGTAAGAGTCTTGTCGTTGAACGAAATTGCGAGTTTGGGAACTATCCCAGTAGCATCAGCATCGGCGGCATAAGCCGAGGATGATGCAAACAAAGTCGCGCAAAGCGCAACAGCAGCGAACACAGACGATTTATTGAACTGCATTGTACAATTCTCCTTTTGTTGGATATGGTTGTAGTATAGCATGCCATCCTCCGTCCCGCCCTACCCTAGTGGGTGAGAAGAAAGGAATTTCCCTATTTCGGCTTTTGGGTCAATCGCACGACATCGATTCAATGGTTTTCAGCTTTAGCGCGAGCGGCGCGAATGCGGCGGAAGTCGCCTTGAGCGTCACTGCGCCGGGCTTGATGTAGAATCCGTTGTGCGAGACGGAAACCGCGGCAATCGCGGAGATACACAGACGGCAAAGTTTGATTTTCACGCCACTATTCTACCAAACCCCGCCCTGGCTGATAATACCCAGTCGGGTACTATAGGCGCGGACGAAACTTTCCGTTTTCGCCCATCGTGCGGAAATTCAGGCATTGTATACCACTGCCCGTCATAATGCTCCGACCGTCGTAAATGAGCATTCCTTTCGATTCTGCGTCCCATTTCTCGGCATATTCTTCCAGATTTTCGACAAGCGATTTATGGTAGGACATTGCCGATTTTATCTCGTATGCTTTCATGCGCCCGTCAACGCCTTTTTCAAGAAGGTCGATTTCAAATCCTTTCGCCGTGCGAAGGAAATAAAGCTCTGGCGACCTGCCTTCGTTTGCGATCTGTTTAAACCTTTCGCCGACAACCATGTTCTCATATATGTTTCCCCTCAAAGGGTCGCGCGAAAGCTGTTCCGCGCTCCTGATGCCGAGAAGGTGGCAGACGAGACCCGTCTCGTGGAAGTAGAGCTTGGGAGTCTTGACCAAACGTCTTGAAACGTTGACGAACCACGGATGAAGCCTGTAGCAAATATAAGACGCTTCAAGAACAGACAGCCATTCCTCAAGCGTTGTAGATGAAATGCCCACTTCCGCCGACAGCGAGGAAAGATTCAACAGCTGTCCGACACGCCCGGCAAGCAACGTCATGAATTTCTCGAAACGCGATTTGTTGCGCAGATTCACGAACGCGCTTATGTCGCGCTCTACGTAGGTTCGGTAGTAAAACCTGTAAAAGTCGTCAGGGTTTTTCCCTTCTGCGACAATCTCCGGCATGAAACCGCGAACCATGAGAGAATCAGCGGATTGTCGCAGGTCGGATCTGGGCAACTCATGTAACGATAGCGGCATAAGATCGACAATGGCCGTGCGCCCGGCGAGGGACTGCGACACCGCCGACGACAATGCACTCTGGTGCGAACCGGTGAGAATGAATCTTCCGTTCGCCTTCCGGTTCTCGTCGATAAGAGCCTGCACATGAGAGAGAATCCCGGGAACAACTTGAACCTCGTCAATTATCACAGGCGGTGGATACATAGAAAAGAACGCTGTGGTATCGCTCTCTGCCAACTCCCTGACTTCCGTAAATTCGAGGTTGGCGTACGAGTACGACGGGAACATGGCTTTGACAAGCGTCGACTTCCCCGCCTGGCGCGGACCAAGTATAGTCACCGCCGGATACGATGAGGCGTATCTTGCGATAGTTGCGGACGCTGTTCGTTTTATCATACGACAATCCTTTCTGCGATAAGACAGCGTTATTATATCATAAACGCGGTGCAGATTTCAAGTGACACTTGAAATCTGCACCAATCAAATGAATGAAAAACGCGGCAAAAGCGGCAGTTTGAATACTTCATCCGCGACGGATGTGTCGCGGGCGGACTTGCGAGTTCTGCAATTCATCGGCAAGAAACGGGGTTCCACGTTTCAGTTCGGCCGTCGGGGAAAACGACTTCGAAAAGCGATTGCTCCGCAAAGCGGATGCGCGTGCCGTCGCGAGAAAGGCGCGCGTGATGCCGTTCTCCTTCATCCATTGAAGGTCTTTCCGCACGCCTTCCTCGTCGACTCGTTCATTGACCCAGTAGTAGTAGCAGCCGATCTTCACATCCGGCGGCGGATTCGCGAACCCCTCCCTAAGCGCGGCCTCGCACGGCGAGGCCGCCGTAGGCGCGGCAGTCGTAACCGCCGCGGCAAGCACGGCAAAGCACAGGATGGGATACCCTTTTCTCATACCGGAATTCTACCAAATCCCCCACCGCATGAGAATACCCAGACGACAAGAGAATGCGCCCCGAAAGGGTCGCATTCCCGCCAACTCGTCGTTCACATTCTTGAAAAACTTTCCAGGGCTTTTCAACTGAACGTCGCGTTTGCAGTTATGCAAAATCGGATTTGACGGGCTTATCGCCCGCCTATATCGTCTTTACTTCGGCAGACCTCCCATGTGTTGTTGTTGACGATTGAAGTTCATGTCACTCACACGGCATGGTTGGCGATGTACTCGTCAAAGTCTTCGACGAGATACCTGTCGCCGTTGACGTGCAGCGATTCGAAATACCGCATTATGTAGTCAAACAAGCCATACTTGGAGAAAAGCTCAGCGACAGCAGCGCCGCTGAGATTCTTGGCTCGCCGGTAGCACTCGATGCAGTGTATCAGGAATTTTCCTTCTCTGCTCATCAGTACGCCTCCTCCTGCAAACGATTGGTAGTCGTGTAGAACCCATTGCCGAAGTCGAGTGTCCGATTCGGCTTTATGATTCGAGGTCCTCTGACCTCAACGTTGCTGCCGTGGTATACCGTCATCGCAGATTCTTCATCTGCTGAATAGTATAGCAAACTTCCCTGTCGCTGTGCTAAAAAAATGGGTTATTGCCGGGGTCGGAGATGTCACTTCCTCTGGACGGTTATGCGGCCGTCGGGGTGGAGAAGCTCGAGTTCATAGCTGTCGCCCTGCCAGGAAAGCTTCTTAACCTTGATTCCGCCAGGGAGGAGAAGCCCCGATATGCTGCCCTTCTTCCATAACGCGGGCTTGGCGTTGAGCACCTGAAACACTGCGGCGGATGCGCCGCGCCGCTACCTGAACATGATCGTGGCGACGCTCGGGAAGTGGTCGGAAGGATAGAGGTGCGAATTCGGGCGCGTCGAAGACACGGTGCGGTAGTCGAGAACCCTCGTCCCTGGCGAGACGTAGATGTAGTCGATGCGCTTCTCGCTGGAATCGTCTCCCGCCACGCTCCGCGAGCCGACCGGCTTCTTGAGCGCCTCGGCGATTGAAGTCTCCTTCTCGCGCCAGTTCCAGAAGTTGAACGTGCGCCACGAACCTTCGGGCGGCGTTTCGCTCAGGTAGAGCGCATCCGTCAGAATCTTCGCGACGGCCTTCGCCGGCGCCTCGTGCTCCATGCAGTTGTGGTCGCCGGTGAAGACGATCGGCGCGCCTTTGCCGAACTCCTTCATGCGGTCGATGACCAGAAGCATGCCCTTTTCGCGGGCCTCCACGCCCTTGTGGTCGGTGTGAGTGTTCGCGAAGGAGAATGTCTTGCCCGTCGCCTTGTCCTTGAGAACCGCATACGTGCAGATGCGCGGCAGCGCCGCGTCCCAGCCCTTCGACCCTGGCTCGTCGGGCGTCTCCGAAAGCCAGAACGTGCCCGTACGCACAAGCTTGAAGCGGCTCTTCCTGTAGGCGATCGGCGAAGCCTCTCCGCCGCCGTCGGCGTTCCGGCCCCGGCCGGAGAACTCGAAGTCCTTGAATCGTTCCTCCAGCCACTTTCGCTGGTCGGGCAGGACTTCCTGAAAGCCCATCACGTCCGGGTTCTCGCGCTCGATCACGTGCGCGAAGTCGACGCGGCGCGCGGCCCAGTTGTTGTCCTTGGACTTCCTGTCGCCGGCCGAGTAGCGGACATTATAGGTCATGACGCGCACCGCCGGCGCCTTCGCCGCGCCGCGGCGGCCCTTCCACTCGTCTTCGAGCTCAAGGACGCTCTTGCCTGTCCGCTTCGGCCAGTAGGTCTTTTCGTCGTACTTCCCCCGCCGGCAGAGCGCGTTCAGCTCCCTGACCGTGCCGGGATAGCGCGACTCGACGAAGTTCAGGAAGTTCGCCGAAACGCGGTAGGCGCCGTTGTAGCGGCATTCCCCCGACATCACGTCCATGTCGCAGCCGTGTGACTCGGGCTCGAAAAGATAGAATCTCGCATAATCCGCTATGCCCTCTGTGAGCCAGTCTGGCGCACGGTGGTAGCCGCCCTGGACCACGTGGAAAAGCTCGTGAATCGCACAGCCGACGTCATCGGGGTTGTCCGCGATCCACTTGCGGTCGATCGTCACCGCCGCGTCAGACGTATACGCGGGGCAGTCGATCGCCTCCTTGTAGCCGAACGTCACCTTCCCATGCGGCTTCCAGCCTTCGGACGGGAACATCGCCACGAACTTGGGGTACCACTCCTTCACCGCCGATGCAAGAGTCTTCTCGGTCCATTCCGTCAACTCGGGCGCGCCCGACGTGTCGAACACGTACTCGTATTTCGCCTCATCGGCGGATGCCGTCAGAGCCAGCGACAGAATCGCCGCGACTGCACAGGATGTCCGTTTCATCTTACCTCCTTCTTTTGCCAGGCCAGAACGACGCAGACGACGGAAAGCGCCGCCATGCCAATCCAGAAAACCGCGAGCCAGTCGAGCGTCCAGCCGTTCGGGAACACGTGCCCGGCGAGCGTCGCGGTTCCGTCCGGCGCGCGCTCCACGAGATAGCCGGAGATGATCGACTGAAGCCCCGCGCCGATGTAGTTGCCCATGCCGGCGATGCCCAGCGCCGCCCCTGCCGCGCACTTCGGCACGCGGTCAACCGCCATGAGCCCGCCAAGGAACGTCAGGAGGATGCCGACAGCAAAACCGAACAGCACCATCGCCGTAACATCGACCCAGACGTGCCGGCCCGGGACCAGCATGAAGAGCGCGAGCGCGACGACGTTCATGACTCCGGCCGAAAGCGCGAGCTCCTGGCGGCTCGACTTGAAGAACCTGTCGGAGATGATGCCCGACAGGGCAGACGACACCGCGCCGACGACGGAGTTGACCGAGATGACCGTCGCCGCGCCGGCTTCGGAGTATCCCTTCTTGACCTGGAGGAAGAACATGCCCCAATCGATGACGGCATAGCGGCTCGCCGCGAAAAAGCCCCCGGCCAGCGCGATGAGCCACACGACGGACGACGTCAGCGCGATGCGCTGGCCGCCGGTCGTGTCGACCTTCGCATCGGCGGGATCGACGGGAACCGGCGGCAGGCCTTCGTCCTCGGGCGCGTTCCCGTAGAAGAACCACGCGGCGGCGATGCCGACGAGCCCGAACGCGGCCGCGCCCCAGAAGCAGCTCTTCCACGCCCAGTCCGGCCCGAACAGCTTGCCGACCCACACGACGATGCCAGCCGAAAGAACGTAGGCGAGAACTTCGCCGAGATTGTTCGAGCAGCTCCAGATTCCGTAGTACGTTCCGCGCCGCTCCTTCGGCCACCAGCGCGAGAGCGCGACGACGCAGCACGGCGCGCCGGACGCCTGGGCGAAGCCGTTCACGAACCAGACGACGGCGAGCATCAGCGCCGGGATATGGAAGCCGACGACGAGATTCGCGAGCGCCGAGACGAACAGCCCCAGCATGATGTATTTCTTGACGTTCACGTGGTCGGCGATGAATCCGTTCACGATCTTGCCGATCGCGTAGGCAAACAGCATCGCCGAACCGACGTAGCCGATCTCGGCCGGCGTGTAGGCGCCCTGCTCGATCATCCCCTTCTTAGATGCCGAAAACGCAAGCCGGCAGACGTAGAATATCGCGTAGACGAACAACATCGCCGACACCTGGCGAACACGCGCGACCGCATATCTTCTCTCTGTACTCGTCATGCTATTTGCTCCATCATGCTTCTTCGAACGCATTTGCCGTATTATACCACAATCGACATGGAACGCGACGCCCGACGTCACTTCTTCCGCGCGGCGGAATGCGCCTTCGCCTTGTGCCTGTCCGCAACCGCCGGGAGCCGCAGGACCTTTCCGTCCCGAGTGACGATCTTCGCGTTGTCCGGCACCGTCACGTCTTTAACACCCCTGAGGTCGATGTCCTCCGCGTCCACCAGGGCCCATCCGTCGATCGTGAACGTCCTGCACGCGAAGCGCACATTCGGCGGAATGTTCGGAATCGCCCGACCGGACACCAGGACGTCCGTCTCCTTCGTCGGCAGCGCGAGAATCTTCTCCCCAGCGGAATTGACGCAGTACCAGTTCTTCGGTTCGTCCAGTTCCCTCCCGCCCGGTGCTCCGCACCACCTGGCAGTCGTCGCGACGGCGGGACGGTACTTCTCGTCGAACGTCGCCGCGTACTGTTTCGTCTCGCGATCCCTGAACGCGCGCGAGAACACCCGCACGTCGTCGAGCCGAAGGCCCGTCTTGCCGCGCGGCTCGGCGAACCCGGCGACACCGATTCCGCCCGACATCCCGCCCACCGCGAACGCCGGAGTGAATGTGCAGCCGTCGCATTTCGTCTTCAAGTCCACCTTGGCGGCAGGATTGCCGTCCACCACCACCGCGGCCACGTCCCCGCCGCGCGTCGTCAGGATTATTGAATGCGGACCGG
>JAZSLQ010000126.1:0-4196 GCA_045535455.1 Kiritimatiellia bacterium | reverse complement strand
GCACCACGTCAGGGCCGGCTTCTACGACTACCACGGCTACCCCGGCCACCTCTGCGTCTCGATCAACGACGAGGTGATCCACGGCATCCCCTCGCCGCACCGCGTCATCGTGCCCGGCGACCTCGTCAAGACCGACGTCGGCATCTTCAAGAACGGCTTCAACGGCGACACTTCCCGCACCGTCGCGCTCGGCGTCACAGACCCCGAGGTGCTGCGGCTCGTCGAAGTCACGCGCCAGTGCCTCAAGGCGGGCATCGCGGCGTGCGGTCCGGGCGTCCATCTCGGCGACGTCGGGTACGCGATTCAGAAAGTCGCCGAGGATGCCGGCTTCGGCGTGGTCCGCGACTGGATAGGCCACGGCGTCGGGCGCACGGTTCACGAGGACCCCGAGGTGCCGAACTACGGAAAGCCCGGCACCAAGCTCGTCCTCAGGCCCGGCATGACGATCGCCATCGAGCCGATGATAACGATGACGAAGGGCGGCGAGAAGACGGACGTCTTAGACAACGGCTGGACGGTCGTGACGCACGACGGCTCCCTCTCGGCGCACTTCGAGCACACGGTGGCGATCACCGACGACGGGTGCGAGATTCTGACTTTGCCGGCGGACTATCCCTGAAGCTCCCGGGCCCGAAGGCGCTCAGGTCGAATGGCGGCTGATTGCCCGGGGGTGGATGGTCCGTCCGGCTCTTGCTGAAAGGAACGGAAAGATGAAGGTGCGGTTCTACGCGAACGTGGGAAAGCCCGCGGCGAAGGCGGCGGCGAAGCGGCTTGAGGCCGTTGCGCGGCGCGCAGGCCTTGCGCTTGCGTCGCGCGGCACATGCGACGCGATAGTCGCGCTTGGCGGCGACGGCACGATACTCCGCGCCGTCCGCAAGTTCCCCGACATCCCCGTTCTCGGCTTCAATCTCGGTTCGCTCGGCTATCTAGCGAGCGTAGGCGAAAGCGACTTCGAGAGGGCGATAGCGATGCTCGCGGCTGGCAAGTTTTCCGTTTCCGAGAGGACGATGCTCGACGTTGGCGGCATAACAGCTCTGAACGACGTCGTTGTCATGCGCGAGATGACTGGCCACGCCGCTGTGCTCGATGTCTCGGCTGACGGCAACTCCGCGACGCGCTACATGGCCGACGGCGTGGTGATTGCGACGCCTACCGGCTCAACGGCGTATTCGCTCGCTGCGGGAGGGCCGGTTCTCATGCCTGACACGAAATGCCTCGTCGTCACGCCGATGAACCCGCATGCGCTCGGCGTGAGGCCGATGGTCGTGAGCGACTCGGTGAAGCTTACAGTCACTTCGCGGCGCAGTGTCGTGGGTGCGGACGAGAGCTTGGGCGTATACGCCGACGGCGAGAACGTTGCGATGCTGAAGTCGGGCGAATCGGTCGAGATCGCGAAGTCGGCGCGTTCCGCGAAGCTCGTGGAGCTTCCCGGCTTCGACCCATACGTAGTCCTAAACAGAAAGCTCGGGTGGTCGAGATGACGATTGAAGAACTGAACGAGGCAGTTGAGACAGGCGAGATAGACGAGCTTATCCGCGTCTGCGAGGCAAGGCAGGTAAAGCAACTTTCTGCGCTTGCCGACACGATCTGCGCGAAGAAGGACGTTCGGATCATTCTCCTTTGCGGCGGCTCTTCGGCCGGCAAGACGACGACGGCGAAGCGCCTCTGCACGCAGCTCAGGGTCAACGGCGCGAACGCCCTGCACCTCTCGACCGACGACTACTTCGTTGGCGATGCCAGGAACCCCCGCCACCCCGATGGTACTTTCGACTACGAAACGATAGAGGCGGTCGACTCGGCTCGGCTCGCAAGCGACGTAAATGCGCTGCTCGCGGGCGAGGAAGTTCACCTCAGGCGCTTTGACTTCATCAACCACGAGGGCTTCGATTCGGAAGGCACGACGAAGATGCCCGAGAACGGCTACATCGTCCTCGAGGGAATACATGCGCTCAACCCGATATTGACGGACGCTGTCCCTGAATCGGCCAAGTTCCGCATTTTCATCGAGCCGAAGACGCAGCTTACGATTTTCGCTCTCACCAAGCTGCCGCCTCAGGACGGGCGGCTTTTGAGGCGACTCGTGCGCGACAACCAGTTCCGCAAGCTGAGCCCGCTCGAGACCTTCAACTTGTGGCCGCAGGTCCTCGACGGCGAGGAGAAGTGGATAAACCCATATAGAAGTCTTGCGGACGCCGAGTTCGACTCGGGGCTTGAATACGAGCTTGCAGTCCTCAAGCCCTACGCTGGCGGACTCGTCGAGATCGTCCGTCGCCGCAAGCCAGAGGAGAAGAAGGCGTACATCTTCTCGGAGCTTTTCGAGGTGATACACCCCGCGCCCCCGAACGCCGTTCCCGGTGATTCTATTCTCCGCGAGACGATAGGCGGCAGCCAACTCGAATACTGAACGATGGCGAAGAAGATCGCTGCGCTCTTCTGGGAGCTTTTCAAGATTTCGCTGTTCGTGATCGGCGGCGGATATGCGATCATCGTCGTGGCCGACGAGATTTTTGCGAAGAAGGGCTGGACGGAGGAGGGCGAACTCGTCGACCGGCTCCCCGTTTTCCAGATGGTTCCAGGGCTAATCGCGACGCATACGGCCGTCTATGTCGGGAACAAAATCGCGGGCGCGCTTGGCGCGGCGGTCGGCGTAGTGGCCGTCGCGCTTCCTTCGGTAGTCATTTTTACTTTTGTCTCGATGGGGTACGACTCGCTTCCCCTCGACAACGAATGGCTCGTCGCCGCGTTCGTCGGGCTTCGCGCCGCGCTCACTGGCATAATCGCCGCGACGATTGTGCGCAGCGCGAAAAAGCTCGCGAGCGCGTTCGCGATCGTCGTATTCGCGCTTTCGCTGTGCGCGATAGCCCTGTGGTCGGTGCCGGTCTGGGCGGTTCTTCTTTGCGCGATGCTCGTCGGGATTTCCTCGGAGTTCGTTCCGCCGCGCGGGAAGAAGTTTCAGTCGCCCGCATGGCTCGGGCTTCTCCTCTTTCTCAAGTACGGCGCACTGTGCTTCGGCGGCGGCTTCGTGCTTGTGCCGATGTATATGGAGGATTTCGTCGGCGAGGCGGCACCATATTTGCAGGTAACCGCGGAGGAGTTCTCCAACCTGATGGCGCTCACGCAGATGACGCCTGGCCCCATCGGCGTCAACGGGGCGACGTTTTTCGGCTATCGGCTTGCGGGGGTCTTAGGCGCGATAGTCGCTTCCGCGGCGCTTTTGCTCCCAGGTTCGCTTCTCGCCTTCGCCGCGTTTCGCTCGCTCGAGCGCTTCAGCGCAAGCAGGGTCGTGAAGGGCCTTCTTGCGGGAGTGCGCCCCGCGTCCGTCGCGCTTATGGCAGTAGCGCTGTGGGCGTTTGCGAAGATGTGCGAGGTGACGGTCGGGGATGACGGCGTCGCCTTCAGCCCGCTCGCCGCGGTTCTCGTCGTCGCCGCATGCGCAGTCACTCTCTCGCGTCGCATTGGCGTCGTGAAGATCGTCTTGCTTTGCGACCTCGCCTCCCTCGCCGTCCATTTCGTCCTGCGGCTCTTCGCTTAGGGGCGGCCTCGCGGCTCGTGCTGGGTCGATTGATTTCCGACCCAGAATAGGGTATAATATCTACCAATATCTTCAAAACGCCCTCAAAGGGCATTTCTTAAGGAGTAAACAAAGATGGTCAAGACGCCGAAGTTCGCGAACGACAAGGTGTTCGCGTGGGTTGACAAGTGGAACAAGGTCTGCACGCCCGACAAGATCGTGGTCGTGAAGGGCACGAAGAAGGAGCATACCGCAATTTGCGAGATGATGGTCAAGAAGGGCCAGTTCATCAAGCTGAACCAGAAGAAGCGCCCCGGGTGCTACCTCGCCCGTTCGCACGAGAGCGACGTCGCGCGCGTCGAAGGCCGCACGTTCATCTGCTCGAAGAAGGAAATCGACGCGGGTCCCACGAACCACTGGATGGATCCCGACCAGATGAAGAAGCTCATGCTCAAGAGCTACAAGGGCTGCATGAAGGGCCGCACGATGTACGTGATCCCGTTCGCGATGGGCCCGATCGGCAACCCGATCACCCAGTACGGCATCGAGACCACGGATTCGCCGTACGTCGTCGTGACCATGAACATCTTGACGCGCACGGGCGACGCCGTGATGAAGCACCTCGGCTAGGACGGCGTCTTCATCCCCTGCATCCACTCCGTGGGCGCGCCGCTCAAGAAGGGCC
>JAZSLQ010000017.1:0-3209 GCA_045535455.1 Kiritimatiellia bacterium | reverse complement strand
GGAAATCAACTCTGAAACAGACTTTGTTGCTAAAAACGCTGAATTCCAGAAATTTGTTTCTGATGTAGCAGAACTTATTATTGCTAAAAACCCCGCAGATGTTGATGCTCTGTATGCAGAAGCTCTCGAAGGCAAAACAGTTAGAATGTCTCACCGCGCATCCGACGAACCGCGTCGTTGCATGTCGCTCAGTTCGGCACTCGCCCCCTCGTCCCTTGCCTCACCTTCCATAAGGCGCGTTTCGTTTCGTAGCTTTTGCGCTCGCCGACGTTCCGTCAGCTCGCTTAACCGCGCCGCGTATCCCCCGGAGCGAAGCGGAGTCGCCGAAGGCGAGCTCAATGCGGGGTGCAAATCTGTTGCGCTATCTTGGTAGGGGCGCGTCTCCGAGGCGCCCGCTTCCCCGCGGCATATGTGTCGCGATTTCGTCCGCACCGTAATCTCATTTCTTCGCGTCATGATTTTTAGTTTTGCGATTTGACGGCGAAAGGGCGAATGTAGTATAATTTCATCGTCTTGCAGGAAACCGTAGGGCAGTTGATCTTTTCTATATTCCCGGGTGGATGATGGCCTGGGACCGGCGGCACGCGAAACGCGGAGTCCGCCAAGGGCGGGTGGTGACATCCGTCGACGTACGCAATCTTGCGTATTTGGCTTTGGAAGAAAACCGCCAATTTTCAATGACTAAGCCGAGTATGTAGGATGCGTTACGTGTGCAAGTCACACGTGGCGTGTCTTCATTTCGTGTCTAGTTATGGGCGCTTGGCGGTGCCTCTTCCAAGACATGGATTTACAGGCACGCCACGTTTTTTTTTTCTGCGCCTTCGATGGCTGGCCTCGTAGAAGAAAAGGCGCGGGGGAAAGGATAAAAGTAGTGGCGACTCTCAAATCATGGGGGATGAAGTTCCGTGCGGCGGTATGTCTATCGGCATTCGCGGTTATTGTTTGTTTTCCGGCAAACGGAGATGCGACGCCAGAAGTTTCTTTGACGGTTGCTGACAGTTATATGGAAACCGATGGAGGAACGATTCAAGTTGGCCTTAACTATCATCCCGGCAATCCAATCGTGGTAAAGTTGACCGTCACTCCGCCAAATAGAACGAATTCAGGGGAACTTGTCCTTGATTCCACATATAAGACGGTTCCGACGGGCTATCCGGCGCTTTCGAACAACGAATACTACGTGAGCTTCGACTCTTCCTACGCGATCAGCGTCGGCATCGTTTCAATGGATGGTACGATCGAAAGTTCGGTGCGCGGCGTCACGGTCAAGGCAGAAGTCGTGACTCCGGAGTGGAGCGATGTTTATGTTCCGGCGGAATATCGCGTCTACGTGGAAAATGTTTCCCCGATTATTGGCATTGTTACGTCCGAGAACGCCAATGCATGGATGGTGTCGGGTGGTGTGGCGTCGTCATTCCCCATCAGATGGCAGGTTCGTAGCGATGTCGACGCTGATCTTGAAGCCGGCATAACAGTGAGGTTCGAGGGATGCGAAAACGCTTTTACGACGAACGTAACCGAATCGACGAGCGGATCTTTTGTCCCAGATTTCGGTTCGATGTTAGGGTCGCAAATGGTTAGAATGACGATTGAGGACAAGGACGGCGGCGCGCAGACGTGGACCTACCTCTATGAAGTACTGCCGCGGCGGTACAGTGCGACAGTTGACGGCGTCGCTTGGGTTTACGAACTTTGCGATGTTGAAAAGGCGCGGATTGTCGGAACAGATACTGTGTTGACTGGGAATGTCACGATTCCGTCCGAACTGGATGGGAATGCTGTTGTCGCCCTTGCGGAAACGGCGCTGAAGAATGCGCATGGCGTGACAGGGGTTGCAATTCCGAAGTCGGTCGTGCAAATCGAGGATGGGGCGTTTGCCGGACTGGAAGAGGTGCTTGCGCAGTGGTACAAGTCGCTGGCCGAGCTCGTCGAAGGCGGCGCGTCGTATGGGCTTGGCGAAGACGTTGCCGACAAGACTGTCGCGTCGATTACCGTGAGCGACGATGCAACGCTTGGTGATTTTGTTCTCGCGAAGGACAAGGTCTACGACTCTGTCGTGCACATCGCGAATACTGCCGACCGCGAGATACGCATCATTCTGCCAGAGGGATACTCTTATCGGGTTCTGAAGGGGTCGAGGCCGTTGACGGTTCCGGCGCATTCCGAATGCGTCCTAACGATCACGCGGCTCTCGGCACGGATATTCCTGGTCACCGTGGCGGAACTGGAGGTTCTGCAGTGAAAACGATTCTCATTGCGCTTGCCTCTACCGTCGTGCTTTGTGCAAACGCGATGCCGATAGGTCTTCGCACGGCAATGGTCTCGCCGACAGCCGTTTCGCCGAACACATTGCCGCGTATTGCGGAAGACGCCGATGCGGGCGATGTTGACGCAACTCTCGACGGCGTCGGTTTCGCCGATGCGGAGATCAAGGAGGCGATTGGTGGGAGCGCGGCGGAATATGCGGCATTTAGGGAATGGGCGCAGTGCGTTCGGCAAGCATCCGGCAACCCTGGCGGAGGCGCTGCTGTCGTTGCATCGCCCCATGCGGCGGCGGCGTATTTGCTGGGTGCGGAGCGGCTTTTCGTGAACGAGCCAACGGTCGAGATAGGTGAGTTGGCGATTGTAGATGGCGAGAGCGCTGGCACTACGACGATGACTGTCGCGGTGGCGGTGAAGGATGGCGCGAGTGCGGTCGCGGTTGATGCCGCAAAGGTGGCGGCGATGTTCGAGGCGACAGGCGATCTTGGCGACTGGACTGGCGCGGCAAAACTGACACCGACTGTGACAACTTCTGGTACTGACGCAAGCGGCAAGATGACTTTTGTCGTCACTCCAGGCAACGGCACGGCGGCAAAGGCGTTTTTGAGAATTCGGAAATAGCAGTGTGCGAGATTACGCCTGCCGGATTATGGTAAAATACTCGCATGAAGTTCGGCGCGGCGATTTTGATGGTGGCGTTGCTCGCTTTCTCCGCTTTTGCGGAGGCGCGGGTGGTTGTGCCGTCGCTGCCGGAAGCGGCAACGCCTGATGCAGAAGTCAGCACTAACATTGCGCTGAATGTCGTTGCAACGCGGTTACAGACGCTGCCACTTTCGGTGGCGTTTGACACCTGCGAGACGAACGAGGTGACAGTCGCTCTCGGCGCGGACGGCGACAACGACGGTGATTTGTCGGTAGACGAAGCCGCTATTGTCTTTGGCTGCGAC
>JAZSLQ010000159.1:0-23654 GCA_045535455.1 Kiritimatiellia bacterium | reverse complement strand
GCGGTCTATGTAGTTCTCCCACGGCCCGCGCCCGTACCACGCCATGTTCTCGTAGGCACGTCCGAGCCGGAGCGAAAGGCCAAGACGCGGCAGCGCATGCGGCATGCGGCCGAAGGGAACCACCTTGTTCTTAAGCGTGACGGACCCGTCGTACGCGAACGTCCACTCACACTCGTGTTCAAAACCGGCGCCCTTCATGCCATCCACCGAGACCTTGGTCCTCACGACATTGCCGTCGACGACGATGCGGCCTGGATGGTAGTGGATCTGCGTGAGACCACTCCCCTCAAAGCCCTTCGAGCGATCGTCGCTCCAAGAGCCGCCGAAGAACACCCAGCGGTCGTTGTCAGTCCATGCGCGGGCGCAGGTGAGGCGCGGGCCCGCGGAGATGCCGTCGAAGTCGGAGAGAATCGTAGCGCCCCTCATGACGAGAAGCTTGAGCGTGCCAGTCTTCTTGCTAAACACGGCATATGTCCTGCCGCGCTCGATCGTTACCTCGTCGCCGTCGTCGTCATGCGCGGCCGCAGCGCCGCCGTCTGGCTTTTCCTCGACGGCCGGCTTCTCATTAAGGAGAATCTGGTCGCGAGCAACGGCATAACCCTTCTTCGCCCACGGCGCATCGGCCTTCGTCAAGAACTCGAAGTTGACGAAAACCTCCTTGTCCTTGCCAACGGTCGCGAGAGCCGCGTCGAGCTCGGGGATCTTGAACTCGCCTGTGGCGAGCGGAGCGACAGGCGGAACCGCAAACAAGCCCTCGCCCGCCTTCTCACCATCGGCGAGAAGAGTCCAGCGACCGTCGAACTGCGAGGCATTGGTGAAGCAGTACCTATTTTCAAGAGCAAAGCCGCCATCCTTCCTCTCCACAACGATATCCTGATAGACATGCCCAACTTCAACAAGCTTGGGGCTCACGTTGCGAAGCGGGTCGACGACACCGTTGCAGCAGAAAGGCCCATCGTTCGGGAAGTCGTCGAAATCGCCACCATAGGCAAGGAAGCGCTCGTGACGACCGGTCTTCGGGTCTATGCGCCCCGTGTCCTTCCATATCGCCTGGTCGACCCAATCCCAGATGCAGCCGCCGATGAGCGCTGGATAGGCGTAGATGACATCCCAGTACTCCTTCAGGTTGCCGACGGCGTTGCCCATCGCGTGCGCGTACTCGCACATGATGAACGGCTTGCCGGCAGTGTGGCCGGAGATGGCATATCCCTCACCACCGCCCTCGCCAGACATGGCTCCGCCGCGCTTCTCGTTGCCGAGCTTGCCGCGCTTCTCGAGCCATTCGACGGACGGATACATCGTCGAATCGACATCCGCGTCTTCGTTTCCGCGTTCCCAGTGGACTGGGCGCGACGGGTCAATCTTCTTCACCGCAGCAATCGCATGGCGGAAACAGTCGCCGTGCCCTGTCTCGTTTCCCATAGACCAGAGCGTGACGGACGGGTTGTTGCGGTAGAAGACCGCCTGACGCTCGTTGCGCTCGACGATCGTGTGCTCCCACTCCTTGAAGCGGCCAAGTCCATTGTCGCCGTACCCTGGTTCGTGCCCCTCGACGTTCGCCTCGGCGATCACGTAGACGCCGTATCGGTCGCAGAGGTCGTACCAGAGGCGATGGTCGGGATAATGGCAGGTGCGGACGGTGTTTATGTTGTACTGCTTGAAGAGCGTGACGTCCTTCAGCATGTCGTCAATGGAGACGGTGCGTCCGTTCTCGGGATTCGTCTCGTGGCGGTTCACGCCCTTCATCTTGACCGGCATCCCGTTCACGAGGAAAGTGTTGCCGACTATTCTTTGCTCCTTGAACCCGATCTTCTTCGCGCGGATGTCGCCGCCCTTCTTCACGACGAGCGTGTAGAGGCAGGGATCCTCAGCCGACCAAAGCCGGGGCAAGGAAGAAAGTTGAAAGTTGAAAGTTGAAAGCTTAGAGTTAATGGCGGCGACCGCCTTTCTGCTATCGTCGTAAAGCGTTGCAGCCCACTCCCCGTCAATGCCTTCTATCGAAATGGAGGCCTCTTTGCACTTTCCACTTTCAACTTTCAGCTTTTCACTTACCTTGAAGTCCCAAATGCCGTCCTTCGGCATTGACCAGAGCGTAACGTCGCGGAAGATGCCAGAATAGCGGAACATGTCCTGGTCTTCCAGGTAGCTTCCGTCGCACCACTTGAACACCTGAACGGCGAGAATATTCTCTGCGTCCTCTGCGTCACTGCGCCTCTCGGCACTCGCTTCGCTCGGCTTGGTCGCTTCCCCATGGGTCGCGCCCACCCGCAAGGGGCGGTTACGCGTTAAAAATTCCGTGATGTCGAACTCACTCGGCAGCTTGGAGTCCTCGGCATAACCAACCTTCTTGCCGTTGACCCAGACATAGAACGCTGAGCCAACGCCCTCGAAGCGGAGGATCACCCTGCGGTCCTTCCACGCCTCAGGCACGGCGAAAGTGCGGCGATAGCTGGATACGGGATTGTAGTCCGGCGTTCCGGAGTCGCGGTCGAGGATTTTCGCAAAGTCCTTATCCGCAGGATTCGACACGTCCTTGTGCGGATAGCGGATGTTAGTGTATATTGGCGATCCGTAGCCGCGCATCTCCACGCAGCTCGGAACGTCGATAGTCGCCCAGTCGGCGTCGTCGAAGTCCGCCTTCCAGAAATCGAGCGGACGCCTCGCGGGATCGCCGACCCAGGAGAAACGCCAGTCGCCATTAAGCGACATCTTGTATGGCGTCTCTGGCTCAAGCGCGTCCGAAAACGCCGCCTGTTCGTCCGCAAGCGGCATCGCGTATGTCCTCGCCGACAGGCGGTTTATCGAGTTGACTTCAGGATTCTCCCAGTCGTTGACTTCCGCGGCAAATGCGCCGCACGCCGCCAAACCAATCGCCACCGCTATCCTCTTCATGGACGCCCCTTTCTATTTTTAGACAATCAGCCGTGTAGAACATGCAGATCATGCAGAAAGTCTACACGATCTACACGTTCTACATGGTTCAAAAACAAGTTCTACTCCACACGACCAGTGTATGCATCGACGCCGCGTGAATCGACGGCCGACTTGAAGAACTTCTCTGACGCCTCTTCCCTATCCTTGTCCCACGGACGCGGACCGCCGCAGAGCTGGACGGCCCAGAGCTTAAGCTGCTTCGTGTGCCAGTTGACGGAGCAGTTCGTGCCCCATGCGCCGCCGTGACCGAACCACTGGTCCTCCTTGTCGGTCTCAGGAGCGGAAAGGCCGAGGGAGTAGCCGCCAAGCCCCTTCGGACGCGTGGAGACGGCGAGAATCGACTTGACCGTCTCTTCCTTGAGGATGCGCGCGCCATTGTCGCCAACGCCAAGATTCATCAGCATCTTGTAGAACTTGTACTGGTCGTGCGCCGTCGTCCAGAGGCCAGCGCCAGCGGATGCAAACACATGACCGTCATTGTAGGGGCGCTGCTGCTGATCGTTCTGGAGACGCCATGTCGCGGGCGCACCCTTCCGGCAGTCATACATTTCGACCTGGGTCTTGAGTTGCTCGTCGGTCGGCCAGAACCAGGTGCTCTTCATGCCGAGGGGATCGAGAACCTCCCTCTTGAGATAGTCCTCCCACTTCATGCCGGTCACGACTTCGACGACCGCCGCGCCGATGTCGATGCCTGTGTTGGAATACTGCACCTTCGTGCCGGGCTCGAAGAGAAGCGGCGATGCGGCAGCAATAGCCGCAGTCTGGCGCAGTGGCGCGCCGCCGGACCAACCGCCGCCCTTAATCGCGGGGCTCTTGGCGCAGATTTCGAACGGGAAGCCGCCCGTGTGGTTGAGGCACATGCGTACGGTGAGGACGTTCTTCGCCTTGACGAGCGTGCGAACGCCGTTAGTCTCGCCGCCGTCCACCCAGAGCGTTGCGAACTCGGGGAGATACTTGGAGACTGGATCGTCGAGGTTGAGCTTTCCTTCCTCGACGAGCTTCGCGACCGTCACGCCGCAAAAGCCCTTTGTCTGCGAGCACTGCATGTAGACGTCGTCTGCAGTGATCTTGCGCTTCTTGGCGACATCTGCATAGCCGAGGCACGCCGTCTCGGTCACGCCGTCGCTGTAGAGCATGCTTACCACGCCAGGGAGCTCCCCACTTTCGATGTACGGGGCGAGAGCGTCCGCCATGTATGTGGTGCCAGAGTCCTTGATTCCGTCGCAGGGCTGCGTGCAGCAGCCGACCATCGCAACCGCGGCGACGAGTCCGATCATGAGTTTTTTCATTTGTTCCCCTTGTTTTTTATTGTTCATGTAAAGTGAATGTCTATGTATTATACCATATCATAGGACACGGTTGTCGATGAGCCGTGTCTTGCCGCAATAGGCCGCGACAAGGATGCAACAGCCCTTCTTAGGCGTCTTGCGCGGCTCAAGAGTCTCTGCATCCACGCACTCCACGTAGTCGACCACGAGACCGGCCTTTTCAAGCGACTTCCTAAGCGCCGCAAGAGTCTTGGCGCCGCCCTTGGAGCCGAACGCCATAAGATTGCGGGATATGGCGACCGCCCTCTCGCGCTCCTCTGGCGAAAGGTACGTGTTGCGCGACGAGCGGGCGAGGCCGCTTTTCTCACGCACGATCGGCGCGACGACGATCTTTAGGTCGAAGTTGAGGTCGCGCACCATGCGCCTGATCACCTGCGCCTGCTGGTAGTCCTTCTGCCCGAAGACGGCGAAATCGGGATGCGCGAGGTTGAAGAGTTTCGCGACGACTGTGCATACGCCGCGGAAATGCCCGGGGCGGCGAGCACCGCAAAGCCCGCGCGAAAGGTCCTCCTCGTTCACGTAGACGCTGTGGCGGTCAAGGTACATGTTGGCGGGCATCGGGAAGAACACTGCTGTCGCGCCCGCCTCGAGGCACTTCGCGAGGTCGGCCTTCTCGTCGCGCGGATATTTCTCGTAGTCCTCGTTCGGACCGAACTGGACCGGATTCACGAAAACGCTCACGACGATTTCGTCCGCACCGCGCCTCTTCGCCTCGCGTATAAGCGAGAGATGCCCGTCGTGGAGATAGCCCATCGTCGGGACAAGCGCGATCTTGGCGCCTGCGAGCTTGCGCGTGCGGCACCATTTCTGGAGTTTCAGGGGTTCTTTGAAGATTTTCATGGTGATTTAGGGGTCAGTAGTTAGGGGTCAGGAGTCAGGAGTTGGAGTTTAGAGTTGGAGTTGGAGAATGGAATTGATATCTTTTTTAGTAGAATTTTTAACGCAGAGACGCAGAGGCGCAGAGGGAGTTGGAGAGTGGATGGTTAGGAGTTAGGGGTCGCGAGGGAGAGCGACGCGGTTGCCTGGGAAGAATCGGACGCGACCCTTGAGACGCAAAGCCATGCAAAGGGCGTTTACCTTTTCGACTGGCAGGCCAGTACGGCGGACGAGAATGTCCATGTGAACGCCCTCGGCGTCCACTTCACGCATGATCATCGCCTCCTCCACGGAATACTTGGGAGCAGGCGCAGACGAAACTGGCAACGCCTTGCCCTTCACTTTCGACACCGTGCGCTTTTCGGCAGGGACAAGCGGGGACAGCTCTTCCTCGACGTCTGCCGCAGAACGGACGAGCCGTGCTCCATCGCGGAGGAGCGCAAGGCACCCCGCGCTCGAACGGCTGTCGACACGTCCAGGAACTGCCATAACGACGCGCCCCATGTCGGCGGCGCACGAAGTCGTGATTAGCGTGCCGCTCTTGAGCGGCGCCTCTATCGCGACGACGCCTTTCGCAAGCGCTGCGACTGTGTGGTTGCGCTGCGGGAACGTCTGCGTATCGGGATAGCGCCCGAAAGGAAACTCGCTCACGACCGCGCCGCCGTTCGCAACGATGTCGCGGGCAAGCGAGCGGTTCTCCTCGGGATAGAATTCGTCGAGCCCCGAGCCGATGACGCCGACTGTCTTGCCCTCTGCGGCAAGTGCACCGCGATGCGCCTCGGCGTCAACGCCAAGCGCAAGGCCGGAGACTACCGTCCAGCCGTTCTCGGCAAGCCCCCTTGCAATCTTGAATGACTGGTCAAGCCCGTAGGCGGTCGCGCGGCGCGTACCGACGATCGCGACGGACGGAGACGACAGGATGGAGGCGTCGCCCTTGACGTAGAGTGCAAGAGGGTGCGACGGCTGCTCTAAAAGACAAGGCGGATAGCAAGGGTCCGCAGGCGTCACGATTTCGACCCCGTAGCGCTTTGCGAGCGAAAACTCGCGCTTCCAGTCGATGCCATCGCCCGAACGCGAGACCTTTTGCGGATACGCTTCCCACGCGGCAACGATGGAACCGGACGACTCGACAAGTCCCGCAAGCGTGACGGAGCCGACCTTGTCCGTCAGGTTGAAGGCAACATACGCCTCACGTTCATCCATTTTGCCCCCTTGATTCGTCATCCCGCGATATGATATACTATGTGCGTTTTTGGCCCCATCGTCTATCGGCTAGGACACGAGCTTTTCATGCTTGGTAGAGGAGTTCGACTCTCCTTGGGGCTGCCAGCTTTAAGTTCAAAGTTAAAAGTGCAATGTGAAAAGTTAAGGCGAACATTTCCCGACGCTTTCAGATTTTCACTTTTCATTTTCCGCTCTTTAACTTCTGGCTGACCGCGAGCATCCGCTCGCCAAGATCCTCAAAGCCGACGTCCGCAGCGTACACGTCTTTGTAGTACTGGTAGGCCCTCTCGAGGTCGCCCGAATCTTCGGCGCAGCGGCCGAGCTGGTAGACGACCTTCTTCTTGAGGTCGTCCATCGTCGGAATCGCGTCGCGCGCAGTCTCGAGCTGCATGATGGCCATGTCGGTCTGGCCCTTCTTGAGGAAGCACATCGCGAGGTAGTAGAGCGCCCACAGGCGGTCCTTGGGGCTCTTCTGCGCAAGCTGGAGGTGTTCAAGGGCCTCGTCGTAGTATTCGTAGGTGTAGTACTGGAGTCCCAGCTCGTAGCGGAGGTGAAGGTCGTTCGGATAGCGCTCGACGCGCTGCGCGAGGTCGTCGAACACGAACTGGTTCTTCTGGTTCTCCATTTCGATTGCGTTCGCCTCGTCGCCTGCGGCGCGGTACGCCTCGATCTGCTGGTCGTAGTAGCTGACATACGTCTGCGAGAGCATGCGGTCGAGCTCGGGGTCCATCGAGCCAGCCACCTCGATCGCGTCCGTCAGGCACTGGATCGCCTCTTCAAAACGCTTGTTCTGCACGTAGATTCGAGCAAGCGCGCGGCGGAAGTTCATGTTCTTCGGCTCGCGCTCGATCTGGGCGAGTTTTTCCTTGATCAAGGCGTCGGCGTCGTCACCGGTGATGACGGCCTTGTTCGCCTGGTCGAGCTTCTTCGCCTGCTCCTTGTTCGCGATAAGGGCCTGGAAGCCGCCCTTCTTGCCGGCGGTCTGCTCCCACCCTGCGTTCATCGTGGCCTGCGCCTCGGTGTTCTTGAGGAGCTGGAGGATATGCTGGTCTCCGGGCTTCAACTCGGAAAGCTTCTGGTATGCGTCACGCGCCTTGTCGTAGCGCTTGGCCATCGTGTAGTAGGTCGCCACGCGCTCAAGCAGCGCCGGGTCGCGGTTGGAGCACTCGTAGGCGGCCTCGACGGTGATCGCCGCGTGGTCGGCCTTGCCGGCGGCCTCCGCCGCCTTTACCGCCGCCTCGATGTTGTCTGGATCGAGCGGATTCTGGCAAAGCAGCTTCTCCGCCTCGGCCATCGCCTCGGCGCCATGCCCCTTTTTCACAAGCCCCATGATCTTCATCTGGGCCATCTTGTAGCCGAGCTTCGCGCCAAAGCCGGCCTTGCCGTTCTTGCGGAAATTCGCAATCTGCGCAGCGCGGAGAAGGCGCCTCGTCTCCAGCACGTCAGGAGCGGCCGAAACGGCCTCCATCAACATATCGACCGCAAGCTCGTAGCGCCCCGTCTCAAGGGCCTGTCGGCCGCGGTTCGTAAAATTCTGCGCCTTCTGTGCAAGGTCTACCGCCATCACGAAACCTCCAACCTGTTGTCGCCCGGGTTGTCAAAGACGCCGCCCGCCTTGTACGTCTCAAGCATGAAATGCGTAGCAGTGGAGAGAATTCCGTCAATCGTGGAGAGGTCGGCCGCGACAAACTGCGCAACGTCCTGAAGGCTGTCACCCTTGACAAACACAAGGAGGTCGTAGCCGCCCGACATCAGAAAGCACGCCTCGACCTGCTCGAACTTGGCGACACGCTCGGCGATCTTCCCGAAGCCGCAGTCCCTCTGCGGCGTAATCCTCAGCTCGATTACGGCACGGACTCCGTCTTTCTTCATTTTACCGCCTCCTTTTCTTTCGGGCCATCCCAACGGTACGACGTCACGTCGTCGACAATCTGCCTCGCAAGATCCTCCGCAGCACGCCCCGACGCATCGCGCCGCGCAGTGACGATGTCGGTGTCAGTGAGGTAGGTCGTCTCAGCGGCATAGTGGCGGTTGTCTACGACCACCTTGCCGCTGCGCCTGTCGATTACCGATACGTCGGCGGCGATGATGAACCGCTGCTCGTACGCGCGCATGGTCTCCATGCGCTTGTAATAGACGGATCCCGCAGAAACGGACTTTATGACGCCCTGCACCTCGACGGCGGCATCGTCGGCCGATGCAATCTTGAACGTGCCCTCGCGCTGGAACTCGCGCAGCACCTGGCGCGTCGCAACGGCGCCGAGCTCAACCACGTCGGACTCGTTGCGGAAAGTCGGAACGCTGACTGTGCGCATGTCAGCGGGAACCGGAGACGTCCATCTGTAGCCGGCACAACCCGCCAGCGCAAAAGCCGCAAGGGCAATCGGTAGAATCTTCTTCATTTTCCTTCCTCCTGAAGTTCAAGCAGACGGCGGCGAACTTCCGGCGCCCTGTCGGAAGTCGGGTACTCGTCAAGAAATCGCTGGTACGCGCTCAACGCGCTGCGCCGCGTGCGCGTGCGGGAGTCGTAAAACTTCGCCGCGTTGTAGGCCTCCTCCTCAAGAAGCGCACGCGCCTCGACGCGGAGCTGCGCGACTTCCTCCGCCTCTTCTTGGGAGAGTTTTCCGGATTCGATAGCGAACGTAAGGAACCCTATCGTGTCGCGCACTCGCTCACGGTTGTACTCGCAGCGGCGAAGCACGACCATACGCGCCTTCGCCTCTCGGTACAAGGCGACCACGGCCTCGGGCGAGTTGGGATACATGCTGCGGAGATTTTCATAGACGGTCGCGGCAGCATCCTGCTTGTCCTCGTCCTCTCGCAGCAACGCAACCGTGAGCATCGCCTGCGGCGCGAACTTCGCGCCTGGGGCCCTCAGCACCACCGCCTCGTAGGCGCGACGCACGTCGACCGTGTTGTCGAACCTGAAGAAGAGGATGGTCTTCCCCTCCTCGCGCATAAGCTCGGCAGTCTGGTACAAAAGCTCGACGATTTCGTCATAGTTGCACTGCGCAGAATAGAAATCGAGGAGATAGCGGTATTCCGCGAAAGCGTCCTCCGTGTCGAGGAGCTTGCCGAGGCAGATGTCCGCAACGGCCTTCTGGGCCTTCGCCGCCTCAGGCGAAGTGGGCCACTCGCGCACGAGCGCATCATACGCCTTCTTCGCGCCCTTCCACGATCCCTCACGCTCGAGGGAAACCGCGTACTCGAACTGTTCGGCAGCGGTGTCTTTCTTCGGCCCGTTGATCCAGCTGAACCACCGCGGCTCCTTTCGAGACGGCTTCAGCAGCTCGTCTTCGCTGTCAAACCCGGGATACGCGTCGGTCGCATACCGCACGTCTGGTCCGGGGCTCACGCCTGGGGAAACGGCGACGGCGGCGAGCGAAAACCCGAACGCCGCCACGGCAAGAACTATTGCTCTACCAAGATTCATGACTGGTATTATACCAAAAAACCATGCCCAAAATCACGGCGCAAATCGACAAATTTTCAACCGCTACTTCAACCACGCAAAAAGACATTCCGTGCTTACCATCGCCGCGCCGCTCGATGGAGAGGCCTGCGCCCGACCATCGGCTCGGCGCTGCTCTACGCCTTGCAGGTCGTCGGCCAAGCCGCGTAAATAGGTGCTATGCGTGGTGCACTACCGCTTAATCCTCAAAAACGCCTTTGACGCTGTTCCGTCGCCAGGTGTGACAACAAAAGTCATCTTGCCGTTTGCGTCAGTGCCAGAGGTTGTCACCGTCGGCGTCAATTTTGCCGCGCCAGTCCAGTCGCCAAGATCACTTGTCGCCTCAAACATGGCCGCAACCTTCGCGGCACTAACCGCGACTGCACTCTCGCCGTCCTTCACCGTCACCGCGACAGTCATCGCCGTAATACCAGCACTCTCACCTTCGGCAACCGCCAACTCCCCAATCTCTACCGTTGGCTCGTTCTCGAACAGCCGCTCTGCGCCCAGCAAATACGCCGCCGCCGAGAGGAACGCGCCGTATTTTCTACGCCGAACTCCGCGAGTGGCAGTCCGAGTAAGCCCCCGGCGTGCATGCCGCTTATTTCAGCAACTCGCGGCATATCCAGAGCATTGGCGCCTGTCCATGGGGGTCTCCGGTCTGCCGCGCCCTGTTCATGTACCAGTCGCGACTGTTTTCATGTCCCGTTCCTTCGCAGACATCCTCCATGTTCGCATTCGCGTCAAGCTTTCCGCAAAGGGCTCGCCAGGCACGTCCGGCGGCAATGCGATAGCGGATTTCCGCGAGCCAGCCCCTTCGCGTGCCGACTATGAACGCATAGGCATACATCGCCGAACCCGAAGTCTCGTCCCAGCTTTCAGGATCGTTCACAAGCTGTCCCCACAGTCCACTCGGACGCTGGTTCGCAAGCAGCCTCTCCATCATGAGAAGATACCCCTTCATTATCCTCGGACGATACTCGCTGTCCTCCGGAAGACACGACAGGACAAGCGTCATTCCCGCCGCCATCCAGCCTGCGCCGCGTCCCCATACGAACGGCGCGGTCGGCGCATGGTGGAAAAGCCCTGCGTCGGCTCCGTCCTTTATCTGGAGCTTGTCCAGGTAGAGACACATCTCTCTGGCAGCGCGCTCGATGTATTCCCTTCTGCCTGTGGCGCGGAAGGCCTGGCTCTGAAGCGCCGTGATCATGTACATGTCGTCGATCCAGAAGCGCGTTTCGGGAGAACACCCCATTTCGTAAAGCCTCTGCTGCTCGGAAGCGGACAGCGCATGTCTTTCCCCGATCGTCCCCTCGCACGGCGGAGCGAACTGTATGTCCGCATACCGAAGCCCCTGCTCAAGACAGCGCCTGTCCTTCGTGCAGAGATACACTTCGAGCGGCAGCGCCCCGAAGACTGCGTCGTCGACATGATACGGCGTCGAGCACTTGTCGTGGAAGCGCCCGCCTGGCAGGTAGTCAAGATAATTGGCAAGAAGCTTGTCCTTCATCTCGTCATCCCCGCGCAGCGACGCACATTCTATCGCATTGACCCAAAGGGAAACGACGGAGTAGTGTATCATCCGATTCCACCCATACCCCTGCTTGCCCACGAATCCCCTTGGACGATAGTCATGCGGAGACGTAGACAGCAGCTGCCGCGTGATTCGCCGCGAGACGACGGACGGATCGCACTCCGCGGGCCAATCGGCGGAATGCGGACTCGGCTCGAAGCTGAGGGGATTGTCGGTAAGGACGAGTCCGTCGCACGTAAATCCGCCGGACTCGTTCGCGAGCGCAACCGTGTGGACACCCGCCTCTAAGTCATAGTGCCTGCAGCGATTGCCGAATCCACGCCCAGGAGCGAGAATCGTCCAGCTCGAATAGCCTGTCGCCTGCTGCCGCGATTTCTCCGGCTTGTCGCCGTCGACGCCGGCCCACACCGAACCGACGCCCCTGCCGTGCAGCATGAAATACCAGCGGCCCGTCCTTGGAACCTCCAGCGCAATCCTCTTCGCCTGTTCGAGTTTCGGAAGCCGCACAAAGACGCCCGGCTTGAAATCGGAAGAATAGACCGCGGTGTCGCATATCTTCTCCGCGCGATAGGGCGGAACATAGTCCGTCTCGGCGTAAAGCGAAAACGGACGCGAAAGTCCATCCTCCGCACGGACCAGAAAAGCCCCGCGCCAATGCCGGCGGCCTCCAGTCCTCTCGGGCTTCACCCGGACGGCAAGTTCGACTTCTTTCCCCGCCGGAACCACGAACTCCGAAGGCGACACTTCAAACCAGTCGAAGACCTCGTTCTTCACGATCTTGCAGGGGACATCCCTCGCGCCGCCTTTAGCGGTCAGGGTAAATACCTCAGGAGAAACGACTCCTCCTTCAACTCTGAAGCCGGAGAACCGAGCACGGTCAAGCGAAAAGCCGAGCGGACGAACCGGCATGTTCGGATCAAGTTCGTCTTCAGCGATGTTCGCACTGAAGCGATTCCCCTCGTCTACCGAAAGCGCGCTCGCGCTCTTCTGGCTGATTCCGCGGAAGGTGAATGTGTTTCCGCTGCAGATTGCCTCGAGGTCGGGACGAAAGACGAGCTCGCCATGGCCCCAGAACAGGTTGTCCGCCAAAAACGCACGCGCCTCCGGACCGTGCGGACCTCCACCCGTCTTGACGATCTGCCCCGCGGCGCCGAACTCCTCGCCCATACCCGTGAAGGCGTTTCGGTAGACATAGGTCGGGCCGACCTCGCATCCCTGAATCGACACGCCGCAAAGAGCGGACTCGTAGCGGTTGTCGAAGTTTCGGACGTTGCGCTGGGCTCCATCCATCTCAATGTTGTCGTCGTTGCAGTAAATCATGAAGTTTCCATATACGTCCGCATCGCGGTTGAAGCCACCGTCGTCCATGAAGTTGTCCGTCCCCTCCACCGCGTCATTGAACCGGTGATCGTCGCTGCCGACGAAATCGTTCCAGCGGATGACTGTCGAACCTTCGGGATTGCCCATCATCACCGCCTCCGGCCCAGCGGGATGCGAATAGTACCAGCTGTGGGCGCGTCCAAGCGGATCGTGGACATAGCAGCGCTCCACCACCGTTCCAAAGGCGCCCTTCCCTATCCATATGGCGGCGTCGTAGTTGATGTATCCTTCTTTATCCGATGCGTGATGCGGATAAATGCATCCGGACTTGTCAAAGCGCACTTCGCCGACACGGCCCCAGCGGGAAAGATCGAGATTCCGCAGACGAACGTGTCGTGAATTCCTGAGATTGATGATGTTCCTGGCGCTGCAGCCGCGAATGACCATGTCCTCGAGCACCACATATTCTGCGCCGTCGATGGTGATCGGCATGGCGGTTCCGTCTCCGAAATCGAGCGTCGTCCCCGGCTTCGCAGTACATCGAATCCATCCGTCCGGCGTCCCCTTCTCGGAAATGACCTTCGGTCCATGCGCGTCGAGGTAGACGGTTCTCGCTATCGGAACGTCGCTCCTCCAGGTCCGAAACGACGAAGACGTAACCACCGATCCGGAATTTGTGACGAGGCGAAAGACATACTCCCGATCTTCCTCAAGATCGCGTATCGACGTCCTGTAGCCGCGCGAGACGGGGTAATGCCGGAACTCTTCGTCCGGAACGGCGAGCCACGTCGCATCGTCGGACTCCCGATACTCCAGCCGGAGCCCCGGCATCGGCTTGGAAGCGCCGTACTCCACCGAGCAGTTCACAAACGTCGGGTTTACCTGTAGTTCGCCATCATCAGGGAACTTCGCCCTGGAATAAGCGCCCCCAGCCAATGATGCAGTCGCCCAGGCGCCGAACAACGGCAACATCAGTTTTCTCATTTCTCCTCCTTATCGCACAGTCAGCGGATCGCAGTTCAGCCCAAACAGGACATGGCGAATCTCGTTTGCAAATTCGAGCTCCGGCTCAGGCAGAATCATGACCGCGGCAAGTTCAATCTCGTCCTTCAGATTGCGGGCGCTTCGCAGCTCCAGTTTTCCCGTCGACGGAAAAGCCCAAGTGCGCATGCGCCACCCGGAGTAGCTGTTCTGTCCCGGAAGCCTTGTGTTCGTGTCCCATTTCCAGCGACCCTTCTCCCCGGCCCTCCCGTATGTCGCCTTGAGGTAGTCGAGGTTGCCGTTTATCGGCTTCGCGAGAACATCCACGCTCTTTGGCGAAAGCGGATCCACCAGTTGAAGTCCGTCAACGCCGTTGTCCGCGCACTCAGGAAAGCGAACGAGCGCATAGACACCATAGCGACCCGCCGGCAAAGCGGCAAACGGCACGGCAATCCGCGCCAAGCCGTTGCTGAACACCAGTCGGTCCTGGCAGGAGTGGCCATCCGCACGGACAAGTCTCGCCCCTTCCGCCTCCATCTCCGACGCAGTGACCAGCCTTGAGTCCGGAGAGACGAGAACCGTCAGATACTTGACCGCGCCGCCGTCGCGTATCTCCACTCCGGCGAAATACGATTTGCCATCCGTCTTTCCCGGACGGTCGTCTCCACGCCCCAGCAGTTGCGCGCGCGCGGGATCCGCCCTGAGCGACAGTCTGCCGTCGACTAGCGTGGCCTCTATCGCGCCGAAGGCATTCGCCTCCGCATCCGGACCAATCCCATCCACGGCCAATGTGCTCGGAACGGAGGGATCGACGACGACGAGCTGACGTTCGAATCCCGGAATCGCACCATGATACGCGCCGCCTCGCACGACGATCTCACGCGGCGCTTCCTCCCTCCAGGCGAAGGAGACTCTGGCCTCGCCGTGGCCATCCGCCTTGTACAGAAGCTCGTTGTCGCCGCCCTCAAGCCATCCAGGGTAGGTCCTCGTGTTGACTTCGAGCTTCGTCGCGGCGCAAAAGCGAACGACATCGGAAATCGGCGCCCTCGCGCGGATGAGGTAATCGTGCCTCGCCTTGACGAGATACTCGAGATTCGCGACTCCGTCCGCCCCCGTCGGCAGCGGAGCGAATGTCTTGAAATCCGTCGAGATGTCCAACTCGACGGTCGAACCGTCCGCGCGGTACGCCGCATAATCTCCCCACACGATCGGATAGCAGCTCTTCACGTGGTAGCAGAAGGAGCCGGACTCGACGAGTTCGAATGCCGGATTGTCCGGTCGCGGACGTCCGTCGAACCTCACGATGCCCGTAGAGTACTGCGGGAATACGCGATCCTTTCGTCGCACCTCCATCTTCCGGTCGTCCGCGCGGCAAACGGCGGCGTAGTCGCTTTCGTGCTCGGAGAATATCCTGTATGGCACGCCCGTTCGTCCCCACGTCATGATGTTGTTCATCGTCCCGTCGTTCGCCCACCAGACGCGCAGGGTCTCGCCGGGGTTCAGCGTCATGGAGGTCTTCTCGCGATATCCCGGATTCATCGCGCAGCGACCGCGTGTCCCGCGGCGGATGAAGTGATCGGGAGACTTGCCGAGGCGTTTGAAAATCCCCGGCTGATCCGCCGCCTCCCCGAGATGCGCATCCGTCTCATTGTCCATGGCGGGGAAGAACATCTGAGCCGACAGATCGTATATGTGGTTCTTTCCGCCGTGGAGCACCTGCTCGAAAAGATGTCCGTAGCCAAGCGTCATTGACGACGGACAGTCTCCTACCGTCGCGAACATGTTGGCCGTCATGTTGTTCAGCGGACCGCATTCGAAACCACAGTAGCTGTTCAGCATGAGCATCGCCTCGTAGCAGCCCTGGCGCGGTTCGTCTGAGCCAGGCGCGAAGTCCGCCTGGTGGTTCATGAAGTAGTCGCTCGCCGAAAGCATGTACTGGAAGATTCGGTTGCACCTGTCGCGGTCCGCGAGGGTGTCGAGCCCCAGGGAGTCGCGAAGATCGCCGAAGCTTCGCGGATCAAGCCTGCCGTTGTTGACGACTATTGGATAGCGGAGGGGTTCCGTTCCATGAGCGTTCGAAATCTCCACGTAATCCATGAATACGCGCGGGCCGCACTTCACGCGCATCTTGTCGCCCGGGCGCACGGCAAACGCCTCATGCCGTCTCTCTCTCGCCCTGAGATAATCCGCCGCCGTCGGCAGTTCCACGTAGTTCCGGGTGTTCAGCGCAATCCGAGGATCGCGCTCGCAGCACAGGTCGGCAGGGAAGTACTGGACGTTGCGCTTCTCTCCGCCAACCGCATCGGCCACCTCTACCTGATGCTCGACTCGATCTCGCTTCGCATGGAAAGACGCTGGGACGAATCCAAAGCCACCTCCGGAGACTCCGTCAAACGCGCGGTCGAACTTGAACAAGGCGCGCGTCTGCCCGTCGCACGCAAAGTCCTTCAACGGAACGAACGAACCCGCATAGCGGCATCCGCTGGAAACGCGCAGGTCGTCAACCGACCCTTCGTAGAGAGCAAGATTCTCAAAGTCGCACGAGAGACGCAGTGCGGGACACGTTCCGCCCAGATAAAACTCCGTCGCCCAGAGATCATTCGGCTCCTTATGCCTGGAATCGGAGATCGGCACCGCCTCGAACTTCGGAATCGGCATCGAGAAGACGGCCCTTCCGTCGAGGTAGATCTCGGCCGTCCCCCTGCACGACCACTGCACCGCGACATGCGTCCATCTTCCATCCGGCAGCGAAGCGCACTCGACGCATCCGGTGTATGTGTTCCCCGCCCAATCGCAAAGGCGAAACGAGAGCCGTTTCGCCGCGGGGACGTATGCAAGGGCGAACTTCTCGCCTGCCCGCGGCGACTTCTGCTCGGCTCGGTATGCCTGGAAAAGCGTCACGTCCCGATTACGCTCCGATTCGCGCAGTCTGCTCCAGTCCGGATGAAACCACGCCTCGACAGTTCCGTCTCCGGCGGGGAAAAACCGATCCTCCTCTCGCCGAAACTGAACTCTGTCCGTCCAGCCGCCGCGCGAAACGGACTGGTAATACAGCGCATGACGATCCGCGCCGCCAAGCCGAAGCGCCGAATCTCCGGTTTCGCCGCTAACACCGTCGGCAAAGCAGTCGTCCCTCCATTTCGGAAACGGCAAGCGCGCGGCGGGCCGCACCACCGCCCGCGTCACCTCAAGAACCGGCGTACATGCCTTCTTCGGATCAGGCAGCGGCCTTCCGTAGGCATCGAACCTGGACTTGATCGTCACAAGTTCGATCTCCAGCCGAATCCAGCGAGCGGCCATGTGGAACCGTCCCGCACAGCGATACTCGACGACTCGCCCAACCGGACGCATGTGGTCCGTCCAACGCGGATCGGCAACTGTCTCGGGCAGAGGATTCTTCGCCTCGTCGAGCTGGACGACGCGGACTCTTCCTCCCCAGACCAGCTCGGATCGGTTCGCGACGTCGAACTCAAGTACAGCCGGAGTTCCGGCAAGGTTCTCGGGAAGCCGCACAGCACGAGTCGCAAAAACCGGCCATTCGACGCGGGAGGAGAATCGGAGTCCGCCTGCGCAGGGCTCACAGGACACACCCGTCGGAAGCGTCCACCCATCCACACCTCCCAGAACGCCGGCAAGCAGATTGTCCGCTTCTCCTATCGGACGATTGGCTCCCGCGACAGTCTCCGCACGAAGCGAAGTCGTCCCCTTCGGAACGGTGAAGCGCAGCGCCTTCGAATCCGCTGCGAAACCGTCGGAAACCGCCGTCTCAAGCGGAGTCTCCCCAAAAGAAGTCGTCGCGACGATGCGGTATCCGGCGTCGAGGCCCAGTCCCAGCTTTGCAGGCAGGAACTCGACCTCGCAGGGAACTCCAACATCATTTCGGGCGCTCCACTCCAGGGGAAAGCTCGCGGCAAGCGCTGCGTTCACCCAAAGAAGAGCGCTCCATGTAAGCCACCTCATCTCGGCTACCTGACTACGAGGATAAAGCCAGGTCCGCCCGCAAGAACCGAACCCGAGGCGATGTGTGCGCCCAACGCCGTTCCGTCACCCGCAGAGTAGACTCCGGGGAACACCTTGCTTCCGTTCAGGACAACCTGCGCGAAGGCAATCGGGCTGCTGCCGCCGACAGCAATGCGGCCATTTCCCGATATCTCCAGGACGGCTTTCTTCGGATTGACTTGATCGCGGTCCGCGAACGCCAATGTGCCGCCATCCGCCACAAAACGACTCCCGTTCAGCCAGGTCGCCCCGTCAGCAAGTTCGAGCGTTCCCGCGGAGGCAATCAAATCACCCGTAGATTCGTACTCGCGCGCTCCCAGCAGGCAGACGTTGTCGGTGTAGTTCGTTGCGTTCATCCTCACTCCGACTCCACCGGCGATGCGGACCTTCACGCCATACGTCTCCTTGTCGCTCTCTTCCGCCCCCTGCCCGATTTCAAGCAGCGCGGCAGTCCCGCCGGTTATGACTTCGGCAGTCCGCGACAGGCTGCCGCCATTCACATACGCTACGCGCTGCGTTGTGTCGTTGAGAGCGAAGACGCTCGACGTCGAAGCGCTGTTCACGGCGAATCCTACCGGACGCAGTGCGGAACTCGTGTACATGCCGTTGACGCGGCAGTCGAGCAAAGCCGATGCATTGGCAGTTGTATTGAACTTAAATCCGCCCCAGACATTGTTCCCCCCTACTTCAAGACGCACCGTTCCTTCATTGATGCAGAATATCCCGCCAGTCTCCTCCCAGCAAACTGCGAACGACTGGTTGGTGAACACAATCGCGCCAGGACCGGTCTTCGCCGGCGCCCATGCAAAATACGGCATTTCGAATGTCAGTTCCGCGTCCTCTCCAATATACATGCGCGACGTCGGCGCCGTCATGTAGAAATACCCACGTATGCTGTTGGTCGTCGACGCCGAAACCGTCAGGGGAGTGTCATTACCCGAAATCGCGGTCAGGCACATCGCGCGGTCGATCGTTGCGCCAGCGAGGATGAATTTGCCGCTGGCAGGATGCACATACATCGCATCCGAACGAGGATTGTCGCCTGAGACTGGCAACTTCGTCTCGATTCCGGAAGAGGCGGATACGCTGCCGGAAATGCGCATAGGACCTGCCGCCGTCATCCAAAGCGGACCGGTAACGACATTGGAACCGCCTAGTTCAAAGCACGAATCGGCAATGCCGTTCGTCACCCACAACCCCTCGGGGGCGGTTAGGTTGCATATCTTCAGCACAGTGTTCGTGGGAATGGACGACAAGTCAAGCGGACCCGGAACCGCGATGGGCACCTCGTTGGTAAAACCGCGAACCACAGTCTTGTCTTCGGCATCGGCGATGGCAATCGTCGCCTCGTGCAGCGTGATGGATGCGGACTCCGAACCCTTTTCCAACGTGAATGAATCTCCCCTGAACTCAAGGGTGCTGAAGAATACGGCATCGTCCACCGTAGCCCGCTCGCCACCCTCGCCAAAGACGGCTTCCGTCGTTCCTCGTTCGAAGTCCGGTAGAACATCTCCCTGCCAGTTCGCCGCCGTCGTAAGCAAGGTGTCGGCCCCGGCACCGCCATCCCAGACCGCCTCTGCGGACGGACCGCTCGCGTGGATCACTCCGCCGCCGGAAAGATGCCCGTCTATGGAAGTGTAATCGGAAGCGGACTGCTGGACACCGTCGATCCACAGCTCCCCCGCGTATAGCTCAGTGCCCGACGGCAGGGTGATGGCCCCGTTTTCTCCTATTTGAACTGTCGTCAGATACTGGTCGCTGTTTAGGACTCCCGCCGCCTCGCTTCCGATCACCAGCGTTCCGTTGACCGTCAGCTCGGTCAGTCCGGCAAACGCCTGCGCGACCTCGCTGTCAAAGCGGAAAGTGGCGCCTTCGTCGATTGTCAAGGCTGTCGCGCCCGCGAACGTCGCGCCATCCGCAACCGCCATCGTGCCGCGCTTCACGCGAAGCGAACCTGTCGTTGGGCTTGTACGATTCCTGAACGTCACCACGCGGTCGGCAGACGTAGGATCGAAGACTACGGACACGGATCCTCCGAATTTGGCGTACACATCGGAATTCTGCGTGGACTTGAGGACCAGCGTGCCGGCGGTCGTGTCGGCATAGCCTGGCGCGTAGCCTACGCCAACTCCGGCTGCAGACGTACAGACAGGAGTATCCAGTCGATCTATCGTGACTGTCTTCCCGTTAAGAGCCAAAACGTTCTTTAAGTCGTTGGCGATCGCCGACGCCCACTTCACGACGCACGACTCGGGAAGCGCCACATCCGATCCGATGCCGACAATGCTGTCAATCTGAAGTGTAGTGAACGTACTTCCACTTTCAGGTGAAACTACCCGACACGCATATTGCTGATATGCCGACCTGCAATACAATTCCTCACACGTGACCTTGCCGCCGACTTCAATGCCGCCCTGAGTCTGCCACGTAGTGGTGTAGAGACCGATCGTCTGCCCTTCCGCGCTGATGTCGCCGTTGATTTTAAGCCACCCATCCCCATTGGTGCCGCTGCGAAAATAAGTTGTGCAAGACGCCGTGATCGCACCAGTCAGAGTCGTTGACTTCTTGCCACCGCCACCACCGTCCTTGTAAACAGCGGGGTAGTCCACAGTCGACGCAGTCCCGGAAATGTTGATGTCGTTCGAAAAAGACGAGTCGCCCGAAACGGTGAACTTCAGCATTCCCGAGCCCGCCGCACCAGTGGTCGTGATGTCGACGGCGCCGTCGCCCAAGCCTCCAGCGGCCTTGATCTGCAGCGTGCCGGCGTCGATCGAAGTACCTCCAGTGTATGTATTGGCCGATGTGAGCACCAGCACTCCGGCGCCTGTCTTCACAAGCCGGCCACCTGAGACGACGCCCGAAATAGTCGCCGTGCCCGAAGATACCTCAATCGTCACTGTTCCATCAAGCACCACGGCATCGGAAACCACTTCGTCCGCCGCAAGAGTCTGCGTCCCGCTCCATGTCGCGGCCCGCAGTGAGAACGAAAAGCACAACATCAATAACGACAGTACGGTTTTGAGCTTCATATGCTGACTCCTTTTCTTGTGAATTTTGAAGTCATTATAGCAAATACCCTTCGCAAAAAAATCCTTTTTACGAAACATCATTACGAAATAAAACGAAAATGGCTCCGCCGCGCAGAGAAACTGTGCTATAATGTCCGCAGCATGAAGACGGTCATTTGGTTCTTTGGTACGGGCAACTTCGCGTCGACGCACATGTTCAGGGGTCTGATGCGCTTTGGCGCTTCACGCGGATGGCGCGTGCTTGCGCTGCCGCGTCCACGAGGCGACGCCTCGATGAAGGCGATGCTGAAGTTCTGGAAGCCGGATGGCATCATCGCCGACATACACTACAGCCCCGAGTCGTTCGGCTCGACCGCCGTCGTCATCATGGCGAAACGACCGCAGAAGTACAGGGGCAGCGCCACATTCATTCAGAATCCCACCGAAGAAACGGTACGCCTTGCCGTAAACGAGCTGCAGGATCTCGGCTACGCGAATTTCGCGTTTGTGAACGCCGTGGGCGACAAGGACTGGAGCCGCAGTCGGGAAATCTGCTTCAGAAAGATGCTGACAAGCCGCAGGCTGCCCTGCGCTTCGTGCGAATCGCCTAGATCGGACCACTCCAATCCGCTGAGATTCCAGAAGAGGCTGCGCCGGTTCCTCGCGTGCCTGCCCAAGCCCTGCGCCGTCTTGGCCGCGCACGATTCCGTAGGACGCGACGTCATCTACGCGGTAAACGCACTCGGACTGGACATCCCCGGCGAAATAGCGGTGTGCGGCATCGACAACGACACCGACATATGCCTTGAGACGACCCCCACGTTGACAAGCGTCGCCAACGACTTCGAGGCCGCGGGACGCATGGCCGGCGAGGCGTTTGAGGAATTGTTCAACGGACACGCAGTTCCGGACGGCGTGCACAAGCCAAGCGTCGTCATCCGCCGCGGCTCAACTTCCAGACTGCTGGTGAGAGACCTGTCCGTCCTCCGCGCCCAGGAGATGATCAGACGCGAAGTGGCGAAGGGCATCAACGCAAGCGACGTGGCGAAGACATTCAACTGCACGCAGCGCATGGCGCAGCTGCGCTTCAAGGCCGCGACCGGACATTCCATCATGAAGGAGATCATCTCCGCCAGACTCGACGAAGCGCGCAGAATCGTCACGGACAACGACCTTACCGACGACGCGGTCGCCCAGCTCTCCGGTTGGGGAACCCTGCGCAACTTCCAGCACCACATCCTACAGACAACGGGAATGAGCCTTCATGAATGGCGCAACTCCCTGAAGACGCGCCCGCGCTAAACTGGCGAATGCCGCCGCGCTCAGGCGACGTCATAGGTCGCGCGTCACGGGCGTCTTGTGCATTACTGGACCAGAGCCGGCGAGGAGGTCGTGGTCCTGATGCGGATCATCAACAACATTGTACCTGCGCCACGGCTTGTCGGATCCGCCCGCCTGCAGCGTGACGAAGTCGCCCTCGCGGCGCATGCACTGCTCTCCGCGGACGAGCCCCGACTTCCTTCCGGAGAACTCAATGAAGTCCTCTTCTGCGCTGCGTCCGCCAAGATAGGTGGATTCGATTCTGGACGGAAGCCCGCCGCCTCCAGTCCATCTAGGAGCTCAAAAGGGTCAGCTTGTTGATACAGTCTTGTTGATACAGCATCTCGTGCCAGCTTGTACTCCTGCCTTGGCGACATCGGTTTGTCGGGATCGGTTCTTGCGACAAGCCCCTTCTCCACCAGCGGCGTCATGTAGCAACGCGAGAAATGGACGCGGCTCCTGATGCCGACCGCCTCCCGCAGCGCCGACGGACGCATGGGCCCGTCGGCAAGGATTTCAAGTATCCTCTTTGCGACCTTTTCGCTTCCGCGCGCAAGCCCGATTCCGCCTTTTTCCGGAATGTCCAGCTGCGGATCCGCCTTTGAGCGGAAAGACGCAGCGCCGCGCCCAGCATGGCAATCTTCCTTCTCCGCCTCGCGGGCCTTCAGAACCTCGCTCATCGCCTCGCGCATCGACTTCTCGTGGCACCCCCGGACCACTTGCCACCCGCCCTTGGCGGACTCCGCACTCGCGTGCCGCCGATCCCAGGCCATCATGCGCCCGGGAGTATGTCAAAGATCAACTCATCCGACTGACTTGAACGGATTCACCGCCCTCATTCCGCAGTAAATCTGTCCATCGTTCAGGTCTTCGGAGATAAATTCGTCACAGCCGATTTCCGATGCCGAGGCAAGCAAGAGCGAGTCATAAACATTGGTATCAATGAATTTCATGCGAACGTCACCTCAGGTTCGTATGCGTCAGCTCGGCTGAACTCGTACGGCTTCTCGTTGCGACTCTCGGTTCCATCAAGAAGCGCATTGAATTTCTTGGTCCAATCAGAGATGTCCGACTGGCGCTTTCTCTCCTGTGCCGCAAGATAAGCTTCGACGCTAAGGCAAAGAAACTCACCGAACGAACAGCCGTTCCGCTCCGCAAATTCATTTGCCTGCTGCACCATAGTTGCAGGCATGTCTATCATTACGCTCATCGTGTTACCTCCTTCCCAACTCTAAGACATAAGAGCATCAAAACAAATATATTTTATCATATCTTCGACGGATGTTGCCACCCGCCCTTGGCGGACTCCGCACTCGCGTGCCGCCGATCCCAGGCCATCATGCACCCGGGAGTATGTCAAAGATCAAAAATCAGACCGAGACGCGTCCGCTTCGTGCAGACTGGAATCGCTCGATCTGGTCGCACAAAGAGTCTACTGTCTCGCCCTGAAAGAGATTGCTTTTACGCCATTCCGTATAGTCGAACGTATCGCGATTGAGGAAGTCGGAGGCCAAGCGGTCTTAGGAAGACAAAATTTGTATTCAACTCCTTGGCTCACAGAACGACATGGCTACGATCCGACTTATCGCTCGATCTGGTCGCCCAAAGAGTCTACTGTCTCGCCCTGAAAGAGATTGCTTTTACGCCATTCCGTATAGTCGAACGTATCGCGATTGAGG